>NZ_WBMR01000041.1:17507-56792 GCF_008923365.1 Actinomadura montaniterrae
CCCCCGGCCGCCCGCGGCGGCGGGGGGCGGCCCGCCCTCGTCCCCCCCCCCCACCCACCCCCGCCCCCCCCCACGCCAGCGCGTCCGGCTAGCGGAGCTCGCGCTTGAGGATCTTGCCGGTGGCGGTCATCGGGAGCTCGTCGCGGAACTCCACGATCCGGGGGTACTTGTAGTTGGCGAACTGCTCCTTGCCCCAGGCGATCAGCTCGTCCTCGGTGACCGCGGCGCCCGGCTTGCGGATGATGTACGCCTTGACCTCCTCGCCGTGGCTCGGGTGCGGGACGCCCACCACGGCGGCCAGCGAGACGTCCGGATGGGTCATGAGGACCTCCTCCAGCTCCCGCGGGTACACGTTGTAGCCGCCCCGGATGATCATGTCCTTGGAGCGGTCGATGATGTAGTAGTAGCCGTCCTCGTCGCGGCGGGCCACGTCGCCGGTGCGGAACCAGCCGTCCTTGATCGCCTCGGCGGTCGCCTCGGGCCGGTTGTAGTAGCCCTTCATGATGTTGTGGCCGCGCACGGCGATCTCGCCGGGCCCCTCGCCCTCGACGTCCTTCCACTCGTCGTTGACGAGCTTCATCTCCACGCCCCAGACCGGCAGCCCGATCGAGCCCGGCTTCGTCGGCCGGTCGGGCCGGTTGAACGAGCACACCGGCGACGTCTCCGACAGCCCGTAGCCCTCCAGGACGTTCATCCCGAACTTGTCCCGGACGCCCTTGATGACCTCCATCGGCAGCGCCGCGCCGCCGGACACCGCGACCCGCAGGTTCTCCCGGATCGCCGCGACGTCCTCGGCGGAGGTGTCGTCGCTCAGCAGCGCCCAGTACATGGTCGGGACGCCGGCGAAGATGGTCACCTTCTCCTTCACCATCAGCTCGACCGCCTCCTTGGCGTCGAACCGCGGCTGCATGACGAGCGTCCCGCGCCGGTAGAACCCGACGTTCATCACGCACGTCTGCCCGAAGATGTGGAACAGCGGCAGCGTCACCAGCGACGTGTCGTGCAGCGTCCGCGCGAACAGCGTGTCGTCCACCATCGCGTTCATCAGCAGGTTGCCGTGCGTGAGCTCGGCGCCCTTCGGCTGCCCGGTCGTCCCGCTGGTGTAGATGATCACCGCGGTGTCGGTGCCCTCGGTCCGCTCGGTGTCGAAGGTGTCGGGCTGCCCGGCGAGCGCCGCCCAGAACAGCTCGGCGCCCTCGATCGGCGACTCGGCCGCGGCGGGGTTCGCGGGCAGCAGGAAGAAGTGCTCGCAGCCCTCGGCCTGCTGGAACCCGGCGTGCCCGGTCTCGCCGAGCGGCAGCTGCGGCGTCCCCTCGAAGCAGAAGAACGCCTTCGCGTCGGAGTCGCTCAGGTGGTAGCCGATCTCGCGCGGCTTGAGCAGCACGTTCAGCGGGACGACCACCGCGCCGGCCTTGAGCGCCCCGAAGTACACCATCGGGAAGTACGGCAGGTTCGGGCTGGACAGCGCCACCTTGTCGCCGGGGCGGACGCCGCGCGACCGCAGCAGGTTCGCGACCTGGTTCGCGACCGCGTCGACGAAGGAGTAGGAGAGCCGCAGGTCGCCGAAGACCACGGCGTCGCGGTCGGGCGTCTCCCTGGCGGCGTCCTCCAGCAGCACGGACAGGTTGAGCATGGCACTCCTCGCGCGGAACGGTGACCGGCCGGTTGGTTACCGAGGAGTCTATGACCAGGTGGCCAGGTGGGACGCGGGGTCCCACCCGGCCGCCTGGGGGCGGGCCGCCTGGAGCGGGGCGGCCCGCCGGGGGGTGGTCGGTCACGGCCGTCCGGCCGCCGCGGAGATCAGCCGAAGTCCACGTCCGAGCACTGGTAGAAGGCGTTGCCGGTGTCGGCGATGTCCCACACCGCGAGGATCATGTGCCGGCCGTGCTTGGCGGGGAGCGAGCCGCTGTGGCCGACGTCGTACGGCGGGCGCTGGCCGCCGTAGTTCACCTGCAGGAACGGCGTCAGGTCGAGCTGCGCGCGCGTGAGCGGCTGGGCGGGGTTCCAGCCGTCCTTGGTGATGAAGTAGCGGAACGAGGTGGTGGCGTGCGCGGCGGTGAGATGCCAAGTGAAGGTGTACGGCCCGCTGGACACCTTCGTCGCGGGCCAGGTGCCGCCGCGCGGGTCGTCGAGCGGGGCCCAGCGGCTGTCGCCGGCCGCGCAGATCGTCCCGTCCGCGGGGCCGGACTGGGGGAAGCCCTTGGGGCCTTCCGTGCTCTGCGGCTCCCACTGGATGGGGCCGCAGTTCTGCACCGCGCCCTGCTTGCACAGGAGCGCCCGGCTGGGCGGGTTGCTGGTGTAGCCGTGCGCGAGCGCGGGAGCCGCGGTGAGGAGCGAGGCGCCGGCGCCCACGGCGGCGGCGACGGCGAGGGTCCTCTTGCGGGGCATGCCGGGCATGGCGGGCATGCGGAATCGGCGGGGCATACGCGATCCTCCTTGGCGGGGGGTGGGTCGGAGTCGGCAGCCGCTCACGAGGCGGGCGGGTAGGAGCGCCCGTCCGCTTCTAATAGGAAACTTTCCTTTTGAATGAGAGCATCGACGATCCCGTCCCGCGCGTCAACCCCCTCCCGCCCCGAGCGCCCGACCCCTCCGCGCGCCCTATAGGCACCGCGTGAAGGCTTGCGGTTGCGCTACTCTTGATGTATGTCAGCCAGGCTGCTCCTTCAACGACCACGTTGACGCATAGACGTCGACGTGGTGGCCCCTCCTTCGCGAGGGGTCGTTTCATGTGACGGACGGCCCGTTGGCCCTGTGAACCCCAGATGGAGACCGGAGCGGAAGCGTGAGCAGCGACGAGCAGTACGACCCACGGGCGGTTCAGGACAAGTGGCAGGCCCGCTGGGCGGAGCTCGACCCCTTCACGGCCGAGGACAAGGACGACGGCCGCGAGCGGCGCTACGCGCTGGACATGTTCCCCTACCCCAGCGGTGACCTGCACATGGGCCACGCCGAGGCGTTCGCCATCGGCGACGTCGTCGCCCGCTACTGGTTCCAGCGCGGCCACAACGTCCTGCACCCCATCGGCTGGGACTCCTTCGGCCTGCCCGCCGAGAACGCCGCGATCAAGCGCGACTCGCACCCCGCCGAGTGGACGTACGCCAACATCGAGACGCAGGCCGCCTCGTTCCACCGCTACGCCCCGTCCTTCGACTGGTCCCGCCGCCTGCACACCTCCGACCCCGAGTACTACAAGTGGACGCAGTGGCTGTTCCTGCGCTTCTACGAGCGGGGCCTGGCCTACCGCAAGGGCGGCCACGTCAACTGGTGCCCGAAGGACCAGACCGTCCTGGCGAACGAGCAGGTCGTCGGCGGGCACTGCGAGCGGTGCGGCGCGCTGGTCGAGAAGCGCGTGCTGACCCAGTGGTACTTCAAGATCACCGACTACGCGGACCGGCTGCTGGACGACATGGCGCAGCTGGAGGGCAAGTGGCCCGAGCGCGTCCTGCTGATGCAGCGCAACTGGATCGGCCGCTCCACCGGCGCCGACGTCGACTTCGTGATCGAGGGCCGGGACGAGCCCGTCACCGTCTACACCACCCGTCCCGACACCCTGTTCGGCGCCACGTTCATGGTCGTCGCCGCCGACGCCGCGCTGGCCGAGGAGATCTGCCACCCCGACCAGCGGGCCGCGTTCGAGGCCTACCGCGAGGAGGTCTCCCGGGAGAGCGAGATCGAGCGGCTGTCCACCGAGCGCGAGAAGACCGGCGTGTTCCTGGGCCGCTACGCGGTCAACCCGGTCAACGGCGAGCGGCTGCCGGTCTGGGCGTCGGACTACGTGCTGGCCGAGTACGGGCACGGCGCGATCATGGCGGTGCCCGCGCACGACCAGCGCGACCTGGACTTCGCGTTGAAGTTCGGCCTGCCCGTCCGCGTCGTGGTGGAGACCGGCCTGCCCGACCCCGCCGAGACCGGCATCGCCACCCCCGGCGACGGCCGGCTGGTCAACTCCGGCCCGATCGACGGGATGGGCAAGGCCGACGGCATCGCCCGCATCATCGAGGTGCTGGACGAGCGCGGAACCGGACGCGCCTCCGTCAACTTCCGGCTGCGCGACTGGCTGGTGTCCCGGCAGCGCTTCTGGGGCTGCCCGATCCCGATCGTGCACTGCGAGGCGTGCGGCGAGGTCCCCGTCCCCGACGACCAGCTGCCCGTCCGGCTGCCGGAGAACCTGCGCGGCGCCGACCTGGCGCCCAAGGGCACCTCGCCGCTGGCCGCCGCGTCCGACTGGGTGACCGTGGACTGCCCGAAGTGCGGCGGCGCCGCCCGGCGCGACACCGACACCATGGACACCTTCGTCGACTCGTCCTGGTACTACTTCCGGTACTGCTCGCCGGGGTACGAGGACGGCCCGTTCGACGTCGAGCAGGTCCGCCGGTGGATGCCGGTCGACCAGTACACCGGCGGCGTCGAGCACGCCATCCTGCACCTGCTGTACAGCCGGTTCTTCACCAAGGTCCTGTACGACATGGGCATGGTCGACTTCACCGAGCCGTTCACCCGGCTGCTGAACCAGGGCCAGGTGATCCTGAACGGCAGCGGGATGTCGAAGTCGACCGGCAACCTGGTCGACCTGGGCGACCAGATCGGCGAGTTCGGCGTGGACGTGGTCCGGCTGGCGATGCTGTTCTCCGGCCCGCCGGAGGACGACATCGACTGGGCCGACGTGTCGCCGCACGGCATGTCGAAGTTCCTGACCCGGGTGCACCGCATCGCGTCCGAGGTGTCCTCCGCGCCCGGCGCCGACCCGGCGTCCGGCGACACCGAGCTGCGCCGCGCCACCGCCCGCACCGTCGACGAGGCCACGAAGATGGTCGAGACGCAGCGGTTCAACGTGGCGATCGCGCGGATCATGGAGCTGGTCACCGCGACCCGCCGGGCGATCGACTCCGGGCCCGGCGCCGCCGACCCGGCCGTCCGCGAGGCCGCCGAGGCGATCGCGGTGCTGCTGTCGCTGTTCGCCCCCTACACCGCCGACGAGGCATGGGAGCTGCTGGGACGCACCGCGCCGGTGATCCGCGCGGGCTGGCCGCAGGCCGACCCGGCGCTGCTGGTGGAGGAGTCGGTGACGTGCGTCGTGCAGGTCGCCGGCAAGGTCCGCGACCGGCTGGACGTGCCGCCCGGCATCGCCGCCGAGGAGCTGGAGCGGCTGGCGCTGGCCTCCGGCAAGGTCCAGGACGCGCTGGGCGGCGCGGAGATCGCCAAGATCATCGTCCGGGCGCCGAAGATCGTGAACATCGTCCCGAAGCGCTAGCGGACGGTTCGACGGCGCGCTGAGGCGGCCGCGGGGATCGTCTCCCGCGGCCGCCTCTCAGCATCGCTCGCGCGCCCCCAGCGGGCCGCGCGCGTGTCACAGCGGGGCCGCGCCGCCGCACCTGCGGCGCGCTGCTCCTGCCGCGCGTTACATCTTGCGCAGGACCGCCACGACGCGCCCGAGCACGGACGCCTCGTCGCCGGGGATCGGCTCGTAGGCCGGGTTCTGCGGCATCAGCCAGATGTGGCCGTCCTT
Source organism: Actinomadura montaniterrae (assembly GCF_008923365.1). GTDB lineage: Bacteria > Actinomycetota > Actinomycetes > Streptosporangiales > Streptosporangiaceae > Spirillospora > Spirillospora montaniterrae. The sequence goes on from NZ_WBMR01000041.1 coordinate 23,014, forward strand.
GCGCTTGAACGTCTTCACCGTGGCCTCGCCGTCGATCATGGCGGCGACGATGTCGCCCTGCTCGGCGACCGGCTGCTGGCGCACCACGACCCAGTCGCCGTCCGCGATCGCGGCCTCGATCATCGAGTCGCCGGTGACCTTCAGCAGGAAGTGCGTGCCCTCGCCGACGAGCTGCTTGGGCAGCGTGAACACGTCCTCCACGGCCTCCTCGGCCAGGATCGGGCCACCGGCGGCGATCCGGCCGACGAGCGGCACGTAGGCGGGCGCGGGCCGCGTCGAGGTCTCCTGGCCGCCCACGGCCTCGTAGGAGTCGGGCTCGGTGCGCACCGGCGTCGCGCCGGGGACGCGGACCTCGACCGCGCGCGGGCGGTTCGGGTCGCGCCGCAGGTACCCCTTGCGCTGCAGGGCCCGGAGCTGGTGCGACACGCTGGAGGTGCTGGTCAGGCCGACCGCCTCGCCGATCTCGCGCATCGAGGGCGGGTACCCCCGGCGCTGGACCGAGTCGCGGATCACCTCCAGCACCATGCGCTGCCGCTGGGTCAGGCCCGTCTCGTCCATGGGCCCGTCGGGCAGCTCCCGGACCTTGCTCATCGCTCGTCGCCTCCCGGGCGCCTCGATCCGTCACTCCTTGTCATGAACGCTATCGCGTCCGGACGAAATGATCAAACAATTGTTCGAAGATGTGCTCGCGTTTCGCGGGTGGGCTGCGGTACAACATCGTACAGGCGTTCGATCGAAAATTCATTCGAAGTCGAGGAGGGTGGAGATGCCCGATTCGCCGTCCGGTGAACGCGTTCCGCTGCGGCCCGAGCGCGCCCCGATCCGGCTGACCCGGCGCGGGCGCGCCGTCCTGGTGCTCATCGCCGCCGCCGTCACGCTCGCCGCCCTCTGGCTGGACGGCGGCACCGGCGCCTTCGCCGGCGGCCGCGCCGACCACCACGGGCGCTCCGGGCACGTCCGGACCGCCGTCGTCGAGCCCGGCGACACGCTCTGGCGCATCGCCACGGACTGTGACCCCGGCGCCGACCCGCGCGTCACCGTCCAGCGGATCATCGACCTCAACGGGATGGGCGGCGACCCCACGGTACAGCCCGGCCAGCGGCTCGTCCTGCCCGGCTGAACCCCTCCCCGGCGCCCTCGTCCGGACGTCCGCGGCGACACGCCCGGGACCGGGAACCTGATCGTCCGGCGTGACCTGGATCTACGTGGCGGATGTGACGCGGGTCCCCTCCCGAGGCCCCGGATCAGGTTGCGCAGCCGTCCGCCGAGCCGTACGGTTGACCACAACATCTAGTAGTCACACTGATGTAAGTCACCTATATATGGCGTGCAGTCGGGGTGACTCGTTTCCGTCAGGGGAGGGATAGCGCGTGCACTGCCCGTTCTGCCGCAACCCTGACACCAAAGTGATCGACAGCCGTTCCACCGACGACGGCAGCGCCATTCGGCGCCGCCGCGCGTGCGCGGAATGCGGCAAGCGATTCACCACGCAGGAGAATGTGCTCGTGATGGTGGCCAAGCGCAGCGGGGTCACCGAGCCGTTCTCCCGGGAAAAGATCATCGCCGGGGTGCGCAGGGCCTGCCAGGGCCGCCCGGTGGACGAGGATGCGCTCGCGAAGCTGGGGCAGCGGGTCGAAGAGGCGATCAGATCGTCCGGATCCGCGGAAATCCCCTCGCACGAGGTCGGCCTCGCGATCCTGGGGCCCCTTCGTGAACTCGATGAGGTCGCCTATCTGCGATTCGCCTCGGTCTACCGGAGCTTCGAGTCGCTGGACGACTTCGCCAAGGAGATCGAAGCGCTGCGGAAGGCCGGTTCCTCGGGGGAGCCCGGCCCGCCCCGGTAGGGGCGGTTCCGGAAATACGAGAAGCACATTGTGAAGGCGCCTCCGCACGGGCATGGCCCGGGCGGCGGCGGAGTTGTTCCTGTACAGGGCCCGGCGGGAGGGCCCGGGAGGGGGAAGTCATGACGGAGACGGTCAGCGGCCCGGCACGGCGCGGCAAGGGGGGCCGCAAGGGGCTGAAGGTGGAGCGGATCTTCACCACGCCCGGCGTCCACCCCTACGACGAGCTGCGCTGGGAACGCCGCGACGTCGTCATGACCAACTGGCGCGACGGCTCGGTCAACTTCGAGCAGCGCGGTGTGGAGTTCCCCGACTTCTGGTCGCTGAACGCCGTCAACATCGTCACGTCCAAGTACTTCCGCGGCGCGGTCGGCACGCCGCAGCGCGAGTGGAGCCTCAAGCAGCTCGTCGACCGCGTCGTCGGCGTGTACGTCCGGACCGGCCTCGAGAACGGCTACTTCGCCTCCGAGCAGGACGCCGAGGTCTTCGACCACGAGCTGAAGTACGCGCTGGTCCACCAGCTGTTCAGCTTCAACTCGCCGGTCTGGTTCAACGTCGGCACCAAGTCGCCGCAGCAGGTGTCGGCCTGCTTCATCCTGTCCGTGGACGACACGATGGAGTCGATCCTGGACTGGTACAAGGAAGAGGGCGTGATCTTCAAGGGCGGCTCCGGCGCCGGCCTGAACCTGTCCCGCATCCGCTCCAGCAAGGAGCTGCTGTCGTCCGGCGGCACCGCCAGCGGCCCCGTGTCGTTCATGCGCGGCGCCGACGCGTCCGCCGGGACGATCAAGTCGGGCGGCGCCACCCGCCGCGCCGCGAAGATGGTCGTGCTCGACGTCGACCACCCCGACATCGCCGAGTTCATCGAGACCAAGGCGCGCGAGGAGGACAAGATCCGCGCGCTGCGGGACGCCGGGTTCGACATGGACCTCGGCGGCAAGGACATCGGCAGCGTCCAGTACCAGAACGCCAACAACTCCGTCCGGGTCTCCGACGAGTTCATGCACGCCGTCGAGTCCGACGGCGAGTTCGGGCTGCGCGCCCGGATGACCGGCGAGGTCGTCGAGACGATCAAGGCCAAGGAGCTGTTCCGGCTGATGGCCCAGGCCGCCTGGGAGTGCGCCGACCCCGGCATCCAGTACGACGACACGATCAACGACTGGCACACCAACCCCGAGTCGGGCCGGATCACCGCGTCCAACCCGTGCTCGGAGTACATGTCGCTGGACAACTCGTCCTGCAACCTCGCCAGCATCAACCTGCTGAAGTTCCTCACCGACGAGGGGACCTTCGACGTCGCGAAGTTCGTCAAGCTCACCGAGCTGATCATCACCGCGATGGACATCTCCATCACCTTCGCCGACTTCCCGACCGAGAAGATCGCGCAGACCACCCGCGACTACCGGCAGCTCGGCATCGGCTACGCCAACCTGGGCGCGCTGCTGATGGCGACCGGCCACGCCTACGACTCCGAGGGCGGCCGGTCCCTCGCCGCGGCCATCACCTCGCTGATGACCGGCGTCGCCTACCGCCGCTCCGCCGAGATCGCCGGCGTCGTCGGCCCGTACGCGGGCTACGCGCGCAACGCCGAGGGCCACAAGCGCGTCATGCGCAAGCACGCCGCCGCGAACGACGACATCCGCACCCTCGACGACATGGACAAGGCGATCCACGCCGCCGCCGCCAAGCAGTGGCAGGAGTGCCTGAAGGCCGGCGAGAAGCACGGCTACCGCAACGCGCAGGCGTCGCTGCTGGCCCCGACCGGCACCATCGGCCTGATGATGGACTGCGACACCACCGGCATCGAGCCCGACCTCGCGCTGATGAAGTTCAAGAAGCTCGTCGGCGGCGGCTCGATGCAGATCGTCAACCAGACGGTGCCGCGCGCCCTGCGCAAGCTCGGCTACCAGCAGGAGCAGATCGAGGCGATCGTCGAGTACATCGGCGAGAACGGCCACGTCGTGGACGCGCCCGGGCTGCGGCCCGAGCACTACGAGGTGTTCGACTGCGCGATGGGCGAGCGGGCGATCAGCCCGATGGGGCACGTCCGGATGATGGCGGCGACGCAGCCGTTCCTGTCCGGCGCGATCTCCAAGACCGTCAACATGCCGGAGCAGGCCACCGTCGAGGACATCGAGAAGGTGTACTTCGAGGGCTGGCGGCTCGGCCTGAAGGCCCTGGCGATCTACCGCGACAACTGCAAGGTCGGCCAGCCGCTGTCGGCCGCCGGCAAGAAGGAGGAGTCGAAGGCGGAGGCGGCCCCGGTCGAGGTGCGGCCCGTCCGCAAGCGGCTGCCGAAGCAGCGGCCCGCGACCGTCACCCGGTTCTCCGTCGCGGGCGCCGAGGGCTACATGACCGCCTCGTCCTACCCGGACGACGGTCTCGGCGAGGTGTTCCTCAAGCTCGGCAAGCAGGGCTCCACCCTCGCCGGCGTGATGGACGCCTTCTCCATGGCGATCTCCATCAGCCTCCAGTACGGCGTGCCGCTGGAGACCTGGGTGGAGAAGTTCACCAACATGCGGTTCGAGCCCGCCGGGATGACCGACGACCCCGACATCCGCATGGCCACCTCGGTGATGGACTACATCTTCCGCCGCCTGGCGCTGGACCACCTGCCCTACGACGAGCGCGCGGGCCTCGGCATCTTCACCGCCGAGGAGCGCGCGATGCAGGCCAACGGGGAGGACCCGGCGACCCTGCACGCCGAGGAGGAGATCGAGCACGAGACCCTCGCCCAGTCGGCGGAGATCACCCGTCCGGCGGTCCCGGCGCCCGCGCCCGAGGCGCGCTCGTCGATGGAGGTCATCGAGAGCCGCCAGGGCCGCACCGCCGACGCGCCGCTCTGCCTCACCTGCGGCACCAAGATGCGCCCGGCGGGCAGCTGCTACGTCTGCGAAGGCTGCGGCTCCACCAGCGGCTGCAGCTGACACCGACCACGGCCTGACCAACTGAGGCGGGGGATTCGGCGTGTGCCGGGTCCCCCGCTTCGGCGTTCGGCAGTAGAGGTCTGCCTTGGCGCTGTTGGGGCGGCGGTTGGTTGAGGGTGTGTTGTGAGGGGATCCGGGGTTCCGGATCCCCTTTCTGTGTGCTGGGGGTCAGGGTTTGGGTTTGGGGCGGAGGGTGCGGTAGCCGGGGTGGACGTCGGGGCGCAGGCCTTGTTGGTCGGCCATGCGGCGGAGCAGGGCGAGGAGGCGGTCGTGCTCCTCGTCGGTGAGGGCCTCGCAGAGCAGCCGTTCGTGCGCCATGCCCGCCTGGGCGAGTTCGGCGAGTAGGGCCTCGCCCTTCTCGGTGAGGTGCAGCGCGTAGACGCGGCGGTCGCTCGCGTTCCTGCGGCGTTCGATGAGGCCGCGCTCCTCGAGCTCGTCGGCGAACGGGACGAACCGGCTCGGCGGCATGCCGAGGTGGTCGGCGAACTCGCGCTGGCTGCGGCCGGGGGTGGCCGCGAGCATGCGCAGCAGCCCAGCCTGCGCGGGCGTCAGGTCCAGGCCGGCGATCCGCTCGGCGAACAGGCCGGCGGCGTGCGCCCCGAGCTGGGCCAGCAGGAAGGCGACGCCCGGCCGGGGCGTGGGTGGGCTCGCGGTCATGGCGACATCGTAGCCTCTTGACAATCGTTCCATCTTGTAATCATTATCAAATGTATACGGTTCGTCGAGAGGGAGAGAACATGAACACGCAGACCGCCGCGCGGGCCGGCCGCCGCCCGCAGTCCGGGCCGCCGCTGCTGGTGCCCGTCCTCGCCTTCACCGCGCTGACCATCGCCTACGTGGCGGCCAACCGGTCCACGCCGCATCCGGACGCGTCCGGCGCCGAGGTGCTGCGGTACGCCCAGGACCACGGGACCGCCATCAAGGCCGGGACCTTCCTGCTCCTCGGCTCGGCGTTCCCGCTCACGGTGGCCGCCGGCGTGCTCTACCGGCGGCTGCGCGCGCTGGGCATCACCGCGCCGGGCTCGGCGATCACCCTGGCCGGCGGGATCCTCGCGGCCGGCATGCTCGCGCTCAGCGCGATGTTCGGCTGGGCCGGCGGACGGCTCCCCGCGGACGCGAGCCCGGCGCTGGCGCGGGCGCTCGCGGACCTGTCGTTCCTGTCCGGCGGTCCCGCCTACGCGGCGACGTTCGCCCTGCTCGTCGCGGGCCTGTCGGTGACGGGCCTGCTCGCCCGGCTGCTGCCGCGGCCGATGTGCTGGATCGGGCTGGCGATCGCCCTTGCGGGTATGGCCGGGACGCTCACGCTGGTGGGCTCCGGGTTCGCCTTCCTGGTCCCGGTCGTCCGGTTCGGCGGGCTGCTGTGGCTGATCGCCGCCGCCGTGATGATGCCGCGCACCCGCCACGAGGTGCGGTCCCGGGACGGCGCCGCGGCGGAGTGAGTGTGCGATTCCCGCGCCCGATGCGGACGTGCCAGGAAAACCGGCGGCGGACGAGTCCACCGCCGGTTTTCCGTTCGTGCCGTCAGCCGGTCCGGAAACCGCCGGTGGGGGAGACGTGTGCGCCGTAACCGGGGGCGATGCAAGTGAACGGCGGCGGTACGGGGACGGTGCAGAACGGGTCGGAGCAGAACAGCAGGCGGGCGGTGCCGTCGTTCACGGCGACGTGCGCGCCGGGCGGGAAGGATTGGCAGTTCGGCGAGGGCGGATATTCCTTCAGCCGGGTGCCGGCCCAGGAGATCTGCGCGCCCTCGCTGACGAAGACGATGATCTTGCCGTCCGGTGGTGCGGCCCGTTCCTGCGCCTTGGCGGCGGGTGCCGCCGACGCGGCGAGAAGTGCTGCTGTGATCGCGGTGGCGCAGGTGGCCAGACGTGAGGGGATGGGCATGCGGCTCCTCGTGAGTCGAGTGGGGAACGCGGCGATGATGCCCGGCTCGCGCGGTTGCATAACGCTGAGCAAGTTCCTTGTCACCCTTAGTGTTCAATGTTCGTCGGGCGTCGGCCTCTGACGCGCGGCAATTAGCTTGACTCGCTGTCAGGAAGGCCTGTTCTCGGTCGCCTGAACCGCCTCCCGCGTGCGCGCCGGAAAGGGCTTTGACCTGCCATGTTGCATACGCTCATCGTCGGGAGGGGCAGGGCCTGCACCTGCCGTCGCTGGTCAAGGTGCGCGCCGCCGCGCCCGGGCTGCTGGCCCGCGCGCCGATCGTCGCGGTCGACCCGCTCGGCCCGCCGGCCGACGTGCCCGGGCTGGTGCGGGCGGAGTCGCTGGAGGAGGCGGCCCGGTGCTGCCCGCCCGCGCGGACGGTGGCGCACCTGTGCACGCCTCCGCAGGTCCGCGCCGCGCTGCTGGACCGGCCGGCCGGGCTCGGCTACCGCAAGATCATCGTGGAGAAGCCGCTGGCCGTGGACCTGCCGGGACTGGCGGAGGTGGCCCGGATCCGGCGCCGCTGGGGGCTGGACGTCACGGTCGCCACGCACTGGCTCGACAGCGGCCTCACCCGGCGGCTCCGGGCGGCGGTCACCGCGGGCGAGTTCGGTGCACTGCGGCGGATCCGCGTCGTCCAGAACAAGCCGCGGTTCACCCGCAGCATCGCCGCGAGCGATCACCCGACCGCGTTCGACGTCGAGCTGCCGCACGCGCTCGCCGTCGTGCTCAGCCTCGCCGGGGGCGCGGGTCGCCGACGCGTCCTGGGAGGACATGGTCCTCGAACGGACGCGGGTACCGCGCCTAGGGCGGGCCCGCTTACGGCTGGAGCACGCCGCCGGCGTCCGCAGCGAGATCGATTCGGACCTGACGTCCCCGGTCCGCGAGCGGAGCATCACCCTGCACTTCGACCAGGCCGTGCTCGTCGGCCATTACCCGTGCAGCGACGCCGACCACACCGCGCAGCTGCGGACCGTCCGGCCCGGCGGCGACGCGACCAGGGACGTGTTCGCCGACGACGCGTTCCCGGCGTTCCTGCACGGCGCGTACGTCCGCTGCACGCGATCGGTGTCGTCGATGCACCTGACGCTCCCGGTGCAGGTCGACGCGGTCCGGCTGCTCGCCGAGGCCAAGCGGATGTGCGCCGCGGACGGCGACAGGCGAGAGGAGGCCCGGGGTACCGCGGCGATCCGGTGAGGCCCCGGCGGACGGGATCCGGCTCGCCGGCTTCGGCGACGAGGCCGCGCCGGGCCTCGCGGACCAGATCGGCGCGGTCGCGGAGCTCGGCTGGAACCGGCTGGAGCTGCGCACGATCGGCGGCACTCCCGTCGCGCGGCTGGACGAGCGGGCGTTCCGCGGCGCGGCCGAGCGGCTGGGCGCGGCGGGGACGGACGTGGCGGCCGTCGCGTCCAAGATCGGCGACTGGTCGCGCCCGGTGACCGGCGACTTCGCGCTCGACCTCGACGAACTCGAGATCCTCGCTCGGCGCTGCGCCGTCCTCGGCACGCGGCTGGTGCGGGTCATGTCGTACCCGTCCGGCGGCCTGGACGACGCGGAGTGGGGCCGCCGCGCCCGCGAGCGGCTGCGCGAGCTGGCCCGCCGCGCCGAGGACCACGGCCTGGTCCTGGCGCACGAGAACTGCACCGGCTGGGCGGGCGACCGCGCGGACCGGATGCTCGAACTGGTCACCGGCATCGGCGGCACGACATCGTCCGCGACCCGTTGCCCGAAGGCGAGTTCGACCTCGTCCATGCCCGGCTCCTGCTGAGGCTGCTGCCCGAACGCCTCGCGGTGCTGGACCGGCTCGTGCGCGCGCTCAGACCCGGCGGCATCATGCAGATCGACGAGTTCGACGCGGCGCGCGCCCCGGCCCTGCAAGCTCCCGACTCCGCCGCGCACGACCTCTACCGGACGTTCACGACGACCAAGAACCGGCTGATGTCCGGGAGGAACGTCGACGTCGCCTGGGGACGCAAGGCGGCCGGCGCGATGCGCTGGGCAGGGCTCGTCGACGTCTCGTCGCAATGCCGCCTGGAGCTGTGGACCCCACGCTCGCCTGGGCTGCGGCTCCTCGCTCACCACACCCGCCACCTGCGCGACGAGTTCGTCCGCGCGGGAATGACCGACGGGCAGCTGGCCGACGTGCGGGCGCTGCTGGCCCACCCCGGCTTCCGCGCCTGCTCGTACGCGATGCATTCGGTACAGGGGCGCCGTCCCAAGGAGGTGCGATGACCGGGAAGCGAATCGACGTCCATGCCGCGGCCCCCGGAGTCCATGCCGCGATGGCCGGGGTCGACGCGGCCGCGAGCGGGCCGCTCGACCGGGCGCTGGCCGAACTCGTCCGCATCCGCGTCTCCGAGATCAACGGCTGCGCGGTCTGCCTCTCCCTCCACACGCGAGCGGCCCTGACGGCGGGAGAGGGGCAGGATCGCCTCCAGGCCTTGGCCTCTTGGCGCGAGAGCCCCTTGTTCACGGGACCCGAGCGCGCCGCCCTCGGCCTCGCCGAGGCCATGACCCTGATCACCGCCGCGGGCGTGCCCGATGAGGGTGGTCGCCGCCGCCCGCGAGCACTTCGACGAGACGCGGCTGACGCACCTGGTCTGGACGATCGCCGCCATCAACGCCTGGAACCGCGTCGGCATCGCCGCGTCCGCACCGGCCTGACCAAGGCGTGTTGCATGCAAAGCATCCATTGCATACATTGCATGCGTGCAGACGGACGTGGTGTACAGGCAGCTCCGGGACCTGATCGTCGCGGGCCGGTACACGCCGGGCGAGCGGCTTACCGAGCTGTCGGTGAGCGCAGCGCTGGAGGTGAGCCGGACGCCCGTGCGGGAGGCGCTCCGCCGGCTGGAGGGCGACGGGCTCGTCGAGGGGACCGGCCGGGGCGTGGTCGTCAACGCGCTCACCCCCGAGCGGCTCGGCCACGCCTACGCGGTGCGAGCCGCGCTAGAGGCGCTCACCGCGGAACTCGCCGCCGACCGGCAGCGGGCCGGCCGCGTCCCGCCCGCCGACCTGGACGATCTCGAACGGCACGCGGCGCTGCTCGAGGAGGTCACGGCCGCCGGCGACCTCGACCGGGCCATCGCCCTCAACCGGGGGTTCCACCGCGGGATCGCGGAGATGGCCGCGAACCCGATCGCGCTGGAGACGCTCGACCGGCTGTGGGACCAGATCATCGTCTCGACCCGCGCCTCGCTCGCCCCGCCGGACCGCCCGGACACGGTCGCCGACGAGCACCGGCGCCTGCTGCGGGCGATCGTCCAGGGCGACCGGGCGCTCGCCGGCCGCATCGCCGGAGACCACGCCCGCGCCACCGGCGCGACGCTCACCTGAGGACGCCGGCCCTACCGATCCGGGCGACCAGAGCCCGGGCGACCACAGTCCGGGCGACCACAGTCCGGGCGACCAGAGGAGGTTCCGCGATGGCGAAGACTCACCACTACGAGGTGACAGTGACCTGGACGGGCGACACCGGATCCGGGACGAGCTCGTACCGCGCCTACGAGCGGGCCCACGACGTGGAGGCCGCCGGCAAGCCGCCGATCGCGGGCAGCGCGGACCCCTCGTTCCGCGGCGACCCGTCCCGCTGGAACCCCGAGGAGCTGCTCGTCGCGTCGCTCTCGCAGTGCCACATGCTGTCCTACCTCAGCCTTTGCGCGCGCGAGGGGATCGCCGTCACGGGCTACGTCGACCGGCCGCACGGGACGATGATCGAGACGCCGGACGGCGGCGGCCGGTTCGAGGAGGTCGTGCTGCGCCCCGAGGTCACCCTCGCGGACCCGGCGCGGGCCGGCGAGGCGGCGCGGCTGCACGAGCGGGCCCACCAGGTGTGCTTCATCGCCGCCTCGGTGAACTTCCCGGTCCGGCACGAGCCCGAGATGACGATGGTCTGACACCGGCACTGGGTGAGATGCTGGCGTGATGATGGGATCTCGCCAGCTCGAATACTTCCGGGCCGTCGCACGGGAACTGCACTTCACCCGGGCCGCGGAGGAGCTGCAGATAGCGCAGCCCGCGCTGTCCCAGCAGATCCGCAAGCTCGAACGGCAGCTCGGCGTCGCCCTGTTCGACCGCGACAACCATCGCGTGGAGCTCACCCCGGCCGGGGCCGCCCTCCTCGAGCACGCCGAACGGATCCTCGCCGACATCACGGCGGTGGAGGAGGAGATGCACGGCTGGGCCGCGGGGACGCGCGGCCGCATCCGGCTCGGCATCGCGCGCGGGCTGACGGTCAGGTTCGCCCGCCTGCTGGCCGAGTTCTCCGCCGGGTTCCCCGCGGTCGACGTCGAGCTGCGGGAGAACAACACCGAGGAGATGATCGCCGGGCTGCACGGCGGGCGGCTCGACGCGGCGACCGTCGTCCGGCTGCCCCCGCAGGAGGAGGGCCGCCGGCTCGCGTCGCTGCCGCTCGGCGAGGAGCCGCTCGTGCTCATCACGGCGGAGTCGGCGCCGCTCGCCGGCCGCTACCGGGTGCCGGTGGCGGCGCTGGACGGCATCGAGCTCGCCTGCTTCGCACCGGGGTCGGCGATCCGGGAGATCGTGCTGTCGGCCCTCGCCGCGGCGGGGGCGGCGGCGCGGATCCGGCTCGAGACCCGCGAGTACAGCACGGCGCGGGCGATGGCGAGCGTCGGACTCGCCGCGGCCGTCGTCCCGCGCTCGATCGCGGAGGAGCCGGGGCTCCCGGTCGCCGTCGTCCGGCTGGATCCGGAGCCGACCTGGGCGCCCTCGCTGGCCTGGCCGGCGGGCCGCAGGCCGGGGCCGGCACTGTCGGCGTTCATCGCCTTCATGCGGGACCACCCGGACTTCGCGTCCGTCGCGTCATAAGCCAGAGATCTCACCAGCAGCTCATTCATGTCTTGGACATCTGACGCCGCGGGCGCGACGATCAACGTGTCCCGCACAGCGCGGGGGTTACCGGAAGAGGAGCGGCACGATGAACCGTGACGAGCGTGGGCGCAGGGCGTACGAGGGCCTGATGGGCGTGCCGGCCGAGCAGGCCTTCGGCGACGTGCGCCGCATTTCTCCGCAGATGTACGAGACCGTGCTCGACGGGGCGTTCGGTGGCCCGCTGGCGCGCGCGGAACTGTCCCGCCGGGACCGGGAGATCGCGAGCGCGGCGATCGTGGCGGCCATCGGCGGCGCCGACCGGCGCCTGGCCAGCCACGTGCGCGGCGCGCTCCACCAGGGCGTCGAGCCCCACGAACTGCTCGCGCTCGCGGAGCACGTCGCCGTCTACGCGGGCTTCCCGCGCGCGCTCAACGCATTGGACGTCGTCAATGAGGTGCTGAAGGAGGCGGACGTCCCGGACCAGCCGGCTCTCCACCGCGTCCAGCTGGCCGACCACGAGACCGTGGTCGCGCAGAAGGGCGACCACGGGCCCGCAGTGATCCTTTCGCACTCCCTCGGCGTGGACTGGCGGATGTGGGAGCCGATCATGGAGCGCCTGTCGCAGGGCCGCCGCGTCTTCGCCTACGACTTCCGCGGCCACGGCGCGGCGGCCGGCGCGCCCCGCCCGTTCTCCATGGACGACCTCGCCCGCGACATGGGCGGCGTCCTCGACGCGTTCGGAGTGGAGCGGGCGCACGTGGTCGGGCTGTCCATGGGCGGCGGCATCGCGCAGACGTTCGCGGTGCGCTCGCCCGAGCGCATCGAGTCGCTGGCGCTCCTCGCCACCACCGACCACGCGTTCGGCGCCTTCGAAGGACGGGCGCGCTCCGGCGAGGTCGACGGCATGGAAGCGCAGATCGTCCCGACCCTGACGCGCTGGTTCACCGCCCCCGCGCTCGCGACGAACGGGTGGGGCGTGCAGTACGCGCGCGAGCTCATCCGGCGCTTCGACCCCGCCGACTGGGCCGCCGCCTGGCGCGCCTTCAAGGACGTCGAGGTCCAGGGCAAGCTCGCCTCGCTCGACGCGCCGACCCTGGTCCTCGTGGGGGAGGAGGACTACTCGACCACGCCGGAGATCATGTCGGGCGTCGCCGAGCGCATCCCGGGCTCCACGTACGAGGTGCTGCCGGGGACGCCGCACATGCAGACGCTCGAGCAGCCCGGCCTGGTCGCCGACGCCATCGACCGCTTCCTTCCGGCCGACCGCTAGAGCGCGCGCGTGGAGCCGTCCCCTCGAGGGCGGCTCCACGCGTTTCGGGGGCGGCTCCACGCGTTCTCGCCCGTGCGGGTGAGGCGAATGGTTCCCGTGGGGGAGGCGGCGGCTGGGCGCTCGCCGGGAGGCTCGCCACCATGAACACGGGTTGGACGCACCGGTGAGCGGCACCGCGGCACCGGTCGAGACGGACCAGGTCGGCGCCAGATGGTCGACGTTGCGCATGGCGGGCGGCTACGGCGCCGCCCTGTCGCTGTCGCTGTATCTCCTGGTCAAGGTCGTATGGGTGGTGGCGGCGCTGCTCGGGCACACGCCGTCGTCCTTCAGCGACGGCGACTGGATCCTGCTGAACGCGGTCACCGTCGCCATGGCGGTCGTCGGCGTCGTCCTGGGGCTGCTCCTCGCGCAACCTCGCGGACGCCGCGTCCCGGCAGCGCCGGTGGTCTTCTTCGCCTGGATGGCGGCGGGGTTCCTCATCCCGATGATCCCCTACATGGTCGCCAGCGCGTTCCTCGGCGGCGACTCGGGAGGCGGCTCGGGTAACTCGGGCGGCTCCGGCGGCGGGGATGCGATGCCGCCGTGGGAGGTGGTCTTCATCACCATCGGCTTCGCGGGCATGGCCGTGGGGCTCGCCATCGCGCTCCCCGTCTACCTGCGCGAGAGATGGCCGGCCGCGTTCCTCGGACGCGTCGGCGACCGCCTGCCCGCGCGCCTCGGCCGTCCCCACCTGGGGGCGCTGTATCTCCTGGTCACAGCGTTGGTCGTCCTCTGGACGTACTGGACGGCGGGCGGCACGCTCGGTCTCGCCCCCGCCCACCGCGACATGATGGACGTCAACGGGCGGCTGCTCATCGGCAACTCCGCCCTCTGGGCGGCCATGGGCGCCGCTGCGATCCGCGTCGTCGCTACAGGACGGCCAAGGATGCCCTTGTGGATCCCCATGGCCGTCGCCTTCACTTCTTCGGGATCGTTGTTCGCATGGGCGGCGTGGAAGCTCCCTTGGGCGCTCATCAGGCCTGGCGGTTACGAGGCGCCCGAGTACCCCGCCGTCTCCGTCGTCCAGTACGGGCTGAGCATCGCCGCCGGAATCGTCATGCTCGCCGCACTGCTCAAGGCCGTCCGGTCGCGCGACAGCGCGCTCCGATGACCCGCGGCCCGGCGAGAAGCCGCCCGAGGCCCCCCACCGCCCCGCCAAGGCCCCGCATCACAAGCCACCGCCGCCCTCGGCGTCGGGCGTCGGGCGTTGGCGTCGGGCGTCGGGCGTTGGCGTCGGGCGTTAGGCGTCGGCGTCCGGCGTAGGCGTCCGGCGTCAGCGGCGGGCGTTAGCGGCGGGCTTCAGCGTCCGGAGCGTCAGCGTCCGGGGCGTCAGCGTCCGGTCTTAGTGTCCGGCTTCGATGATCGGTGTGAGTAGCAGGTCGAGGCGGTCGCCGGTGCGGTCGGGCCGCAGCCGGTGCCCGTGCGCGAGGGTGGCGAGGCCGTGCAGCGCCCCCCAGGTCACCTCCGCGAGCGTCTCCACGTCCCGCTCGCCCGCGAGCGGCTCCAGCGCGGACACGAACTCCCCGAACGCGTCCCGCAGCTGCTCGGGCGACTCGCCGGTGCCGGACGTCACGTCGATCTGCTGGACGAACATCGCGTCGTACAGGGCCGGCCGCTCCCGGGCGAAGTCCAGGTAGGCGCTGGCGACCGCGCGCAGGGCCTCCTCCGGCGCGGGCCTCGCCGTCCGCGCCTCCCGCAAGCGGCCCGCCAGCTCGCCGAACCCGTCCACGGCCACCGCCGCGACGATGGCGTCCTTGCCCTTGAAATGGCTGTAGAGGACGGGCTGGCTGTATTCGACGGTCTCGGCCAGCCGCCGGGTGGTGACCGACTCCCAGCCGTCGGCCTCGGCCATTTCCCGGGCGGCTCGGACGATCAGCCGGTGACGTTCTGCTCGCTCGCGCTCTCGGCGTTCCTGTGCGGACACGTATCGGACCCTAGCATCGCTAGTGTATCGAGCAAGGCTATTGTCAGGTGGAATCGAAACGCTAGCGATGCTAGAGGGCGGCCGTCACCGCACGCGCCCTCGCGGCTTGAGCGGAACGTCCGGGAGGGCCGGTGCCGGGATCGGAGGCCCGTCGTAACCGTGCACGACGCCGAACCCGTCACCGGACGTCCAGTCCTCCCGCGCCCGGCGGATCTCCTCGCCCGACCGCGCGACGAAGTTCCACCACATGACGAGCTTCTCCGCGAACGGCTCGCCGCCCAGCAGCACCAGCCCGCTCGCCCCGTCGGCGCGCAGCCGCAGCTCGCGGCGGCCGCACCCGAGGTACACCATCGAGCCCGGCTCGGCCCGCACCCCGTCCACCTCCGTGACGCCCGACATCGTGAGCGCCGCGTACTCGAAGTCCGGCTCGACGGGCAGCCGGACGTCCGCCCCGTCCGCCAGGGCGACGTCCGCGCCGACGATCGGGGTGAACACCGTGCCGGGCGAGGCGGCCCCGTCGAACTCGCCGAGGATCACCGTTCCGCTGAACCCGGGCCCGGTCACCACCGGCAGGTCGCCGTGATGCTCGAACGCCGGGTCGGTGCGGCGGTGCGTGTCCGGAAGCGCCACCCACAGCTGCGCCCCGTGCAGGATGCGCGGATGATCGCGCGGCGACTCCTCCGAATGCGCGATGGCCCGCCCCGCCGTCATCAGCCCCAGCTCGCGCGGCCGGACGGTCTGCAGGCTCCCGAGGCTGTCGCGGTGCAGCACCTCGCCGTCGTGCAGCCAGCTCACCGTCTGCAGCCCGATGTGCGGATGCGGCGGCACCTGCATGCCGGGCTGATCGGCGATGTCGTCGGGTCCGTAGTGGTCGACGAAGCACCAGGCGCCCACCATCCGCCGGCCCAGGCTCGGCAGCAGCCGCCGGACGAACGTGCTCTCGCCCAAAGGCACCCGGCGCGGTGGCAGCACCTCGTGCACCGGCCCACCCGGGACGTCCTCCCGGCCCCCGCACGCGACGGCGCTGGGCCGCACATCAAGATTGCTCACGGCACCGACTCCCTTCTGAGGAACACCGTATGCAACGCCGCCGCCGCGGCCCCGCCCGGGACCGTCGGCGTCCACGCCGCATCCTCCGCGCGTCGCTTCCGGTGTGCGGAATCGGAAGTGGTGCGCGGGGGTTTGAACGAACGTGATGCACGGTGAGTACAAGGTCCCCGGCGGCAAGCTCGTGGTCGCCGATGTCGACGTCGTGGACGGCCTGCTGCGCCGCCCCAGGATCAGCGGCGACTTCTTCATGGAGCCCGACGAGGCGCTCGAGGCCATCAACGCCGCTCTGGACGGGCTGCCCGCGGGGCTGGAGGCCAGGGAGATCGGCGCCCGCGTCCAGGCGGGGCTGCCGGCCGGGACCGTGATGCTGGGCATCACCGCCGAGGCCGTCGGGATCGCGGTGCGGCGGGCCATCGCCCACGCGTCGGACTGGCGCGACCACGAGTGGCGGCTGATCCACGAGCCGCCGCAGGAGCCCGCGCTGCACATGGCGCTCGACCAGGTGCTCGCGGAGGAGGTCGGCGCGGGACGCCGGCCGCCGACGCTGCGAGTATGGGAATGGGCGTCGCCGGCCGTGGTCATCGGCAGCTTCCAGTCGCTGCGCAACGAGGTCGACGCCGAGGAGGCCCGGCGGTACGGCGTCGAGGTCGTGCGCCGCGTCAGCGGCGGCGGCGCGATGTTCGTCGAGCCCGGCAACACGATCACCTACTCGCTGTACGCGCCCGGCTCGCTCGTCGCGGGCATGTCGTTCGCGGAGAGCTACGCGTTCCTCGACGACTGGGTGCTGGGCGCCCTCGGCGAGCTCGGGATCCGCGCCTGGTACCAGCCGCTCAACGACATCACCTCCGACGAGGGCAAGATCGCGGGTGCGGCGCAGAAGCGGCTCGCCGGCGGCGCCGTGCTGCACCACGTGACGATGTCCTACGACATCGACGCGGCGAAGATGCTGCGGGTGCTGCGGATCGGCCGGGAGAAGATCTCCGACAAGGGCATCGCGAGCGCGGCCAAGCGCGTCGACCCGCTCCGCCGGCAGACCGGCCTGCCCCGCGAGGAGATCATCGACCGGATGATCGCGCACTTCCGGAGCCGGTACGGCCTGGTCGCGGACGGGCTGACCGAGGACGAGCTCCGCCTCGCCGACAAGTACGCCGCCGACAAGTTCACCACGCCGGAGTGGACCGCCCGCGTCCCCTGACGGCGTCGGCGTTCGGGTCGGCGTTCGGGTCGGCGTTCGGCTTGATGCTGGGCTTGATGCTGGGCGCCGAGGTGGAGAGGTCACGGCTGCGCCACCTCCCGCCGCGTGCCGGTCTCGGCGGACAGGCGGACGGCGTCGAGGAGCCGGTGTACGCGCAGGCCCGCGTCGAAACCGGGGACGGTCCGGCCGCCCGTCCGGATGTCGTCGGCGAAGCGGGCGTAGAACTGCGCGACGTTGAGGACCTCGACGCCGCGCGCCGGCTCGGGGACCCACAGGTACTCCTCCGGGATGGGCAACTCCTCGCGGGGCGATCCGTGGCCGCGGGCGCCGCGGAGCGCCAGGACGCCGATCTGGACGCCGGCCGCCGCGCCCGGGCCGGGGGAGACGAGGGCGAGGTCGCCGTCTGTGCCCGCGATCTCGATCCGGGTCCGGGCGGCGGTGACCTTGGCGTCGTGGACGTGCACGACGGCGGTGGCGCCGCCGGCGAGGACGGCGGCGACGGCGATCTGGTCGGGGCTCGTGACCTTCACCGCCTCGTCCGTGCCGGCCACCGTGTACGCGGTGCGCTGCACGGCCAGTTCCGCCGACAGGGCCGTGACGTCCCCGGCGAGGTGCTCCAGGACGTCGAGGGTGTGGCCGGCGCCGACCTCGAGCGTCCCGGCTCCGTTGGACGGGTCGAGCGTGTAGGCGGCGAAGCCGGGGATCTCGCCGGCGCCGCCCTTGCCGCGCGCCGCGTACACGTTCACCGAGGTCACCCGGCCCACGTATCCGTCGGCGACGAGGTCCCGCGCGTACCGGACGGCCGGGGAGAAGCGCGCCTGCAGGCCCACGGCGTGCCGGACGCCGGCGTCGCGCGCGAGGTGCAGCAGGCCCTCGGCCTCCGCGGTGGTGAGCGCCAGGGGCCATTCGCAGTAGACGTGCTTGCCCGCGCCGAGCGCCGCGCGGATGAGCGCGTCGTGGGCCGGCACCTTGACGGTGATCGCCACCAGGTCGACGTCGGGATGCGCGGCGAGCTCGGCGGCGTCGGTGAAGGCGTGCGGGACGCCGAACCGGTCGGCCGCCGCGCGGGCGCTGGCGGCCCGGCTCGTGCCGACGGCCGTGATCTCGTAGCCGGGCAGGGCGCGGAGCGCGGGGATGTGCGCCCGCGCGGCCCAGCCCCGGTCGGGATTCGCTCCGACGACGCCCACCCGGATCCTGCCGTCCGCCATGCCGCTCCCCTCCGCCAACCGGACGCATCCCGTCCGGTTCCGAGGAGGGTAGCGCAATTGGACGCGGCTCGTCCACTTAAACGGAGAGTTGCCGTCCGATTGGCGGGGCAGGTGTTCGGGCGGGGTGCCCGGAACTCCGCGGCCGTGTCGCGCGTCCACCTCACATGCAGGTCGCCGTGCCGTGCGCCTGCCCGTAGGTTGTCGGCATCGGTTGACGACGAGGAGCGTTATGTCCATGCAGAAGGGCGCCAACACCGCGGTGCCGGTCGCCGCGGTGCGCGTCGAGGTCGGTTGGCAGGGCGGCCCGGGGGTGCCGGACGCCGACGCGTCGGCGCTGCTGCTGACCGAGTCCGGCCGGGTGCGCTCGGACGACGACTTCGTCTTCTACAACCAGCCGGCGCACGCGTCCGGCGCGGTGCGGCACGAGGGCAAGCAGCAGGGCCCCGTCATCGTGGACGCGCTCTCGGCGGACCTGGACCGGGTCGAGCCGGGCGTGGACAGGATCGTGATCGCGGCGTCCGCGGACGGCGGGACGTTCGGCCAGTTCCAGGGGCTGTACGTGCGGGTCGCCGACGCTTCGGGCGGCACCGAGATCGCGCGCTTCGACAGCCAGGGCGCGACGAGCGAGACCGCGTTCGTGCTCGGCGAGCTGTACCGGCGCCAGGGCGGGTGGAAGTTCCGGGCGGTCGGGCAGGGATACGACACCGGGCTCGCGGGCTTGGCCACCGACTTCGGCATCTCCGTCGACGACCCGGGCCAGGGGGCGGCCCCGCAGGCGCCGCCGCCTCCGCAGGCGCCCGCTCCCGCGCAGCCTCAGCCGCAGGCCCCGCCGCCCCCGCAGGCCCCGCCGCCCCCGCAGGCCCCGCCGGAGCAGTACGCGCCGCCCGGCGGCCAGTACATGCCGCCTCCGCCCGGCCAGTACGCCCCGCCCCCTCCGGGGCCTGGCCAGTACGCTCCGCCGCCAGGGCCGGGCCAGTACGCGCCCCCGCCCGGCGAATACGCACCGCCACCGCCGCCGCCGCCGGGCGGCCAGTACATGCCTCCTCCTCCGGGGCAGTACGCTCCTCCGCCCCCGCCCGGATACGGGCAGCCGCAGGGGCCACCGCAGGGACCGCCTCCCCAGGCGGCGCCTCCGCAGGCCCCCGCGCCGGAGGGCGGGAAGATATCACTGACCAAGAGCAAGCCGACGGTGTCGCTCACCAAGCACGGCGCGACCTCCGGCCACATGCGGGTCAACCTCAACTGGACCGCGCGCGAGGGCGTCGCCAAGGGACGGCTCGGGAAGCGCCGCCGCGGCGTCGACCTGGACCTCGACCTGTGCTGCCTCTGGGAGCTGCAGAGCGGCCGCCGTGGCATCATCCACGCGCTCGGCGACATGGGCGCGCTGGACCGCCCGCCGTTCATCAAGCTCGACGCCGACGACCGCACCGGCGCGATCGAGAGCGGTGAGAACCTCACCATCAACCTGGACCACACCGCCGACTTCAAGCGGATCCTGGTCTTCGCCGAGATCTACGACGGCGCGGACGACTTCCGCGGCCTGGACGCGATCGCCACCCTGTTCCCGGTGAACGCGCCGCCGATCGAGATGCGCATGGACGACTGCATGGACGGCTCCCGCGACGCCGTGCTCGCGCTCATCGAGAACGTGGGCGGGGAACTGGTCGTCCGCCGCGAAGGCCGGTTCGTGCTGCCGCCGCCGGGCCGCCCCCGCTGGGGGAAGATGTCGGTCGACGAGGCGTACGGCTGGAACCTGGAGTGGGTGGCCGCCCGCGGCAAGGACTGAGCACGGGTACGGCAGGGGGCGCGCGAGGGGCTGCGGTGCGCGCCCCCTGCCGGGGGACGGCCGGTGACTCTGGCGAACGCGCGTACGCGCTTGTCAGGCCTTGACGGTGTCGGCGAGCTTCTTGTCGCGGGCCACCCGCACCAGCGCGGCGCTCAGCCGGGCGAGGTCCTTCTCCGGGACCTTGGAGGCGAGCTTGCCGGCGTCGGTGGGCAGACCCACCCGCTCCGCGCCCTTCTTGACCTGCGAGTCGACGTAGGGGCGCAGCCACGGCCACATCGCCTGGGCCTCTCTGCAGAAGATGTCCACGCCCGTCGGCCCGATGCCGGGGAACTCCTGGAGCAACTCGGCGGCTTTGTGCGGATCGCGTCCCGCCTCTATGGCGAGCTTGCGGAGATCGCCCTTGTACTTGTCCTGGACCATCTCCGCCATGTCCCCGAGCCGCGTCGCGGTGCTCTCGTCATAGCGGACGTAGTGGCCGCGCCCCAGCGCGTCCACCCGTTCCTGCCAGGTCAGCTTGGCCATGCCGCGGGGCGTCCCGCCGCCCGCCTCGAACAGTTCCCGTGCGGCCGCCAGCGCGATGTCCGACGAGATCCGGGCGCTCAGCAGGTTCGCCATGACGAGCAGTTTGAAGAGCGCGGCGGGCTGGTCCTTGAGCGGAATCCCCGCCTCCTCGGCGAACGTCTCCCCGGATTCGCGCAGCAGCTTCCTGACGACAGCGTCCATGGCTTGCACCTCCCGTAACGCGACGCGTACCCGGGCTGAGGGGCTTGACTCATGCGCCCGCGCGGGAGCGCCGTCACAGGAGGCTGAGCTGTCCCTCCCCGGCGAGCGGGTCGCGGTGCTTCTTCAGGTGCCGCCACCGGGGCAGATCGTCGAGGTAGGACCAGGAGAGCCGGTGATGCGGGGTCGGCCCGGACTCCTCCAGGGCCCGCTGGTGGACGGGCGACGGATATCCGGCGCTGTCGGCGAATCCATAGCCCGGGTGCTCGTGCTCCAGGTCCGCCATCAGGCCGTCCCTGTGGACCTTCGCCAGGACCGACGCCGCCGCGACCGTCACCGACCGCTGGTCCGCCTTGATCTCGCAGCGAACCCGCCAGGGGCGGCGCAGGAAGTCGTGCTTGCCGTCCAGGATCACCACGTCCGGCGGATGCGGCAGCGCCTCCAGCGCGCGTACGGCGGCGCGCCGCAGCGCCTCGGTCATACCGACCTCGTCGATCTCCTCCGGGGCGGACGCACCGATCGCGTGCCCGGCCAGCCAGCCCGGCAGGACGTCGGCGAACGCGGCGCGGTGCGCGGCCGTGAGCAGCTTGGAGTCGGTCAGCGCGACGGTCCGATCCCCGCGTCCGCGCAGCACCGGCGGCGCGCTGAGGTCGGTCACCGCCGCGCAGACCACGACCGGGCCCGCCCAGGCGCCGCGGCCGACCTCGTCCACGCCCGCGATCCGGACCGGCCCGCCGCCGCCGAGCGCGTCCCGCAGTTCCCGCTCGATCTCGTAGCCGGCGGTACGGGGCGCGCCCCCGGGCGCCGGGGAAGCGGGATCGAGGCCGGGCAGCGCGTCGGCCGCGCCGGTGGAAGGGGCGTCCTCAGGGACGTGTTCGGTGGTCACAGCCAGCCATTGTGGCGGGCCGTGCCCACCGCCTCGATGCGATTGCGCGCACCCGTCTTGCCGATCGCCGAGGACAGGTAGTTGCGGACGGTGCTCTCCGACAGGTGCAGGCGCCCGGCGATGTCGGCGATGGTCGCGCCGTCAGAGGCGGCGGACAGCACGTCCCGCTCCCGCTCGGTCAGCGGGTTCGGGCCTACCGACAGCGCCGCGGTCGCCAGGGCGGGGTCGACGACCTGCTCCCCGGCCAGGACGCGGCGGAGCGCCGCCACGAGGTCCTCGATCGGGCCGTCCTTCACGAGGAAGCCGCTCGCGCCCGCCTCCATCGCCCGGCGCAGGTAGCCGGGACGGCCGAACGTGGTGACGATGAGGACCTTGCAGCCGGGCAGGTCGCGGCGCAGGTCGGCCGCGACGTCCAGGCCGCTGCGGCCCGGCATCTCGATGTCGAGCACCGCCACGTCCGGACGCGTCCGCAGGGCCTCCTCGAGCACCCGCGCACCGTCACCGACCTGGGCGACGACCTCCAGGTCCTCTTCGAGGCCCAGCAGCAGCGCGAGCGCGCCGCGCATCATGCCCTGGTCCTCGGCGAGCAGAACTTTGATCACGGGCTTCCTCCCGGCCCCATTGTCCACCGGCGCCACGGAGGCCGCCGTCCGGCTCCGGACCGCGGCTCAGCCGTCCGATCCCAGACCGCCGCCGCGGCCGTGCGCCGCCTTGTCGTCCGCTGGGCGGCGCCCGTCAGATCGGCACGGTCGCCGTCAGCAGGAACCCGCCGCCGGGCGCCGGTCCGGTCTCGAGGGTGCCGCCGGCGGCCTCCATCCGTTCCGCCAGGCCCCGCAGGCCGTGCCCGCCCGGGCCGAGCGAAAGGCGGAGGGTATCCGCGCGGAGCTGATCGCCGTTCCCGCCCGCTTCGTCCGCCTGCACGGTGTCGACCGCTTCCGCTGTGTGCCGGCCAGGGCCGGTCCCGTCGTCGCTGATCTGCACGGTCGCGCTGCCGCCGTCGTTGCGGATCGTGATGGTGCAGTGCCGGGCGCCGCTGTGCCGGATCACGTTCGTGACGCCCTCCCGCACGGCCCAGCCGAGCAGCGCGTCCGGTTCCGGCGGCAGCGGCGGCCCGGCCCGCCGGACGGCCGCGTCCACGCCGGAGTCCGCCAGCGCGGTGACCGCCGCGTCGAGCTCGTCGCCGAGGCCGCGCCCGCGGTACCCGGAGACCGCCTGCCGCACCTCGCCGAGGGCCTGGCGCCCGACGTTCTCGATGTCGGCGGCCTGCTCGGCGGCCACGGCGGGATCGCGCTCGGCGACCAGCCGGACGGCCTGCGCCTTCACGACCATGAGCGACAGCGTGTGGCCGAGCAGGTCGTGCAGGTCCCGGGAGAAGCGGAGCCGTTCCTGCTCGACGGCCGCCTTCGCCAGTTCCTCCCGCGCCTCGCGGAGCATCCGGATAACGGTGAACAGGCGCAGCAGTACCGCCGTCACCAGGGCCGCGGTCACCACGCCGTACCAGCTGCCGAGAATCGTCTGGCCGTCCTCCCCGGCGGCCGCCGAGACGATGATGCACAACGCCGAGACCCCTCCGATCCCGACGAGCATCGGCAGTTCCGGGCCCTTCGTCTGGCGGGGCATGTGGCCCACCACGACGCCGGTGGCCAGCCCTAGCAGCGGCCATAGCGTGAACCACCGGTGCCCGAAGGCGGCGGTGGCGGCGGACGCCACGCCCGCCTCCACGATGAGCAGCCCCACCGGCACCTTGATGGGCACCCGTCCGTCGAAGGCCGTGCGGGCGACGGCGATGTGCACGACCGTGAACGCGAGCAGCGCGGGGACCGCCGCCCACACCGGCTGGGACCGGCCCTCGACGACGTCGCGCAGCGGCCACAGCAGGATGACCAGCCAGAAGACGAACGCGCCGCCCTCGGGGCCGTTGCGGTCCAGCTTGTCCAGGTCAAGGTCGGGCGTCCGCCGGGGCGGGGCGTCCTTCCACAGCTTCACCCGCTGCTCTCCTCGTTCACGCGGAAACGGTACGCGGGAGGCGGCGCTCACGCCGAACGCGCCGAGCGCCGGTAGCCGTACACGGCGATAGCGGCGAACAGCGCCGCCCATCCCGCGAGCACCAGTACCCCGGTCAGGGACGGGGTGTCGCCGTCGGTCACGCGCCAGGAGAGTTCGCCGTAGCGGTTGATCGGCGTGGCGGTGGCGAGGCGCTCCAGCCAGCCGGGGAACTTCGAGATGGGAACCCACAGCCCGCCGAGCAGGGACAGCCCCATGTAGCAGACGAGGCCCGCCATCTGCGCCTGGTGGCCGGTGAGCAGGTAGCCGAGGCCGATGGCGAGGACGGCGATGGGCGCGATGCCAACCCACAGCAGCACCAGTACCGCGACCCATTGACCGGCGCCGAGCAGCACCCCGTTCACCAGAGCGCCCGCCAGGCACACCGACAGGATCGGCGGGAGCGTGACGACCATCGCGCACAAGGCCCGTCCGACGACGACCTCCAGGGGCCGTAGCGGGAGGAGCCGGAGTTGCCGTATCCAGCCGATCGGCTTGTCCTCGGCTATGGACACCCCGCTGCCCATGACCGCGCCGATGGCGCCGAACCCGGCCATGCCGACCATCGAGTACACCGAGCCGCCGTTCCCGGACTCACCGGTGAGGTCCAGCGAGGTGAACACCAGGTACATGGTCAGGGGCGAGATCAGGCTCATCACCAGGTAACCCGGATCGCGCAAGAGCCGCACCATCTCCAGCCGGACGTAGGGCACGATCATCGTGCTCCTCCTTCCGCGCCGGCGGCGCGGCCATGGGTCAGGGTGAGGAACGCCTCCTCCAACCGGGCGCCCGTCACCTCCAGGTTCCGGACGAAGCCCGCGTCGGCGAGCGCCAGGACGGTCGCGTCGGAGTCGGTGGTGTGCAGCCTGGCCCGGCCGCCGCTGACCTCGCTGCTGACGACGCCCGGCAGCACGTCCAGGGACGGTGCCCGGCCCGCCAGGTCGAAGCTGACCGTGCGGCCCGGCACGCGCCGCTTGATGCTCTCGCTCGTGCCGTCTGCGACGACCCGTCCGCGGTCTAGGACGACGATGCGGTCCGCGTGGTCGTCGGCCTCCTCCAGATAGTGCGTGGAGAACAGCACCGTGCCGCCCTTTTCCGCGTACCCGCGGACCGCGGCCCACAGTTCCCGCCGTGCCTCGATGTCGAGTCCCGTGGTGGGCTCGTCAAGGACGATCAGATCGGGCGCACCCGCCATCGCGATCGCGAACCTGACCCGCTGAGCCTGCCCGCCCGACAACTGATCGGCCCTCCGCCCGGCCAAATCCGCGATCCGCGCCGCCTCCATCAGCTCGGTAAGAGCGGGCACGGTGCGGGCGTGTCCGATCGCCTTGGCCTTCCTGGCATAGGCGAGCCGGACGAAACCGAGCAGTTCGCGAACGGTCACCCCGCCGATCAGCCTGCCGCTCTGCGGCATCGCCCCGACACGACCCGCCCGCACGGCCTGCTCAGGGGTCGTCCCCAGGAGCGCGACCGTGCCGGAGTCCGGCTGCAGCAGGCCGAGCAGCATGCCGATGGCGGTCGACTTGCCGGCTCCGTTCGGCCCGAGGAGCGCCACGGACCTCCCCCGGTCGAGCCGCAGGTCGAGCCCGTCCACCGCCCGCACCGCCCCGTAGCTCTTGGTGACGCCGGCGAACTCGACCGCGCTCGCCGTCTCCGTCGTCTGGACTGTCATGCCGGTGACGCTACGGATCGCGCCATGGCCGGTTGCAGAGCCGAACCTCTGGTTCTTCGCAGGACAAATGTCCTGGTCTCCCGGCGGCGCGAACAGGACTCCCGACCGGGCGGCGTTCCCCGGAGTCAATGAACGCGGCGCGGGGAGTCCCGTTCGGGCCTGTCCTGCGCTTTACTCGCTTATTGATGGCTTTGTTTGGCAGGTCCCGCTCCCGCCCGGCGAAGGACGCCGCGGCACGGGATCTCTTCGAGCGCCTGCGCTGGCGCTACTTCCAGATCCCGGCGGGGCTGCGCTTCCTCGGCGGGGTGCTGCTGGTCGCCCTGGTGCTGTCGGCGGTGGTCGTCGTGGACGGGCCGGTCCTCGGCACGGCGGCGTTCGCGGTCATCCTGCTCATCGTGGTCCACCTGACGCTCCGCTCGCCCACGGGGATGGCGGTCGTCGCGGTCGTCGCGTCCTGGCTGGCGCTGTCGGTCCCGCTTGGCCGGCTGTACCCGGGCGACGGGCGTCCGCCCTACCTGAGCCCCGAACTGCTGCTCGCGCTGCTCGCCCTGCCGGTGGCGTTCATGGCGTTCCGCCTGCGCGGGTACGCGCCCTGGCGGACGGCGCTGCTGGCGCTCGCCGCGGCGGGCGTGGCGACCGCCGCGCTCGCGCACCCGCTTCCGCAGGCGAGCGTGCTGCCGGGATGGGCCGCCGCCTTCGCGGTGCTCGCCTACCGCTGGGACCAGGCGCGGCGCGCGGTGCCGGCCGAGGCGTACGAGACCGGCTGGGTCCAGGAACAGGCCACCCCGAAGGGGGACGGAACGGTGGGATCTCGGCGGAACCCCTCCGGCGCGGAGAAGCGCGACCGCCCGGACCGGCGCGATACCGGAGGGTCCGCCCGGCCCTCATCCGGCGCGTCGCGCGACGACGCGTCCGGGTCGTCCTCTGGAGCGGCGGCGGCCGCGCAGGCGGCTCACCGGCCGCGTGGGGCCGCGCAGGCGGCCGAAGCCGCCGGCGTCGCGGACCCGGCGGCGTCCGGTGACGCCTCCGGGTCGGACGAACCTGGCATCTCGGTCGCGGAGGCGCTCGCCGAGCTCGAGGCCATGATCGGGCTGGAGCCCGTCAAGCGGCAGGTGCGCTCCATCGCCGCGTCCATCGAGGCCGCCCACATGCGCGCCGCCGCGGGCGTCCCGACGGAGAAGCCCATGCGGCACTTCGTGTTCGTCGGGCCGCCCGGCACCGGCAAGACCACCGTCGCCCGCGTGCTCGCGAAGATCTTCTACGCGTTCGGGCTGCTGCCCAAGCAGACGGTGGTGGAGGCCCATCGCGCCGACCTCGTCGGGGAGTTCCTGGGCGCCACCGCCATCAAGACCAACCGGCTCATCGACTCCGCCCTGGGCGGGCTGCTCTTCATCGACGAGGCGTACGCGCTCGTCAACTCCGCCGAGGGCCAGCCCGACCGGTTCGGCGACGAGGCCGTGCAGGCGCTCCTCAAGCGCGCCGAGGACGACCGCGACAACCTGGTGATAATCCTCGCCGGATACGACGCGCAGATGGAGGAGTTCCTCGGCTCCAACCCCGGCCTCGCCTCCCGCTTCGGCACCCGCGTGCGCTTCCCGTCGTACCGGCCCGCCGAGCTGCTCCAGATCGCCGAGTACCACACCGGCCTGCGCGAGGACCGGCTCTCGGCCGGCGCCCGCAGCCGGCTGTCCGCCCGCTTCGAGGAGGTCGAGCGCCGCGGCATCGTCGACGAACTGGGCAACGGACGGTTCGTCCGCACGCTCACCGAGGCGGCGGCGCGCGCGCGGGACGTACGTGTCGTCGACGCCGTCGCCTCCTCCGGCGATCCGGCCGCGCCCACCGCGGACGACCTCGTCACCCTGCTCGAGGAGGACGTCGAGACGGCCTTCGCGGAGGTGACCGAGCGGTACCGCGGCTACGCCGAGACGCCGACGCTGGACGAGGCGCTCGGCTCGCTGGACGCGATGATCGGGCTGGAACCGGTGAAGCGGCAGGTCCGCGAGATCGCCGCGCAGCTGCAGGTGGCGCGGATGCGCCGCGAGCAGGGCCTCGTCACCCGGCCGCCGACGCGGCACTTCGTGTTCACCGGTCCGCCGGGCACGGGCAAGACGACGGTCGCGCGGGTCCTCGGCCGGATCTTCGCGGCGTTCGGGCTGCTCGCGCGGCCGGAGGTGGTCGAGGCGCAGCGCGCCGACCTCGTGGGCGAGCATCTCGGCGCGACCGCGCTGAAGACGAACAAGGTGGTCGACTCGGCGCTCGGCGGAGTGCTGTTCATCGACGAGGCGTACGCGCTGACCAACCCCGGCTACTCGGGAGGCGACGCGTTCGGCGCCGAGGCGGTGCAGGTCCTGTTGAAGCGCGCCGAGGACGACAGGGACCGCCTCGTGGTCGTCCTCGCCGGATACGAGGCCGACATGGAGCGCTTCCTGGCGTCCAACCCGGGGCTCGCGTCGCGGTTCGACGTCCGCGTGGGATTCCCCTCCTACGGTCCCGACGAGTTGCTGCGCATAGCCCAGCTGATAGCCGAGCAGGGCGGCGACCAGTGGGAGGAGCGCGCGCTCGACGACCTCGCGCTGGTCTTCCAGCGCGTCTGCGGGACGGGCCGCATCGACGAGCTCGGCAACGGACGCTTCGCCCGTTCCCTGTACGAGAAGGCGTGCGCGTGCCGGGCGCTGCGGGCGGCCGGGCTCGGATCCGCCGCGACCGCCGACGACCTGACCGTGCTGACGGCCGACGACGTGCGCGACGCCTTCGCCGAGCTCACCCACCGCCTGGCCTGAGCCCCGGCCCGGACGACTCCGTCGGTGGCCCGGTGTGTAATCAAGGGATGACCTCGGTTACATGGGCGCAGGTGCTGGCCTGGCGGATGCGGCGGCAGTTCATCGAACCGCCCGGCGGCGCGTCGGCCGTCGAGATCGCGCGCCGACTGGCGGGCGTGCAGGCGCAGGTCGCGTCCGCCGCAGAGCTCGCCGTCGCGGTGCGCCAGGCGAAGCCCAGGCCAGGTGAGGTGGCGAGCGCGGTCCTGGGCGAAAGGACGCTCGTCAAGACGTGGGCCATGCGGGGCACACTGCACCTGCTTCCGGCCGACGAGGCCGCCGCCTACCTCGTGCTGTGCGCGGCGATCCGCAACTGGGAGAAGGCCACCTGGCAGCGGACCTTCGGCGCGACCCCCGCCGACCTGGAGGCGATCGCCGGAGCGGCCGCCGAAGCGCTCGCGGGCGGGGACGCGCTCACGCGCGAGGAGCTGACCACCGCCGTGGTGGAGGAGACGGGCTCGCGGCATCTCGCGGAGGTGCTCGGCTCCGGGTGGGGGGTCCTCCTCAAGCCACTGGCCTGGTGGGGCGTCCTCTGCTACGGGCCGCCGCAGGGAACGCGGGTCACCTTCACATCGCCCGAGCACTGGCTTCCGGCATGGAAGGGGCTGCCGCCCGTCGACGAGGCAGCCCGTACGGTCGTCCACGCGTACCTCGGTGCGCACGGGCCGGCCACACCCGAGATGTTCGACAACTGGCTCATGCGTAAGGGCAACCGCAAGAGGGACGTGAAGGGCTGGTTCGCCGCCGCCGCGGACGGCCTGTCCACGGTCGACGTCGAGGGCGTTCCCATGTACGTGCAGGAGCAGCACGTCGAAGAGCTCCAGGCGACCGCGCCCGCCACGTCGGTACGGCTCCTGGGGGCGTTCGACCAGTACGTCCTAGGCGCGGGAACCGGTGCGCCCTATCTGATACCGGCAGAGCGCCGCGCCGAGGTGAGCCGTACGGGCGGCTGGATCTCGCCTGTCGTCCTGCACGAGGGTCGCGTCGCCGGAGTGTGGGAGGCGAAGGATGGGGACCCGTCCGTGACGGCGTTCGAAGACCTTCCCGCCGAGCCGCTGGAAACCGAGAGGGCCCGCCTAGGCCGGCTGCTCGCCTGACCGTCGGCGGGGGCGCGCGCCGAGGTTCCGGAGGACCCCGGCGTGATGCGGCCTGCGGTCGCCCACATAGGGTGCGGTTCGTGGGCGAGCGGGACGAGCCGGTCGAATACCGGCAGAAGCGTTACCAGCCGCCGGAAGGCGCGACCGAGCTGCTGCTGATCCGGCACGGCGCCTCCGCGCCGGCCCGCCCGGACGCGCCGTTCCCGCTGGTGGACGGCCAGGGCGACCCCGAGCTGGCACCGGAGGGCCGCGAGCAGGCCGACCGGGTCGCCGAGCGGCTCGCCTCGACCCGGCTGGACGCCGTCTACGTGACACCGCTGCGCAGGACCGCGCAGACCGCCGCCCCGCTGGCGCGCAAGCTCGGCGTCGAGCCGCGCGTCGAACCCGCCCTGCGCGAGGTGCATCTCGGCGAGTGGGAGGGCGGCCTGTTCCGCAAGATGGTCGCCGAGAACGACCCGGTCGCCCAGCGCATGGTCGCGGAAGAGCGCTGGGACGTCATCCCCGGCGCGGAGAGCGACGAGGCGTTCGCCGAACGGGTCCGGGAAGGTCTCGGGCGGGTCGCGGCCGCTCATCCCGGCGGGCGCGTCGCGATCTTCACCCACGGCGGCGTGATCGGGCAAGCGCTCGCGGCGGCCACCGGGTCCCGGCCGTTCGCGTTCCTCACCCCCGACAACGGGTCCATCTCGGTGCTGGTGTGGATGAACGGCCTGTCGTCGATCCGCGGGTTCAACGACGTCTCGCACCTGGACTGGTCCGCGCCCGCGCCGCTGTCCTGACAGGAGGCGTGTCCCTAGTGGCTCCTAGCGTTCCCTAGAGGCTCACTGGCGCGAACTGCCGTCAGCTCCGGAACCGGACGTGCTGCCCTGGGCGCAGTTGCGCCGCGTCCGGCACCGACGCCGCAGCGAGCACCGCGACGACCGGGTAGCCGCCTGTCGTCGGATGGTCGGCCAGGAAGATGATGGGCAGGCCGCTCGGCGGTACCTGGATCGAGCCGGTGACCATGCCCTCGCTGCCGAGTTCCCCGCCGCGCGACCGCGCCAGCGGCGGCCCGTCGAGCCGGACGCCCACCCGGTTGCTGTCCGGCGACACCTGGTACGGCGTCGACGTGAGCGTCGCCATCGCGTCGTCGGTGAACCAGTCGCCGCGTGGGCCGGCCAGGATGCGCAGCACCGGCGTCTCGGGCATGCGCGGGACCGGAGCCACGTCGACGGTGATGGCGCCCAGGTTCGCAGCAGGCCCCACCGGAAGCCGCGTGCCGGGCGACAACGGCGCGGGCCCGAGACCGGACAGCAGATCGGTCGACCTGCTGCCGAGCACACTGTCGACCGTTATGCCGCCGCGTACGGCGAGGTAACTGCGCAGACCAAGCGAGGGTGTGCTCAGTTCCAGTACGGCCCCGCGCCGCACATGGCACGGCGCGTTCGTCCCATGCGTACGCCCGTCGATGCACACCGGCAACGGCGCGCCCGTGACCGCCACCCAGGCGTCCACATGGAAGCGCACGGAGCCGCCGCCGAAGGTGAACTCCACGCACGCCGCGCCCTCCGGGTTGCCGACGAGCCGGTTGGCGAGCCGGAGCGCGCGCTCGTCGGCCGCGCCGGAACGCGGCACGCCGAGATGGGCGAGGCCGGGCCTGCCGAGATCCTGGACGGTCGCCAGCGGCCCGGGCCGGACGACCTCGATCAAGAAGGCTCCTCGGGGACGAACCGGACGCGCGTCCCCGGCCGCAGCAGGGACGGCGGGTCGCGCGTCACGTCCCACAACGGCAGCCGGCTCCTCCCGAGGAGCCGCCAGCCGCCCGGCGACCGGGACGGGTAGACGGCCGCGTACCGTCCCGCGATCGCCACCGACCCCGCCGGGACCGCGGTGCGCGGCGACTCCCGGCGCGCCACGTGCAGCGCCGGGTCCAGGCCCGTCAGGTAGCCGAACCCGGGGGAGAAGCCCAGGTAGGCCACGGTGTACGAACCGGCCGCGTGCCTCCGGACGACCTCGTCGCGCGACAGGCCGGTGAGGCGCGCCACCTCGTCCAGGTCCTCCCCGTCGTAGACCACCGGGATCTCGACCGGTTCGGCGTCGCCCTCCGCGTCGGCGGGCAGCGGGAGGCCGGGCAGGCGCGCCGCGAGGCGGTCGAGGTCGGCGGACGGGTCGGCCACCACCAGCACGGTCTGCTCCCCGGGGACGACGTCCACGACGCCGGGCCAGGACGCCTCGCGCAGCGCAGCGTTCAGCCGATGGGCCGTCGCCAGGTCGCCGGTCTCCACGAGCAGGGCCGTGTCACCGGCCCGCAGCACTCTCACGCGAACGGCTCCAGCGCGACGCCCGCGCCCGACAGCGCGGAACGGACCGCCTGCGCGAGCGCCACCGCGCCCGGTGTGTCCCCGTGGACGCAGATAGAGCGCGCCTGAAGCACAACCTCGGTGCCATCAGCCGCGACGACCGTTCCCTCGACGGCCATACGGACGGCCCTCCGCACGACCTCGTCCGCATCGTGCACCACGGCTCCGGGTTCGCGGCGCGACACCAGGCCGCCGGAGGGCGTGTAGGCGCGGTCGGCGAAGCATTCCGCCACCACTGTCAGCCCCTGGGCCACCTTGTAGACCGCCGAACCGGGAAGCGTCAGCAGCGGCAGCGTCGCGTCATAGGCCCGCACCGCGTCCGCGACCGCCGCGGCCTGCACGGCGTCCCGGGCAATGCGGTTGTACAGCGCGCCATGGGGCTTCACATAGCTCACACGGCCGCCCTCCGCGCGCGCTATGCCGTCGAGAGCGGCGAGCTGGTAGAGGACCTCGGCGGTGAGCTCCGGCGCCGCCACGTCCATCTCGCGGCGGCCGAAACCCGCCAGGTCCCGGTAGGAGACCTGCGCGCCGATGGTCACGCCGCGCTCCACCGCCGCGGCGCACACCCGGCGCATGATGAGCGGATCGCCGGCATGGAACCCGCACGCCACGTTCGCGCTCGTGATGACGTCGAGCAACGCCAGGTCGTCGCCCAGCTCCCAGATGCCGAACCCCTCACCGAGGTCGGCGTTGATGTCGATGACCGCCATGCCCAAGACCTACCACCGATCGCCCCGCCCGCCGGGAGCGGCCCGCCTCAGACCGACTCCTCGCGCACGTCCTCGACCTCGTGCTTGGACGCCCACGCCTGGTAGACGCCGCGGTCGAACAGCTCCAGGCCGAGGCTCTCGGCCACCGGCGCCCTGCCGCCCGTGTACTCCACCCGCAGCCACCCCTGGTGCTCGCCGAGCACCACGAACGGCTCGCCGCGCCACGTGCAGTACGTGCTGACGTAGCGGACGTCCTCGACCTCCGAGGCGGGCACCACCTGGACGAACCTGCCCGGCCCGATCTGCCGGAACCCGTCGGCGTGCTCGCCGACGTAGAGCCGCACCTGGTCGCCGTCGGGGCTGGCCTCGTACTCGGTACCGCGCCAGCGCGCGAAGAAGCCGTGCCGGATCCTCATCCGCGTCCTCCCGGCAGCCTGACGAGCCAGCGGCGCAGGTCGGCGTCGTACGACGCGACCAGCGACTCGCGCGCGCCCGCGTCGAGCCGGTACAGCTCGGCGCCGTGCGGCAGCCGCTGGCTCTCGATCTTGAACTCGGGGACGGCGGGGCCGTCGCCCGGTGCGTACCCCGAGCCGGGGAACGGCGCCTTCTCGATCACCCAGCCGCCCGGGATGATCCCCATGCTCCACTCGTCGATCCCGCCGAGCGGCCGCCGGAACAGCGACGGCTTCACCGCGGGCCACCGGACCACGAAGATCTCCTCGTCGCCGGGCGAGAAGGGCGACCCCTCGTACACGAGGCCGAGGCCGCGGATGAGGGCGGCGGGCGTGTTCAGGTCGGCCACGTCCTGGAGCCGGTGCACGTAACCCGCGACGAGGTCGTAACCGCCCTCCAGGTAGTGCTGCACGTGCTCGCGGCGGAGGACCTTCTGCATGACCACGGTCCCGGACGCGGCGTCCATGGGCCCGGCGCCGTCCGGAGCCGCATCGCCCTGCGGCTGCGGGACGGTCTCGTGCGGGACGTCGCCCACTGGCGGGGGCACGTCCTGCCGGGGCGCCGCAGTGGGACGCGTAGGTCCTGGCAGGTCCGCGGGCATCGGGCTCGGCGTCGTCTCACGCGGAGCCAAGGGCTCGGCGCGGTCGAAGGCCGGGGGCTGCGGCGGCGGTGCGCTCTGGACGAGGGGTTCCTCGTGCGGGCGCGCGCGAGCGGCGGGCTCGTGGAACCTGGACGCGGCCGGCGTCTCCACAGGCGGAACGGCAGCGCCTCCGCGGCCCGTCTCCGGTGGCCGGGGGATGTCCCGCGCCGTCTGCTGCGGTCCTGCGACCGGTCCCGGCGCCGCCGGTGAGCCATGGGGCTGGGGCTGCGGCCGTGGGGGAACGCCTTGCGGATCGAACGGCGCGGGCTGCGGGGCGGTCGGCCGAGCGGCGGGCGGCCCCTGCGGGACGCTCCGCTCCTGCGGCGCGGGCGCCGGGTGCGGGCCGCCGTGCAGCGGCGGGACGGGGAGGCCTTGGGGATCGGCCGGCGTCTCCCGCGCGGTCGCCGTCTCGGGAC
>NZ_WBMR01000410.1 GCF_008923365.1 Actinomadura montaniterrae
GCGGACCCCGCCGCGGCCGCCGTGCTGGCTGCGGCACGCACCGCGGGCGCCGCGCCGACCGCGGCGCGCTGCGCTGCGTCGACCAAGGCCGCCGTACCGGCAGAGGCCGAGGCCGCCGTACCGGCAGAGGCCGCAGCGTCCGCCGAGACCACAGCGTCCGCCGAGACCGCAGCGTCCGCCCAGACCGCGGCGTCCGCCCGGACCGCCGCATCGGCCGGGACCGCCGCATCCGCCAAAGCCGGTGCGCCGACTGAAGGCGCGGCGTCGGCCGGGACGTCCGCGGGGCCGGTGAAGTCGGCGGCGGCCAGGTCGTCGGTGAGGGCGATGGCGATGCGGGCCGCGAAGACCAGGCCTTCGAGCAGGGAGTTGGACGCCAGCCGGTTCGCGCCGTGCACGCCGGTGCAGGCGACCTCGCCGCACGCGTAAAGGCCGGGGACGGACGTACGCCCCCACAGGTCGGTGCGGACGCCGCCGCTGGAGTAGTGCGCGGCGGGCGCGATCGGGATCGGCTCGGTCACCGGGTCGATGCCGTGGTGCCGGCACGCGGCCAGGATGGTCGGGAACCGCTTCTCCCACATCGCGGCGCCGAAGTGCCGGCCGTCCAGCAGCATGCAGGGCTCGCCGGTCTCCCGCATCCGGTTCACGATCCCCTTCGCGACGACGTCGCGGGGGGCGAGCTCGGCCAGCTCGTGGCGGCCGACCATGAACCGCTCGCCGGAGCGGTCGATCAGGTGGGCGCCCTCCCCGCGGACGGCCTCGGAGATCAGCGGCTGCTGCCCGCGCGCGCCCTCGCCGAGCCACAGCGGGGTCGGGTGGAACTGGACGAACTCGAGGTCGGTGACGGCGGCGCCGGCGCGCAGCGCGAGCGCGACGCCGTCGCCGGTCGACACCTCGGGGTTGGTGGTGGCGGAGAACACCTGGCCGAGGCCGCCGGTCGCGAGCACGACGGCGCGGGCGCGGACGGCGCCGACGCCGTTCGGCTGGCCCTCGCCCATCACGTGCAGGGTGACCCCGGCGGCGCGCCCGGCGGCGTCCTTGATCAGGTCGAGGACGAGGGCGTGCTCGATGACCTCGACGCCGGAGTCCTTGAGCTCGGCGAGCAGCGCGCGGCTGATCTCCGCGCCGGTGGCGTCGCCGCCGGCGTGCGCGATGCGGCGGCGGTGGTGGCCGCCCTCGCGGGTCAGCGCGATCTCCCCGTCGGCGGAGCGGTCGAACGCGGCGCCGAGCTCGATGAGCCCGCGGATGGCGTCCGGGCCCTCGGTGACGAGCACGCGGACGGCGGCCTCGTCGCAGAGGCCGACGCCGGCGGTGAGGGTGTCGGCGAGATGGTCGAGGGGGTCGTCGTCGGGGGCCAGCGCGGAGGCGATGCCGCCCTGCGCCCAGCGGGTGGATCCGGCGTCGAGCAGCGCCTTGGTGACGAGCAGGACGCGCCCGTGCGGGCGGCAGCGCAGCGCCGCGACGAGGCCGGCGATGCCGGAGCCGATGACGACGACGTCGGCGTCGGCCGTCCAGCCGGGGGCGGGGGCGTCGAGAACGGAAGGGATCATGAGCCCTCCTCGGGGTTCGGTTCTCGTCATTGTGACATTATCCCCGCCGGACCCGAATGCTCGGCCCCCCGATTCCGGGGTAGAACCCCAAATAGCAGGACGACCGCGCACCCCGCCCGGGGGATGCGCGGCCGCCCTGACCGGCCGCTACCGCACGCTTCAGCGCGCCACGAGGTCGCCCCGCACGCCGTCGCCGCCGGGGACCGGCTCGGCCGGGTCGGAGCCCAGCGAGACGATCGCGTTGGACCGGTCGACGTGCACCACGCGCGGCTCGAACTCGCGCGCCTCGGCGTCGGTCATCTGCGCGTACGCGATGATGATCACCAGGTCGCCGGGCTGCACCAGGCGGGCCGCCGCCCCGTTGATCCCGATCACGCCGGAGCCCCGCTCGCCCGCGATCAGGTAGGTCTCCAGGCGGGCGCCGTTGTCGATGTCCACGATGTGCACCTGCTCGCCGGGCAGCAGGTCCGCGGCGTCCATCAGGTCCTGGTCGAGGGTGAGCGAGCCCACGTAGTGCAGGTCCGCCTGGGTGACCGTCGCGCGGTGGATCTTCGACTTGAACATCGTCCGGAACATCAGCGCTCCTTCGGGGTGACGAGCTGGAGGGGCAGGTTGTCGATCAGGTGGGTGGCGCCGACGCGGCCGGCGACGGCGAGCACGGCCGGACCGGTGTATCCGGTCGTGACCTGCAAGAACGTGGACGGGTCGACGAGCACCAGGTAGTCGAGCTCGAGCGGCGGGTCGGCGGCGGCCGCCTTGTCCAGCACGGCGGCCGCCGCGCCGACGACCGCGTCCGGGCCCTCGTCCGCCGCGTCCACGCCCGCGTACAGGGCCTTGGACAGGGCGAGCGCGGTGCGCCGCTCGTCCTCGGACAGGTACCGGTTCCGGCTCGACAGGGCCAGCCCGTCCTGCTCGCGGACGGTCGGGGCGCCGACGATCTCGACCGGCACGTTCAGGTCCGCGACCATCCGGCGGATCATCGCGAGCTGCTGCGCGTCCTTCTGCCCGAAGACGGCCACGTCCGGACGCACCAGGTTCA
Source organism: Actinomadura montaniterrae (assembly GCF_008923365.1). Lineage (GTDB taxonomy): Bacteria > Actinomycetota > Actinomycetes > Streptosporangiales > Streptosporangiaceae > Spirillospora > Spirillospora montaniterrae. Next base: position 2,587 of record NZ_WBMR01000410.1, read on the forward strand.
ACAACTTCAGGACGACCGTGAGCATTCCGTCGAAGTGGCCGGGCCGCGCCGCGCCCTCCACCCGCTCGCCCATCGGGCCGGACTTGACCGTGACCTCGGGTTCGCCCGGGTACATGACCTCGCGGGACGGCGCGAACACGATGTCCACGCCCTCGGCGGCGCAGGCCTCGAGGTCGGCCTCGAACGTCCGGGGGTAGCGGTCGAAGTCCTCGTCCGGGCCGAACTGCAGCGGGTTGACGAAGATGCTGACCGCCACCGCGTCCGCGCGGCGCCGCGCCTCGCGGATCAGCGACCGGTGCCCCTCGTGCAGCGCCCCCATCGTGGGGACGAGCGCCAGCGCGCCCTTCGCCGCGGAACGGGCGCCGGCCAGTTCCTCGCGCGTCGCGGCGATGACGGGCGTCACGACGCGTCCTCCGACTCGCTCACTGATCCTCCCTGGTCGGTCCTGACCTGATCGGTCCTGCTTCGTCCTCGGTCCTGCTTCGTCCTCGCCGATGACCGGCTGCTCCGGCGCGGGGCGGCCGGCCCGTCAGTCGGCTAGCACTTCGAGGAGGCGCTCGGCCGCCTCGGGTTTGAGGAGTCCCGCGCCGAGCGCGCGGTCGGCGGTGAGGCGGGCGAGCGCGATGTAAGCGCGGCGGCTCTCCGGCGAGACCCTGCCCAGCTCGGCGACGTGGTCGGCGACCGTCCCGGCGTCGCCGCGGGCGACCGGGCCGGTCAGGCCGTCGATGCCGAGCCGCAGCGCGTTGTCGAGGGCGGCGCCGAGCAGCGGGCCGAGCATCCGGCCGGGCTCGCCGACGCCCGCGGCGGACAGCAGGTCCATCGCCTCGACGACCAGCGTGACCAGGTGGTTGGCGCCGCCGGCGAGCGCCGCGTGGTAGAGCGGGCGGCGCTCCTCGGTGATCCACACCGGCTCCCCGCCCATCTCGACGACGAGGGCCTCGGCGACCGGGCGCAGCGGCTCGGGCGCGGTGACGCCGAACGAGATGCCGGTGAGCCGGTTCACGTCGTCGGGGCGTCCGGTGAAGGTCATGACGGGGTGCAGCGCCAGCGGCAGCGCCCCGGCGCGGGTCAGCGGGTCCAGGACGGCGGACCCGTACCGCCCGCTGGTGTGCATGACGAGCTTGCCGGTGACGTCGACGCCCGCGGAGACCAGGCCGGTGGCGAGTTCGGGCAGCGCGTCGTCCGGGACGGTCAGCAGCACCAGGTCGGCGGCGGCGACCGCGTCCTGCGGGGTGACGACGGCGGCGCCGGGCAGCCGCTCCTCCACCCGCTCGCGCGACCGGTCGGAGACGGCCGCGGCGGCGACCACGCGGTGGCCGGCGCGGGCGAGCGCCGCGCCGAGCGCCGTGCCG
>NZ_WBMR01000411.1 GCF_008923365.1 Actinomadura montaniterrae
CGGCCCGGCGCCGGAGGCGTCGGGCGCCGCGGGACGGGGCGGCCCGCGGCGGATGCCGGCGTGGCTGCCGCGGGCGTTCGCGCTCGCCGGCGTGATCGTGCTGGCGTTCATGGCGCTGCTGTGGCTGCTGGAGCGGCTGCGCGGGCTGCTGATGCTCGTGCTGGTCTCGCTGTTCCTGGCGTTCGCGATCGAGCCCGCGGTGAACTGGCTGGCGGCCCGCGGGTGGCGGCGCGGCGCCGGCACCGCGCTGATGTTCGTGGTGATCGGCGTGCTGCTGGCCGGGTTCGCCGGCGGCATCGGGTCGCTGCTGGCCACCCAGGCCACCCACCTGATCAACGGATTCCCCGGCTACGTCCGGCACGTCGTCGACTGGGTCAACGCGACGTTCGGCACCCACCTGTCGCGCGACACCCTGTTCCAGCGGCTCCCCACGGTGACCGGCACGCTGTCGCGGCACCTGTCGGACCTCGCGCAGAACGTGTGGGGGATCGGCGCCACCGCCTTCGGAGTGATCTTCAAGGCGCTCGGGGTGCTGCTGTTCACCTTCTACCTGTCGGCGCAGGGCCCGCAGCTGCGCCGGACGGTGTGCTCGCTGCTGCCGCCGCACCGGCAGCGGTCCGTGCTACGGGCCTGGGAGATCGCGATCGACAAGACCGGCGGCTACATCTACTCGCGCGCGCTGCTGGCGCTGATCTCCGCCGTCGCGCACTACATCGCGCTCGTCGGGCTCGGGGTGCCGTACGCGGCGACGCTCGCGCTGTGGGTGGGGGTGGTGTCGCAGTTCATCCCCGCGGTCGGCACCTACCTGGCGGGCGGGGTGCCGGTGCTGATCGCGCTGACCCGCTCGCCGTCAACCGCGCTGTGGATCCTGCTGTTCATCGTCGCCTACCAGCAGGTGGAGAACTACCTGCTGCAGCCGCGCATCACCGCCCGGACGCTGGACATGCACCCCGCGGTCGCGTTCGGGCTGGTGCTGGCCGGGGTGGCGGTGGCCGGGCCGGTCGGGGCGGTGGTGGCGCTGCCGTTCGGCGCGAGCGTGCAGGCGTTCGCCGGCGCCTACGTCCGCCGCTACGAGGTGGAGGAGCACCCGCTGACCCGCACGGCCCCCGCCCGGCGCGAACGGCGGCCGCCGCGGTGGCTCCGGCGCCGGAAGTGACCCCCGATTATGGCGACACTGTGTCGCCAACATAGGGTTGGCGACACAGTGTCGCCAACTATCCCCGGAGCCCCTCCGTGTTCCTCGCCCTCCGCGACCTGCGGTTCGCCCGCGGCCGCTTCCTGCTGATGGGCACCGTGATCGCGCTGATCTCGGTGCTCGCCGCCGTCCTGACCGGCCTGTCGTCGGGCCTGGCCCGCGACGGCGTGTCCGCCCTGCGCGCCCTGCCCGTCACCCACTTCGCCTTCCAGCGCGGCGTCGAGGGAGACCTGTACTCGCGCAGCACCGTGCCCGCCGACGACGCCGCGGCCTGGGCGAAGCGGTCCGGCGTCCGCCGCGCCGCCGCCTACGGCAACCAGCTCGCCCACGCCAAGGTCGCCCGCACCGGCCAGGACCTCGACATCGCCGTGTTCGGCATGGACCCCGGCTCGTTCATCGCGCCCCGCCCCGCCACCGGCCGCCCGCTCGGCGCCGTCCCCGACGGCGTGCTGATCTCCAGCCGCCTCGCCGACGACGGCGTGAAGGTCGGCGACACCCTGCGGATCGAGCGCAGCGGCGCCGCGCTGCCCGTCATCGGCACCGTCGGCGACCAGTCCTTCACCCACGTCGCCGTCGTCTACGCGCCGCTGCGCACCTGGCAGCGCGTCCACTACGGGCTGCCCGGCACGCCGCCCGAGCAGGCCTACCACCAGGCCACCGCCATCGCCCTGGACGCCGCGCCCTCCGTCACCCGCGCCGGGGACGCCCAGGTCGTCACCAAGGAGAAGTCCTACTCCGCCTCGCCCGGATTCGCCGCCGAGACCGCCACCATGACGCTGATCAAGGTGTTCCTGTACCTGATCTCGATGCTGGTCGTCGCCGCGTTCTTCGTCGTGTGGACCGTCCAGCGCAAGGGGGAGATCGCCCTGGTCCGGGCGCTCGGCGGATTCGCCCGGTACCTGGCGCGCGACGCCGTCGCGCAGGTGCTGGCGGTGCTGGTGCCCGCCACCGCCGCCGGGACCGCCGCCGGCATCGGCATCACCGCCGCGCTGCACGCCGCGTCCCGCACCGTCCCGGTCGCCCTGGAGGCCGCGCCGCTGGCCACCGCCGCCGCGCTGCTGATCGTGCTCGGCGTGCTCGGCGCCGTCGTCACGCTGCGCCGCGTCACCTCCGTCGACCCGCTCGCCGCCCTGGGAGGCAGCCGATGACCGCCACCGCGACCCGCGCCGGGCTCACCCTGTCCGGCGTCACCCTGCGCTACGGCGCCGGAGACACCCTCGTCACCGCCCTCGACGGCGTCGACCTCACCGTCGGACCGGGCGAGGTCGTCGCCGTCGCCGGCCCGTCCGGCTCGGGCAAGTCCAGCCTCCTCGCCGTCGCCGGCGCGCTGATCGCGCCCACCGAGGGCACCGTCGCCGTCGGCGGCGCCGACGTCACCGCCGCCACCCCCGCGCGCCGCACCGCGCTGCGCCGCGCCGGCATCGGCTACGTCTTCCAGTCCGCCAACCTGCTGCCCTCCCTCACCGCCCGCGACCAGCTGTTGCTCATCGCCCACCTGGCCGGACGCGTCACCCGCGAGGACCGCGACCGCGCCGACGGGCTGCTGGACGCCGTCGGGATGACCGCCAAGGCGTCCCGCCGCCCCCACGAGCTGTCGGGCGGCGAACGCCAGCGCGTCGGCATCGCCCGCGCCCTGATGAACCGGCCCGCGCTGCTGCTGGCCGACGAGCCCACCGCCGCCCTCGACCAGCACCGCGCCCGCGACGTCGTCGCGCTGCTGGCCGGCCAGGCCCGCGACCGCGGTACCGCCACCGTCCTGGTCACCCACGACGAGGGCCTGCTCGGCGCCGCCGACCGCGTCGTGCGCATCCGGGACGGCAGAATGAACTAGCCGCCCGCCCCCGCCGCGGAAGGAGACCGCATGCCGAGGATCACCGCCCCGACCGTCGCCGAGCACCGCGCCCGCAGGCACACCGCGCTGCAGGCCGCCGCCCGCGACATCCTGCTCGCCGACGGCGCGCAGGCGGTGACCCCGGCATCGGTCGGCGCCCGCGCCGGCCTCGCCCGCTCCAGCGTCTACAAGTACTACTCCTCGACCGGCGACATCCTCGCCCAGCTCGCCGCGGACGTCTTCGCCGACTGGACCGGGCGGCTGCGCGCCGCCACCGACGCCGCCGCCACGGATGTCGGCGGCGGCGACGGGGCGGCCGCGCGCATCGCCGCCTACGTCCGCGGCCACCTGGAGTTCGCCCGCAGCGACGACCGCCGCGTCACCGACGCCATCGCCGCCGCCGGGCTGCCCGCCGAATGCCTGGACTGGGTCGCCGCGCAGCAGCGCGCCCTCGTCGCGCCGCTGCGCGAGGCGCTCGCCGACCGCGGCGACCCCGACCCCGAGGCCACCGCCGCCCTCATCCTCGGCACCCTGGACGGCGCCGCCCGCCTCATCGACGCCGGACGCGACCCCGCCGCCGTCACCGACGCCGCCCTGGCCTTCATCACCCGCCCCTGACCCACCCGCGCCCCGGGGGGAGGGGGCGCGGCCTTTACCGGCAGCAGGACGGACCCGGACCACATCGTCGACCATTGCCGTGGACGAGCCCGCCCCGCGGGGTTAGCGTGCCAGCAGAACCTTGATCAATTGGCAGCTCGGGGGCGGAGGGAGCCGTCATGCACCTGCCCCGCACGCACCGTCCTCCCAGGCCCCCGGCCCGCGGCCACCGCACCGGCTCGCCCGGCACCCGCCGGCCCGGCACG
>NZ_WBMR01000412.1 GCF_008923365.1 Actinomadura montaniterrae
CTGTGCGCGGCGGACGCGGCGCGGGGGTACCGGGCGGCGAGCGCCGCCGTGCGGGCGGACGCGGCGCGGGGCAGTCGTGCGGCGAGGGCGGTGATCCGGGCGGCGAGGGCGGTCGGCCGGAACGGCAACGATCCTCCTTCGGTCGAGCAGAATGGCACTGTGATCGAGATGTCGCGGGAGGCGTTCGAGGACCTGGTCGGGGCGGCCCTCGACTCCATCCCTGCCGAGCTGGCCGCGCAGATGCGCAACGTCGTCGTCGTGGTCGAGGATGACGCACCCGAGCCGGGCCTGCTGGGCCTTTACCAAGGCGTACCCCTCACGGAGCGCGGTGACTGGTACGGGGCCGTCCTGCCCGATCACATCTCCATCTACCGCCGGGAGATCCTCCGGATCTGCGACACCGAGGAGGACGTCGTGGAAGAGGTGCGGATCACGGTGATTCACGAGATCGCGCATCATTTCGGGATCGATGACCGTCGGCTCCACGACCTGGGGTATTGAGACACGTCGGCGACGCGTTTCAATATTTGGGCACGGTAGGTCACATAACTGCCACGCAGCGTGAGTTAATAGGAGGGTCGTCCAACCCTGGACGAGCCGAACTGGAGCGTGCGTGGCGGGAAGGCAGACCGGCCGGCATCGGCGTCCGGCGGAGGAGCAGGCCACCTACCGCGAGGTGTTCGCGGTGGGTGAGTTCCGTGCCCTCTGGCTGGCGCAGGCGCTGTCGTTCGTCGGGGACCAGCTGGCGCAGGTCGCGCTGGCCGTGCTGGTGTACCACCGCACGGACTCGGCGCTGCTGACGGCCGTCACGTACGCGCTGACGTACCTGCCGCCGATCGTGGGCGGACCGGTGCTGTCCGGACTCGCCGACCTGTTCCCGCGCCGCACCGTGATGATCGTCTGCGATGTGCTGCGGGCCTGCCTGGTCGCGCTGATGGCGCTGGTCGAGATGCCGTTCGCGGGCCTGTGCCTGCTGGTGTTCGCGACGGTGCTGCTCGGCGCCCCGTTCACCGCCGCGCGCGCCGCCGTGCTGCCGGACGTCCTGGAGGGCGACCGGTACGTGGCCGGGTCGGCGATCAACAACATGACGCACCAGGGCACCCAGACGCTCGGGGCACTGGTGGGCGGCACGATCGTGGGGGTCGTCGGGTCGTACGAGGCGCTCGCCATCGACGCGCTGACGTTCGGCCTGTCCGCGGTGATCCTGGTGGGCGGGCTGCGGCCGCGCGCCGCGCCGAAGCGGCGGGAGCGCGAGTCGCTCGGGCTGTGGCGCGGGACGCGGGACGGGGCGCGGCTGGTGCTCGGCGACCCGGTGCTGCGGTCGCTGGTGGCATTCGCGTGGCTGTGCGCGTTCTACGTCGTCCCGGAGGGGCTCGCGGCGCCGTACGCGGCGACGTTCGACGGCAGCCCGGTGACGGTGGGGCTGCTGATGTCGGCGATGCCGACGGGCATGGTGTTCGGGGCGTTCCTGTTCAGCCGCTTCGTCCGCCCGGCGAACCGGCTGCGGTTCATGGGGTGGATGTCGATGGCGGCGTGCCTGCCGCTGGTCGGCGCGGGCGTCCATCCGCCGCTGTGGGGCGTCCTGGCGCTGTGGGCGCTGTCCGGGATGGGCAGCGCGTACCAGCTGGCGGCGAACGCGGCGTTCGTCGCGGCGGTGCCGCCGTCCGGCCGCGGCCAGGCGTTCGGCCTGGCCCAGTCCGGCATCCTCGCCGGCCAGGGCCTCGGCATCCTCGTCGCCGGGGCCGCGACGCAGGTCCTCGGCCCGCAGACGGTGGTGGCGCTCGCGGGCGTCGTCGGCCTGTCGGTCGCCGCGATGCTGTCGCTGTCCTGGAACCAGATCCGCGGCGGTGTCATCTCCGGCATGACCGAGCCGGCCGCCCCCGTGGAGGTCGCCGCGTCCCGCGACGAGGACCTCCCCGGCATCCGCCGCTCCGCGCCCGCCCCCTAAGAGCTCACGCGTGGGTCTTCTTGTTCACCGCGTCCTTGGTGCGCTGGACGGCGTCCTGCACGTTCGGGTTGTCCTGGGCCTTCTTGAACAGGTCCTCGGCGATGGACGTCGCGGCGCCCTCCTCCGGGATCAGCAGCCAGGCGACCAGGTAGAGGGCCACGCCCGCGCCGCCGAAGACCGTGAAGACGGCGAGGACGAGGCGGACGATGTTGGCGTCGACGCCGAGGAACTCGGCGGCGCCGGAGCAGACGCCCGCGAGCATGCGCCCGTCGCGGGTGCGGCGGAGCCGCCGTTCGGTGGTGCCCTTGTTCATGTCCATGCCTCGATGATGCCCATCCCGGCGGCGGCGCGACATCCGGAACCGCCCTGATTCGCCCCCGAGGCCGGTCCCTGAGGCCGTCCGGGGAGGGCGTCCGCGGTCTCGGGGGCGCCGTTGTCACAGGCGGGCGCGTGTGCGCGTCCGTTGAGCGCCGCTTAAAGTCGGTGTGAAGGGTTAATGACTGGACGTCCCCGGCCGGGCCTCGGCAGACTCGTCGGCCCAGGTAGCGGGACGGGAAGCGCAGGACGAGCAGAGGGAGCGGCATGAGGATCGGGATCGTCGGGGCCACCGGCCAGGTCGGGGGCGTGATGCGCCGCATCCTGGCGGAACGCGGGTTCCCGGTGGACGAGCTGCGGCTGTTCGCCTCCGCCCGCTCGGCTGGGCGGAAGCTGCCCTGGGGCGACACCGAGATCACCGTCGAGGACGCGGCGGCCGCCGACTTCGCGGGCCTCGACATCGTGCTGTTCTCCGCGGGGAAGGGCTCGTCGAAGGAGCTGGCGCCGAAGGTCGCGGCGGCGGGCGCCGTCGTGATCGACAACTCGTCGGCCTGGCGGATGGACCCGGACGTCCCGCTGGTGGTGGCGGAGGTCAACCCGCACGCGGCGGCGGACCGCCCGAAGGGGATCATCGCGAACCCGAACTGCACGACGATGGCGGCGATGCCGGTGCTGCGGCCGCTGCACGCCGAGGCGGGGCTGGCCGCGCTGGTCGTGTCGACGTACCAGGCGGTGTCGGGCAGCGGCCTCGCGGGCGTGTCGGAGCTGCACGAGCAGGCGCGGAAGGTCGTCGAGAACGCCGACCGGCTCACCCACGACGGCGCTGCGGTGGAGTTCCCCGACCCGCAGGTGTACGTGCGGCCGATCGCGTTCAATGTGCTGCCGATGGCGGGCTCGATCGTCGACGACGGGCTCGCCGAGACCGACGAGGAGCAGAAGCTCCGCAACGAGAGCCGCAAGATCCTGGAGATCCCGGATTTGAAGGTGTCGGGGACGTGCGTGCGCGTGCCGGTGTTCACCGGGCACTCGCTGCAGATCAACGCGCGGTTCGAGCGTCCGATCGGGCCGGAGCGGGCGAGCGAGCTGCTGTCCGGCGCGCCGGGCGTGGTGCTGGCGGACGTGCCGACGCCGCTGCGGGCCGCCGGGCAGGACCCGACCTACGTGGGCCGGATCCGCCGGGACGAGACCGTGGAGAACGGGCTGGCGCTGTTCTGCTCGGGCGACAACCTGCGCAAGGGGGCGGCGCTGAACGCCGTCCAGATCGCGGAGCTGGTCGCCGCCCAGTAGCGACATATCCCGCATTCCGGGCAAACTGAACCGTTCGCGTGCCGGCTCCGTCTGATGGGCCGGCACGTGATCGTTTCTTGGGGGAGTCCGGAATGAGGCGTTCGGCGATCGTGACGGCGGGGACGGCGGCGGGGGCGCTGCTGCTGGCCGGCTGCGGGGGCGGCGGGGGCGGGGACGCCAAGGGCGGCGGGACGGCCGCCGTGTCGGCGCCCGCGATCGGCGCGACCAGCACCCCGAAGCTCGGG
>NZ_WBMR01000413.1 GCF_008923365.1 Actinomadura montaniterrae
CCGGATCTGGGGCGTCGTCCGGGCGCTGGCGGCCACCGGCCTGGCCGTGCTGGCCGACAAGGCGTATCAGGGCGCCGGCGCGCACGTCCTCACGCCCTACAAGGGACACGACAAGCCCGAAGCGCAGGAGGCGAACCGCGCGCACGCCAAGCTCCGCGGGCCCGGTGAACGAGCGAACGCCCAACTCAAGTCATGGCGAATCCTGCGGAAGCTGCGCTGCTGCCCCTATCGCACCGGTCGTATCGCCAAGGCCATCCACACCCTGCGACTCCGCGAGACCACATCACGCTGAAAAAGGCACAATGATGGGCGGTCAGACTTATGTCCACGCGCGCACTGGAGGGCAAAGTTGCGCCCGTCACCGGCGAAAGCAGGGGGATCGGCCGGGCCATCGCCGAACGACTCGGCCGTGACGGCGCCGTTGTGGCCGTTGCATTCGCGCGTGATCTGGCGGAGGCGAGCGGGGTCGTAGAGCGAATCCGCGAGCAGGGCGGCCGCGCTTTCACCATCCAGACCGAACTGGGGCGATGGGGTGACGCGGCCGCTCTTTGGGCCGCCTTCGACGCGCAAATCGAACAGCACGCACCCCAAAGGGGTATCGATATTATCGTCAATAATGCGGGCCTCGGTCTCGGTGCGCACTTAACCTCACTCACCGAGGAGGAATTCGACGAGGTCTTCGCAATCAACGTACGCGCACCTTTCTTTATCGTGCAGCAGGGGCTTGACCGAATGCGCGATGGAGGACGGATCATCAATATCTCCAGTTGCGCGGCACGCTTGGCCATGCCAGAGATGATCGCCTACGGATCGACGAAGAGCGCCCTGGACACCTTTACCAGGAATCTTGCAAAGGAACTGGGCCCGCGCGGCATCACGGCGAACTCGGTGGCTCAAGGGATCGTCGGCACCGACATAAACTCGGGGTGGCTTCGCGGCAACGCAGAAGCAGAATCCCATGCCGGCTCGCTGGCCGCACTGGGCCGCCTCGGCCAGACATCTGATGTTGCCGACATCGTGGCCTTTCTCGCGTCTGATGACGCGCGATGGATCACCGGCGGAGTGATCGACGCGAGCGGCGGCATCGGACTCTAGAGTCCAATGCGAGTGCGCCTCGCATGAGTTCGCCCGCTCGCCAAGCCGGACGCTGTTGCCGCGGCCGCGCCGGGGCCAGGTGCCGCGCCTGGTCTTGAACAGCATGCTCGTCGCGTTCGGCCGAGCGGTCGTCGAGCAGCCGTCCTATCCAGGAAAGCACCGTAGGCACAGGATCGATCCTGCAGGTCGTCGTCGACCCCGACGGTGGAACGGCTCTGGGCTCTTCCGGGTTCGTCACGCGGGGGGCCTCACGACGACGTCGCTCGCCATGCCGGGTTCGATAAGAGCACCGTCCATCTGCGCTGGAAGATCCGCGAGGCGCTGTTCCGGGGGGCGAGCGAGTCGGCGCGCATGCTTCGACGACCTCGTGGCGGCCCTCGCGCGCCACGAGGTCGGGCTTGGCGTCGCCGGGCTCCCTAAATGCTGGGTGATCTTCCTGGAGGCGGCGCACCGGCCCCCGCGCCGGACAGTCCTTAACAGCCGAACGTAGAGCAGAGCGTCTCGGCATATGCGGGACGAACGACAACGACAGCAAGGACAGATCATGGCCCTCGATTTCGACGAGCCGAGCAGCCAAGGGCACTTCTGCCATTGGGTGCGGACGACGATCTATGACTATCGACGGTCGCGGGACGGCAAGACGACGGAGAAGTGGAAGCGGACCACCGAGACCTGTACCTGCGGGAGGTCGGTCCAAGGAGCTTGGACCAGGGCTTGATCTTTCGAACCGTTGAGCAACAGCGAAGGAACGATCGTGGTGGATCCGAGACAGAGTACGGCGACCGGCGAGGTCCAGCGGGCGCTGCATGCGCTGGAGGAGCAGACGCAAGTGGCGTGGTCGACGGTGAGCGGTGTCGACGGATTGGCTCTGGCCGAGGCTGGGAAGACGGTGGAAAGGGTCACGGATGCGCTGGATCCGATGTGGACCATCGTGGGCATGGCGATAGAGGCCATCGAACAGGTCCGGAGACGAGAAGTGTCCGAAGGGCTGACGGGGCAGAATCTGGAGGCATTGGACACGGCACTGGTGCACTTGGCCTACGGGCATGAGGGGCTCGGGGTGGCTCGTCACCTGCTCGGGATCGGGCGGGGCGAGCTGCTGCGGATGCAGCGGGGCGAGCTGAAGACAAGAGCCCACGCTGATAAGTGCGGGTGGGCACCTTGGGATTGGAGCAGGCACTGATGTTGCCCTGGTCTTGTGGACACCTGATCGCTTGCGACGACGGGGGCCGGGAGGAGTGCACAAGTGCCGATGTCACGACCGCCGTATCCGCCGGAGTTTCGGCGGCAGATGGCGGAGTTGGTGCTGGCAGACCGGTCGCCGGAGGAGTTGGCCAAGGAGTTCGAGCCGACCACTCAGTCGATCCGGATCTGGGTTGCTCAGGCCGAGCGGGATGAGGGCCGTCGAGACTACGGGTTGGCCAGCGCGGAAAAGGACGAGTTGGCTCGGCTGCGGCGGGAGGTCCGCCAGCTGCGGGAGGAGCGGAAGATCTGAAGAAGGCTGCGGCTTTCTTCGCCCGGGAGACCGATCGGCCCAGATGAGGTATCGGCTGATCAAGGCGGAGAAGCCGCACCATTCCGTCTTCCCGATGGCCCGGGGGCTGGGTGTGTCGTGCCAGGCGCGGTGAAGTCGCGGCCGACCAGATCGTCCGCAGGGACAGTTGAGGGTTCCCGGCGGGTCAGCCCCCTGCGGCGCCGGTGCACACCGGCAAGCCGGGCGGTGCGCATCAGACGAGCCACCCGCTTGCGCCCGACGCGCACCCCGAACTGCAGCCGTAGTTCGGCATGGACGTGCGGGGCGCCGTAGGTCCGGCGAGATCTGGCATGGATCTTGGTGATCGTCTCGGTCAGCGCCTGGTCCCGGCATGCCCGGCCCGCCAGATACAACCAGCCCTCACCGGTCGGAACGTGCGTGATGTCGGCCGTCCAGATCCGATCTGGTCCCTGAACTGCTCGACCGGCACCACTTCACCAACCGCGCCCAGGCCAAGGCGGCCTGCTTCGACTTCATCGAAGGGTTCTAAAACCCACGCTGCGCCACTCCAGCCTGGGCGTGCTCAGCCCGACCGAATCGGTCAGAATAGTCTGCACTTTCTGCGCCATACCGAAGCCCTTCCGGTCAAGAACGAAGGATATTTAAATCCACTAACCGGTCAACCGAAAGCATCAAATCATATCAGGCGACCGAAGTCACGCCGTCACACCGGGCTAGATAGCCGGGCCATAGGTCCCCTTCCCCATAGCGCGATAGCAAAGAGAAGTACACAGCATGAAGCAGTGAAGCGACGACGACAGCGTGAGCCTTTTTCAGCGTGATGTGGTCTCGCGGAGTCGCAGGGTGTGGATGGCCTTGGCGATACGACCGGTGCGATAGGGGCAGCAGCGCAGCTTCCGCAGGATTCGCCATGACTTGAGTTGGGCGTTCGCTCGTTCACCGGGCCCGCGGAGCTTGGCGTGCGCGCGGTTCGCCTCCTGCGCTTCGGGCTTGTCGTGTCCCTTGTAGGGCGTGAGGACGTGCGCGCCGGCGCCCTGATACGCCTTGTCGGCCAGCACGGCCAGGCCGGTGGCCGCCAGCGCCCGGACGACGCCCCAGATCCGG
>NZ_WBMR01000414.1 GCF_008923365.1 Actinomadura montaniterrae
CCGGCCGGCGGCTCCTCGCGGTGCCCGGCCGCCGGGCGGTCGTGCTCCGGCTCGCCCGGCTCCGGCACGCGGGGGATCTCCGCGGTCGGGTCGAACGGCGCGGGCGCGGAGTGCGGCGCGAAGGGGGCGGCGTGCGCGGGCTTCGCCAGCCCGGCCAGGCCGCCCTCCGCACCGGCCGCGGAGCGGTCCACGCGGGGCTTGGTGAGGTCGGGGCCGTCCGCGACCGTCCTGCCCGGGTCCGGTGACCCGGGTCCCGACGCCGCGGCGCGCGCCGCCAGTGCGGTGTCGGGCATGCAGGCGGTGCAGGGGCTGAACCCCTCCTCCTTGGCCTCCGCGTAGGTGAGCTCCTCGGTGTCGCGCCCGGCGAGCTGCCGGCACGTGTCGAGGTGGTAGCGCTTGCGTCCGCGCACGACGAACACCAGGGCGTCGTCGGGCACGTCGACGGGCTGGACGGGGATCTCCACCTCATCGTCGGGCTCGGCCGGGGCGTCCAGCGACGGCCGGGGCGCCGCGGGGGCGCCGGCCGCGCTCTTGGCCGCGGGCGCCGGCGGAGCCGGCCGCGGCCGCTTGGCCTTCCTGCCCTTCCTGGCCGGCGCGGCGGGGGTGCCGCCGCCGAAGAGCTCCTTGCGGCGCAGGAACACCCCGATGGCCAGGCACAGCGCGGAGACGATGCTGACGGCGATCGAGATGTAGATCACCACCAGCGCGTCCAGGCCGAAGACCTGGGCGCTGTCTCCGTTGCCGGCGACGATTCCCGCAACCAGCAGGGCGATCGCCGCCACCACGAGAACGCCACTCAGGATGATCACAGGGTCTCTCCCCCTCGTTCGGACCGCTCGGCTCCGGGCCGCCCTTCAGGCCCAGGTGTCACGCCGTATCTCCCCGCCGACCGGCCCCGGCCGGCCGCCTCGGGGCGCCGGGACGGCGGCGGTGCCATCCTCGGCGCGGCGATCGGGACGACACTATCGCCTGCGGTGCCCGAGTCAGCGCCTCTCGTGCGGCGGGTTGTCACCGCCGCCGGAGTGGAACGCGCCGGTCGCCGAGTGCTGCACCTGCTGGGTGTGCTCGGCGGGCGACGGGAACGCCGGCCCGGCGGGGTTGGAGCCGCCGGCTCCGCCGTTGCGGTTCTCGGTGTGCGGCAGCGCGTTCTGCGGTCCCGTCTGGGGCCCGGCCTGCGGCGCGGTCGGCTGCGGCGCGGTCGGCTGCGCCACCGAGGGCGCCGCGCCCGGGACGGCGGCGAACGCGCCCGTCTCGGTGCTGCCGGCCTCGAGGTCGCGCAGCTGGCCCTCCAGGTACACCTTCAGGCGGCTGCGGTACTCGCGCTCGAAGGCGCGCAGGTTGTCGACCTCGCGCTCGAGCTCCTCGCGCTGCTGCACGAGCGACCCCATGACCTGGCGGTGCCGCTCCTGCGCGTCGCGGTCGAGGGCCTCGGCGCGGGACCGGGCCTCGCTGACGATCTGGTCGGCCTGCCGGCGGGCCTTGCCGAGGATCTCCTCGGCCTCGCGGCGGGCGCGGCCGAGCGTCTCGTCGGCCTCCCGGCGGGCGTCGGCGATCGCCTGGTCGGCGGTCTGCTGCGCCAGCGCCAGCACGCGCGCGGCGGTGTCCATGTTGTCCTCGCCGGTGGGCGCGGGCGCCATGCCGAGGCCGCCGAGGGGGACGGGCTCGGGCTCGGGCTGCGGCTGCGGCTCCGGCCGGGGGGGCTCGGGGATCTTCTGGACGTCCGGCTTGGGCTCCACGATGGGGGCGGCCATGGCGGGAACCTTGCCACGGAGGCACTCGGCGAGCTTGGCCCGCAGCTCCTCGTTCTCCTGGATGAGGCGGTCGAGCTCGGCCTCGACCTCGTCGAGGAAGGCGTCCACCTCCTCCTCGTCGTACCCCGGCCTCAGCCTGGTGGTACTGAACTGCTTGTTCCGCACATCGGCGGGTGTCAGCGGCATGTTCGTCTCCTTGGCGCGCTTGGAGTCTGTCCCGAAGGACGGTATCCGATCAGAGCCTCTGCACGAAGATGATCAAGACCCACACCACAAAGATGAGGAAGGTGAAACTGAGGTCCAGCGCCACGTTACCCAGCCGTATGGGAGGGATGAAACGCCTCAGCAGCTTCAGCGGCGGATCGGTGATGGTGTAGGTCGCCTCGGCGATCACGAGCACCACCCCTCTGGGACGCCACTGCCTGGCGAACGACTGCAGCACCTCCAGGATCAGCCTGCCGATCAGGAAGAGCAGGAAGATGTACAGGAGGTACGTCAGCACCTGTCCAACGATGTTCACGGACACTCTCGCATGTGGCTGTCAGCTTTGGTTGAAGAACCCTCGTTCTGCCATCCGGGCCTTGTCCTCCGCCGTCACCTCCACGTTGGCCGGTGAGAGGAGGAACACCTTGTTGGTAACACGCTCGATGCTCCCGTGCAGGCCGAACACGAGACCCGCCGCGAAGTCGACGAGCCGCTTGGCGTCGCTGTCGACCATCTCGGTCAGATTCATGATCACCGGTGTGCCCTCACGGAAGTGCTCCCCGATGGTCCTCGCCTCGTTGTAGGTCCTAGGGTGCAGCGTAGTGATGCGCGCAAGGTCGGTGGTACCGGACTCGTAGAGCGCCACGGAGCGTCGCTCGGGCGGTGACACCGCGTGATGATCGCGTTCCCGGTCCGCGGTCTCCTCGGCTCGGGTAAGCTGACCGCCGGATTCGTCCTCGCGGCGCCGCCCCTGGCCGGGGTCGGTCTCGTCGTCGTAGGGCTCGTAGTCGTACTCGTCGCCGTAGCGGTCGTCCTCCACCAGGCCGAGGTAGACCGCCATCTTGCGCATCGCGCTGGCCATACGCCCCTCCGTGTCCTGTGGCCGCGGCACCCGGCGCCTCCGGCGCCGCTGGACCGATCCGTCTACGTGGCCCGCGTTCCGGCAGGTACCACTCCCGGGACATTACCTGACGATTGCCCGTCGGCCGCCGAGCAACGCCGTACCGATCCGCAGGTGTGTCGCGCCGCACGCGATCGCCTGCTCCAGATCCCCGCTCATGCCCGCAGAGACGCTCCGCGCGTCCGGATGGTTCCGGCGCAGGTCCGCCGACAGCGCGGCGAGCCGTTCGAACGCCGGCGCCGGGTCGGCGCCGAGCGGCGCGACGGCCATCAGCCCGCCGAGCTCCAGGCCGGGGGCGGCGGCGATCTCGTCGGCGAGCGCCGGGACCTGCGCCGGGGCCGCGCCGCCGCGGTGCTCGGCCTCGTCCAGCGAGACCTGGACGAGGCAGCGCAGCGTGCGCCCGGCCCGTGCGGCGGCGCCGGACAGCGCGGCGACCAGCCGGGACCGGTCGACCGAGTGCACGACGTCGGCGTAGGACGCGACCGCGCGGGCCTTGTTGGTCTGCAGCGAGCCGACGAAGTGCCAGGTCAGCGAGAGGTCGGCGCATTCGGCCGCCTTCGGCCGGGCCTCCTGGTCGCGGTTCTCGCCGACGTCGGTGAGACCGAGCCCGGCCAGCAGCCGCACGTCGGAGGCCGGGAAGGTCTTGGTCACCGCGATCAGCGCGACCTCCGCCGGGTCGCGTCCGGCGGCGGCGCAGGCGGCGGCGATCCGGCCGCGGACCTCGGCGAGGTTCGCGGCGAGTTCGGCGCGCCGCTCGTCCGGCGCCGCCGGGCGTCCGGGCCCGCCGGCGGTCACGCGCCGCCCTCCGCGCGGGG
>NZ_WBMR01000415.1 GCF_008923365.1 Actinomadura montaniterrae
CGCCGGGCGGGCCCGGCCGCCCGGTCCGCCTCCTCGGCCAGCCGGGCCCCCGCCCGTGCCAGCTCGGCCAGCAGCCGGCGCGCGGCGCGGCCGTCCCGCTCGTCCAGCGCGCAGCCGTACAGCGCCTCGATCTCGGCTATGCGCGCTCCCAGCCGCAACATCTGATCGCCCACGATTGATCACCCCGTCGGTCCAATTGTGGGCGATCCGCGGCCGTTCGCGCACCGCCATTTCCGCCGCCCCGCATTCCGGTCCGTCCGTAACGGAGGGCCGTGTGCGCGCGGGCGTCAGTTCTCCGCGAGGACGGCGTCAGTTCTCCGCGAGGACGATGACGCGATCCCGTGCGGACAGCACCAGCGGGGCCGTCTTGCCGGGGTTGAGGACCACGCCGTACCCGGGCGGCTCGTGGTACCGGTCGATGAGCCGGTAGCCGAGCGCGACCTCGCCGCGCCGCCGCGCCGACTCGATCAGCGTCGCGAAGTCGGCGGTGCCGCCCGGCACGAGGTAGTCGCAGGCGGGCTTGAGGTAGATCTCCGACCCGGCCGGGTCGAGCAGGTCGGCGAACACGTCGTACAGGTGCCGGTTCTCGCTCAGCTGGGTCAGCATCAGGCTGATCAGCTTGTCGCTGACGACGAAGTCGTCGGCCTTGGTGACCTGCGCGACCTCCCGGTTGGCGTCGTCGTTGATCTCGCTGACGATGGAGAACGGGTCGCCGAGCGCGTCCTCCATGTCGCGCAGGTGCAGCAGCGTCACCAGCGTGCGCGCGTCGGCGTGCTCGCGGTCGTAGCCGGCCTCCGACAGCACGATGACGTGCTGGTACGAGCCGACGTCCAGGGACTCCAGCGACGGCCGCTCGGTCGGCTCCGCGGCCACGAACCCGACCTTGAGGTTGGCGAGCGGGCCGAGGGCGCCGGTCGGGTCCTCGCGCGGCGCGGCGACCGTCAGCGCCGACCCGGGCGCGAGGAACTCGTCCAGCAGCTCGATGATCTTCTGGGCGCGGTGGTTCCAGCCGAGCAGCAGGGTCCGCTCCGGCACCGGCTCCCGCGCGGTCGCCGTGGTGATCGCCCGCTCCCGGACGGCCGGCGGCGGACCGGACGCGAGCCGGATCAGCAGGTCGTCCTCGGCCAGCACGATGATCTCGTCGTCGGCGCTGACCGGGGTGTCCATCGGCGGGTTCAGCGCCACCGTCCCGTCGCCGTGCCGCAGCCCCGCCGGGACGCCGAGGTCGTAGCGCGACAGCGTCTCGCCGAACGTCAGGCCCGCCAGCGACGGCTCGGCCCGCATGTAGAACTCGTGCCCGGCGAAGTCGAGCAGGTCGGTGCAGACCTGCGACAGCCCGGACTGCCGGTGCGACTGCACGATCAGCCGGATCGCGATGTCGTCGGCGTCGATGACCCGCGCGGCGTCGCCGCCGGCCAGCCGGGCCGCGGGCAGGTTCGCCGAGTCGTGCACCGCCGCGACGACGTGCGGGCGGCGCCGCTCCCAGGCGCGCGCGCCGAGCGACAGCAGCACCTTGATGACGTGGGTGTCGGCGTCCTCGACCTCCGGCGAGATCACCATGATGGAGCGCGCGGTGCCGGGGCTGACCAGCTCCAGGTCGGCGACCTTCAGCGGGTTGCCGGTGCGGCACACGATCCGGGTCCGGCCGAACTCGCCGACCCGCGCGCGGAGGGCGTCCTCCATCTCGACCTTGTCGCGGTCGGCGAGGATCGCCACGCACGAGCGCCGCTCGCTCTGGTTGGCCTCCACCAGCTCGGCGACGACCGTGAACACCTGCTCCGACCAGCCGAGCAGCACGGTGTGGTCGTGCTCGACGATCCGGGACCGGCCCTTGCGCAGCTCGGTGATCTTGCTTTCCAGGCCGGTGGTGATGACGCCGATGAGCGAGCTGACGATGAAGATGCCGCCGACCGTGGCGACCAGCATCAGGCCGAGGAACGCGACGCCGCCGCTGTCGCCGCCCATCGTGCCGGGGTCGAGGGTGCGCAGCAGGCTGCGCCACACCATGCCGGGCCAGTGCCCGTTGCGGCCGCTGTCGCGCGGCGCGACGACGACCGCGGCCGTCGCCACCACGAGCACGAGCGCCGCCGAGGCGAGCCCGAGCCAGCCGATGAGCGCCGGCGTCCCCTTCGACATGGTGGTGTCGAACCAGTACCGGGCACGGTCCCGTCGCGTCGCGTGCTTCAACCCCGCTTGCCCCCCTTTGCCGGCCCCCCGGGCGCCACCCTACCGACTTGCGCGCCGATGATGTCCGCCATGCGGAATTCGGGGAATGCCGAGCGAAAGGCGATTTGCCCGGTGCGCACTAATGCGTGAGGGGCCGGAGTGAGAATTTCACTCCGGCCCCTCGGCGCTCTGCCGGAACTCGGCCGGCCGCGCGGAGCGCTAGTGCGCGGCCTCGTACTGCTCGATCACATTGGCGGGGATACGGCCCCGCTCATTGACCTTGATGCCGTGGTTCTTCGCCCACTCGCGAATCTCGGCGGAGCGCTCGCGGCTGCCCGCGGTACGGGTGCCGCGCGCCTGCCGGCCCGCCGGCTTGCGCGCCTTGCGGGCGCCGGCCACGAACGGCTCCAGCCCGTCGCGCAGCTTCGCGGCGTTCTTCTTGCTCAGGTCGATCTCGTAACTGGTGCCATCGAGTGAAAAGCTGACCGTCTCGTCGGCCTCGCCACCGTCGATGTCGTCCACGAGAAGGACTTCGACCTTCTGTGCCATGCGGGGACTCCCTCTAGCTATGCGTCCGGCTTCGCGTCCGGATGAGCGTCGATGAATGCAGCATAGACCTCATCCGATATCTTGCCACGTTCGGAGACTTCGACGCCCTCGCGCAATGCCCACTCGCGGACATCGCCGTTCGTGTAGCCCTTGATCTTCGCCACCCGGGCCTTGCGGCCCTTCCCCGCGGGCTTCACCTCCGCGGCGTTCTCGATGAAGGGCGCGAGCGCGTCCAGCATCTCGTTCAACCGCTTGTAGTTGTCATCGCTCAGGTCGATCGTGAACGTCCGACCCAGGACCTCGAAGTCCCGCTTGGCGACATCGTCCCCTTCGGAGCCGTCGATGTCGTCGACTCGAATGACCTTCTCGGCCATCTGTACCTTGTGTTCCTTCCCCTCGCCTACGCGGCGCCCCTGACCGTAGCGGATTCCGCGCCCCACCATGACGTCGCGGCGCGGCGCGGCACGGGAAAAGGCGCGCGGATCGGCGCGCGAGTCGCGCGGGAGGCGGTCAGGAAGCGGAACGCGCTCGGATCCAGGTGCTGAGCAGGAGCATCATCTCGAGGCGGAGATCGGGGTCCTCGATGTCGAAGTCGAACATCTCGTGGAGTTGCGCGAGCCGGTACCGGACGGTCTGCGGATGCACGCACAGCACCTCGGCCGCGCCCGTCGCGTTGAAGCCGTGCTTCATGCATTCCAGCAGCGTCTCGGCCAGCCGGACGCCCTGCCGCTGCCCCGCGGCCTCCAGCGGGGCGAGGCGCCGCGCCGCCACCAGCGCCGCCAGCGACGCGCCCTCCTGCAGCAGCAGCTCAGGCAGGTGCTCGTCGGCGCGGACGAGCAGCCCGCCGCGCCGGGACCCGCGCCCGCCGGTGCTCGCCTTGCCGTTCCCGGCGCGGGCGCG
>NZ_WBMR01000416.1 GCF_008923365.1 Actinomadura montaniterrae
CAGCCGCCCGGCGGCGTCGCCGAGGCCGACGCGGGCCAGCCAGCGGTCCGCCTCGGCGCGCCGCTCCGCCCGCCGCACGCCGCGCAGCGACAGCGCCAGCTCGACGTTGCGGCGCGCGGTCCGCCACGGCAGCAGCGCGTCGTCCTGGAACATCAGCGCCCGGTCGGCGGACGGCCCGGTGACGGGCTCGCCGCCGGCGAGGACGCGCCCGGACGCGGCGGGCAGCAGCCCGGCGAACGCGCGCAGCAGCGTCGACTTCCCGCAGCCGGACGGGCCGAGCACGGCGAGGATCTCCCCGGCCCCGGCGGTCAGGTCGAGGCCGGTGACGACGGCCCGGCCGCCGTAGCCGAGCGTGACGTCCTCGGCCCGCAGTTCGAGGCCCTTCATGACCGGTCCTCCCTCGGCAGCCAGCGGGTCAGCCGGCGGCCGGTCAGCTCCACGGCGGCGGAGGTGAGGTAGCCGAGCAGCCCGATGGTGGCCATCCCGACGAGCACGCCGGGGTAGTCGACGATCGTGTACGCCTGCCAGGTGCGGTAGCCGACGCCGAAGTCGCCGGAGATCATCTCAGCGGAGATCACGCAGATCCACGCGACGCCCATCCCGATGGACAGGCCGCCGAACACGCCCGGCAGGATCCCCGGCAGGACGACCTGGAGCAGCACCCGGAGGCGGCTGCCGCCGAGCGTGCGGACGGCGTCCTCCCACACGACCGGCAGGGCCTTCACCGCGTGCCGGGTGCCGACCAGGACGGGGAAGAACGCGGCGGCGAAGGTGATGAACACGATGCCCTGCTCGTTCGCGGGGAACAGCAGGATCGCGACCGGCACCAGCGCGATCGCCGGGATCGGCCGGGCGACCTCGAACAGCGGCTGCAGCAGGTCGCCCGCCCACCGCGACCGGGCGGTCGCGACGCCCGCCGCGACGCCGAGGACGGCGGCGAGCGCGAACCCGGTGAGGATGCGGACGAGGCTCTGCGCGACGTCCTGCCAGTACTGCGCGTGCTCGACCTGACGCCCGAACTCGTGCAGCACGTCGGCCGGGCCGGGAAACCGGTCGAACCGGACCCACAGCCGGACGTTCGCGGCGGTGAGCAGCTGCCACACCGCGAGCGCGGCGAGGATGGACGCGGCGCGAACGGGCCAGCGGAGGAGGCGGCTCACGCGCTCTTCACCGCCTCGTCGTAGGTGACGACCTTGGCGCCGGAGTGCGCGGCGATGTACTTGCGCGCACCCTCGTCCGTCGCGAACGGCTTGAATCGCTGGTCCGCCTTGGCCGACGGGTCCTCGACCCAAACGTCCTTGTCGGCGAACCAGCGGGTGCCGGTCGTGGCGTCGGGGATGTAGACGGCCCGGAGCTTCTTCCCCTGCCCCTGCAGCGCGCGCACGTTCTTCAGCAGGCAGACCGGGTCGGCGACAGGCCGCGTCCTCTCCTCGCCCTGCACCCACACCTCACCTGCGGTCTTCGGGTCGTCCACCTGGGTCTTGCACACCTCGTCGGCCCCGGTGATGGCGGCCGGGTTGGCGGTGGACGCGGCGTCGTGGTCGTAGGACGCGCCGTACGCCTTCCTGATGTAGGCGTCGTTGATGAAGGGCCCCACTTCCAGGGGCGTCTGGATGACCCCGATCGACTTCAGGAACGGGACGTCATGCACGAACGCGTCCTTCAGCCCCTGCTTGATAGTCGGGTCGAAGGTGGCGACACCGCCCGCGCCGTTGTAGAGGTAGACGGTCTCGGCGGGCAGCCCGGTGGTGGACGCCACCGACTCGGCCGCTTCCAGGGGATGCTGGTGCAGGTAGGTCGTCGCGTCGATCTGCGCGCGCAGGAACGCGTCCAGCACCTTGCCGTTCTTCTCGGCGAACTGGTTGCGCACCACCACGCCGTGGAACGTCGGCACGTCCAACTGGCCGCCGTCATAGAGCAGCCGTGCCTGCCCCTTGTTCACCAGCAGGCCGGGCCAGGCGACGAACTGCGCGAACGCGGCGGCGCTCCCCGCCTGCAGCGCCGACGCGCCCACCGTGGGCTGCTGGTTCTCGATCTTCACGTCCTTGGCGGGATCCAGCCCGTACTTGCGGGCCGCCTGGACGAACGTGCCGTGCCCGGCCGAGCCGACGCTCGTCGAGACCGTCTTCCCCTTGAGGTCGCGCAGCGTCCTCGCCTTCGAGCCCGGGGCGACGACGACGCCGTTCAGCGAGCCGCGCATGTTGTAGCCGGTCACCGACACCCACGACGTCTTCGCGTCGCCGCCCTGCGCCTGCGCCCGCGACCCGTTGATCAGCAGTGGGTAGTCGCCCATCGAGCCGATGTCGATCTTCCCGGCGAGCATCTGCGCGGTGATCGGCGCGCCGGTGTCGTAGTCGCGCCACACCACCGAGTACTCCGTGCCGTCCTGCTGCCCGAGCGCCTTCAGCCGCTTCTCGAAGTAGCCGAGCGAGCGCAGCAGCGTCCCGGCGGTGACGGTGTTGATGGTCTTGGACTGGTACCCCACGACGATCTGCCCCGAGCCCCCGCCGCCGGCGGCGTTCCCGGCCACCGTGCAGCCGGCCGCGAGCGGGAGGAGGGCGGCCGCCGCGGCCAGCGTCGTCTTCATCGCGTTCATCGGATTCCTTCAGCGCAGCAGGTAGGGCATGTCGATGGTCACGGCCCCGGTCGGGCACCGGTCGGCGCACGGCCCGCAGTACCAGCACTCGTCGACGTGCATGTACGCCTTGCCGGTCTCCGGGTGGACGGCGAGGGCGTCCAGCGGGCACACGTCGATGCACAGCGTGCAGCCGTCGATGCAGAGCGACTCGTCCACCGTCACGGGGACGTCGGCGCGGTTCTCCACGAGGGACATGGGTCCTCCAGGGTGTGCGGGCATGCGGGACTCGCCGCGCGGCGCTGCGCGGCACCGGCCGGGGCGGCCGGGAGGAGGGTCAGGCGCGGCTCATGGAGCCGCTCATCGTGATCCGGTCGCCGCGGAAGCGGATGAACTCCAGGTCCACGGGGCGCCCGTCCGATAGGTGGGTGAGGCGTTCGAGCATCAGCAGGGCGGCGCCGCGCGGGGCGTCGAGAGTCGCGGCGGAGTGCGGGTCGGCGTTGACCGCCTCGAGCATCACCTCGGCGCGGCCGAGCGGCTGCCCGGCGATGCGTTCGAGCAGCACGAAGATGTCGTTGCGGACCAGGTCCTCGGCCAGCAGCGGCTCGCCGAGGTCGCGCGGGATGTAGGTGAGGTCGAGGGAGAGCGGCAGCCCGTTCAGCCGCCGGATCCGCTCGATGTAGACGACCGGCTCGCCGCCGGGCGTGCCGAGCCGGGAGGAGATCTCGCGGGACGGGGTGATCAGCCCGGTCAGCCGCACCTCGTTGGCGACCTCGCCGTGCTCGCGCAGCGTCTCGGCGAGGCCGAGCAGCCGCTCCAGCCCGTGCGGGTACTTCTCGGCGACCGCGTGCGTGCCGACGCCGGGACAGCGCTCGATGAGCCCCTCGGCGCGCAGCAGCGCGAGGGCCTCCCGGACGGTGTTGCGGGACGCGCCGAACTCGCGGACGAGCTCGGCCTCGGCGGGCAGCGCGCCGCTGCGCAGGTCGCCGTAGAGCACCTGGCGGCGCAGGACGTCCG
>NZ_WBMR01000417.1 GCF_008923365.1 Actinomadura montaniterrae
CACCGCGGGCAAGGGCGTCCTCGGCGCGCTCGGCGCGAAGGGCGCCGCGGCCGCGGTGGGCGGCGCGGCCGTCGTCGCGGCGGCCGGCGGCGCGGCCGTCTACGTCGCCGAGGCCAAGGAGAAGCCGAAGCCGAAACCGGTCGTGGCCGCGCTGACCGCGCTGAACGAGCCGCAGCGGGACTTCGGCAACGGGGTGACGTTCCGGGCGCAAGGGCAGGTCGTGACGGTCACGGGCGGCCGGCCCGCGCTCGTCCGGAAGATCGACGCGGCGCTGCGCGCGCCGCTCGAAACGCGCTGGGCCAAGACCCGCAAGGGCCTGGCCGGGATCGGCAGGGGCGGCTACACCGACGTCGTGAAACCGGCGATCCTGATGCGCAACGACCGGCTCCTGTCGGTCTGGTACACCGTCTCCCTGCAGGGCGAACGCGGCACCGGCTGGGACCACTCGGAGGCCGTGACCGTCGACCTGCGGACCGGCGCGGCCTACCACCCGCTCGACCTGTTCCGCGTCCCGACCGTCCAGGGCCTCGCGCCTTTGGACGAGAAGATCAAGGCGCACCTGCCCCACGGCACCTACTGCTACAGCGACGTCGACCCCGGGACCGGGCCGATCCAGCCGCACGGCACCGACAACCCGTCCGCGTTCGTCGGGACCGGGGACGTCAGCATGGCGCTCACGCCGACCGGCGTGCGCGTCGCCTTCTACGGCGCGCTGCTCGGCTACGCGTCCGCGTGCGGCGAGGAGGACACGACCGTCCCCTACGCCGAGGTCGCGGGCATGCTCAAGCCGGAGCTGCTGAAGGCCGTCCCGTATCCGCGGCCCGCGCGCTCCTGAGACGCCGGACGCCCCGCCCCCGGAGCGTTCCGGGGACGGGGCGTCCGCGCGAGATCACTTGCGCTTGTTGATCTCTTCGGTGAGCTGCGGCGCGACCTGGAACAGGTCGCCGACGATGCCGTAGTCGACGAGCTCGAAGATCGGCGCCTCGGGGTCCTTGTTGATGGCGACGATGGTCTTCGAGGTCTGCATGCCGGCCCGGTGCTGGATGGCGCCGGAGATGCCGACCGCGACGTACAGCTGCGGCGACACGGTCTTGCCGGTCTGGCCGACCTGGAACGAGTGCGGGTACCAGCCGGCGTCGGTCGCGGCGCGGGACGCGCCGACGGCCGCGCCGAGCGAGTCGGCCAGGCCCTCGATGATCTTGAAGTTCTCGGCGCCGCCGACGCCGCGGCCGCCGGAGACCACGATCGCGGCCTCGGTCAGGTCCGGGCGCTCGCCCTTCTCCTGGACGACCTTCTCCACGATCTTCGTGCCCTTGTCGGCGTCCGACAGCGTCACCGAGACGGCCTCCTCGGCCGGGGTGGCCGGGGACGCCTCGGGGGCGACGGAGTTCGGCCGCACCGCGATGATCGGCGTGCCGGTCTTCACCTTGGCGTGCGCGATGATCCCGCCGCCGAAGATGGAGTGCTCGGCGACGAAGCCGTCGGCGACGTCCACCACGTCGGTGAGCACGCCGGAGCCGGTCTTGACCGCCAGGCGGCCCGCGATCTCCTTGCCCTCCGCGGTCGCGGACACCAGCACGGCCGCCGGCGACTTGTCGGCGACGAGCTGCGCCAGCAGCGCGGCCTTCGGCGCGACGACGTAGGAGGTGAGCTCCTCGTCGGCGGCGACGTAGAGCTTCGCGGCGCCGTACTCGCCGAGCTTGTCCTTGGCGCCGTCGGCGCCGGGGCCGATCCATACCGCGGAGGCCTCGCCCAGCTTGTTCGCCAGCGTCAGCAGCTCGAGGGCGACCTTCTTGACCTCACCGTCGACGTGGTCGACGAGGACGAGAATCTCAGCCATTGTCCTCTAATCCCCTTCCTCGGTCAGACGAACTTCTTCGACGCGAGGAACTCGGCGATCTTCACGCCGCCGTCGCCCTCGTCGGTGACGATCTGACCCTGCGCGCGCGGCGGGGCCTCGGCGAAGTCGACCACCTCGGTGGCCGCGTTCGCCAGGCCGACCTGCGCGGCGTCGATGCCGGCGTCGGCGACGCCGAGCGTCTCGACCGGCTTCTTCTTGGCCGCCATGATCCCCTTGAACGAGGGGTAGCGCGGCTCGTTGATCTTCTCGACCACGGAGACCACCGCGGGCAGGGTCGCCTCGACGCGGTCGAAACCGTAGTCGGTGACCCGCTGCGCCTTGATGGACGAGCCGTCGATCTCGACCTTGTTGGCCAGCGACACCTGCGGCACGCCGAGCCGCTCGGCGAGCATCGCGGCGAGCACGCCGGTGCGCGCGTCCGTGGACTCCGAGCCGAGGATGACCAGGTCGAAGCCGGTGCGGCCGAGGGCCTGCTGGATCGCGTAGGAGGTCTGCAGCGCGTCGGAGCCGGCGAGGGCGTCGTCCACGAGGTGGACGGCCTTGTCGGCGCCCATCGCCAGCGACTTGCGGATGGAGTCGGTGGCCTTGTCCGGGCCCATGGTCAGAACGGTCACCTCGCCGCCCTGGGCCTCCTTGATGCGCAGCGCCTCTTCGATGGCGTACTCATCGAGCTCGTTGATGACACCGTCCGCGGCAGCCCGGTCGAGCGTGCTGTCATCGGACTTCAGCTTGCGCGGGCTCTCCGTATCGGGAACCTGCTTCACCAGGACGACGATGTTCATGGCCGGTGGCCGACCTCCCTGCACTCAGTTGGCCGCTGGGGTAAGCGGACAGAGGGGCGCCGCCCATGACGGGTCGACGCGACATGCGGTTTCGCAGTCACAGCCTGCCAAACACCCGAACGTGCTTCGGAGCCGGGTCCCCGGTTCGGCCGTGCACGACAAATGTTACTCATCGGTAGCCTACTGGCAAATCCCAGTTCGTGAGACCTTACCCACGCGACCCCCGGGTTTACGGGACGGACCCCGTCCGGATGGCGGCGTGACGCAGTTCATACTCACCAGCGGTCCACGGCGTTCTGCAACCGGTCCATCGAGCGCTCCAGCGTGCTCTGCAGCCCGTACATCGGCGCGAAGCTCGGCGTCAGCGACATCGCCCCGACCACCGCCAGCAGCGCCAGCGCGCCGAGCGCCACCCCCGCGACCGCGATCCGCCGCGGGCTCGCCGCGACCGCCGCGAACATCCGCTCCAGCTGCCGGCGCGGCGCGCTGACCCCCGGCGCCGTCCACAGCACCGCCGCCCCCGCCCCCGCGCCGAACGAGCACGCGCCCAGCGAGTCGATCTCCCCGCCGATCACCGACGCCGCCGCCAGCCCCACCGGCACCGCCACCGCCAGCGCCGCCGCGTACGGGACGGTCAGCGCCGTCCGGCCGAGCGCCCACGCCCAGCCCGCGACCGTGTCGGACGTCGCCGCCCGCAGCACCGTCACCGCGACGAGGGTCAGCAGCAGGCCCGCGATCGGCATCATCACCGCGACGCCGACCCCGATCACCACCACGGTCGCCGCGAGCAGCCGCGCCCACGCCTGCGCCACCGCCGGCTCGCCCGCCCGGGCCGCCGGCTCGGCGGCGGCGGGCTCCGCG
>NZ_WBMR01000418.1 GCF_008923365.1 Actinomadura montaniterrae
CGCCGCGCGGGCCGTGAGGCGGCGCGGCGGGCGGCGCGTCGTCGGGCCGGCCCCAGGGGGTCGCCGGACCGGCGAGCTGCGGCAGCACGGGCGGCGCCTCGCGCAGCGGCACGGGGACCGGCCACGCCGAGCCGGGCTGCGGCGATTCGCCGGGCGCGGGCTCCCGGCGGGCGAACACCCCGACGTCCGGGACGACCTCGGCGCGCGTCACGACCTCCGGGCGCGGCGTCCCGCCGAACGGGGCGTCGGTGTACGGGGTGCCCATGAACGCCGGCCCGGCGTCGGACGGCACCGCCTGCACGGGCCCCCGCTCGGCGGGCTCGGCGTCGACGGGCTCGGCGCCGTCGCGTTCGCCGTCCGGGGACGGGGCGTCCGCGTCGCCGGACGCTCCGGGCTCGCCGTCGTCCGCCGGGGCCTCGACCGCGGGCGCGTCCGTGGCGCCGTCCAGCAGGGCGGGGTCCTCGTCCATCCGGTCGGCGGGCACGACGAGGTCGTGCGGCATCAGCACGATCGCCGTGACGCCCCCGTACGGGGAGCGGTGCAGCGACACGTCGATGCCGTGCCGGGCCGCGAGCCGCGCGACGACGAACAGCCCCAGCCGGTCGGTGTCGACCAGGTCGAACTCCGGCGGCTCGGCGAGCCGCCGGTTGATCTCGGCGAGCGTCTCCGGCTTCACGCCGAGCCCGCGGTCCTCGATCTCCACGCAGAAGCCGTTGCCGACCCGCTCCGCCATCACCCGCACCTCGGTGTTCGGCGGGGAGAACGACGCCGCGTTCTCCAGCAGCTCGGCCAGCAGGTGTACGACGTCGGTGACGGCGGCGCCGACCAGCCCGTCCTCGGACTCGGTCAGCACGACCGCGCGGGTGTAGTCCTCGATCTCGGCGACCGCGGCGCGCAGCACGTCGGTGATGTGCACCGGGCGCCGCCAGCCGCGGCCCGGGGTGGCGCCGGACAGGATGATCAGGCTCTCGGCGTGCCGCCGCATGCGGGTGGTGAGGTGGTCGATCCGGAACAGCGCCTCGAGGTCGTCGGCCTCGGCGCGGCTCTCCAGCCCGTCCAGCATCGTCAGCTGGCGGTGCAGCAGCGACTGGTTGCGGCGGGCGATGTTGAGGAAGATCCGGCCGACGCCGGCGCGCAGCTCGGCCTGCCCGACGGCGGCGTCCACGGCGGTGCGCTGCACCTTGGCGAACGACTCGGCGAGCCGGTTGACCTCGCTGGTGCGGCCGCGCGGCAGCGCGGGCGCCTCCGCCTCGACGTCCACGGCCTCGTTGCGGCGCAGCCGCTCGACGAGCCGCGGCAGCCGCTCGTCGGCGAGCTCCTCGGCGGAGCCGCGCAGCCCGACGAGCTCGCGGACGACGCCGCGCCCGAACCGCAGCGCGAGCAGCACCGACAGGGCGATGACCAGCAGGCCGGCGCCGCCGACGACGCCGAGCCGCAGGTAGGCGTCGCGGCCCAGCCGGTCGGCGCGCGCGGCGGCCCCGTTGGTGTTCGCCATGATCATCTGGTTGACCGACAGGACCAGCGGCTGCGCGGTCTCCTGCCACTGCCAGGCGCTGATCGGCAGCGGGCCGCGGTCGTGCGCGGCGATCTGGTCCTCGATGTCCTTGTACGCGTGGTACTGCGTCGAGGCGAACACCGGGGCGGTGAGCCGCGCGTAGACCTTCGGGTCGGCCAGCGAGCGCTGCCGCTGCCACTGCCAGCGCTGCTCGCCGAGCATCTCCAGGAACATCCGGTGCTCGGCGGCGGTCATCCGGCCGTGCGTGACGAGCGCGCCCGCGACCAGCGCGTTCTCCCGCTGCAGCAGCTCCATCGCGCGCCCGGCGGCGCGGTCGGACAGCGTCCAATTGTAGAGGGACGCGTCGTCGATGACGATCAGGCTGTCGTACAGCCGGTGCATCACGTCGACCATGCTGCTGTAGTCGTTGACGGCGGTCAGCCGGTCGATCGTGCGGCCGTCGACGGCGGCGCGCAGCTCGCCGAGTCCGCCGAGCGCCTTCAGCACGTCCGAGACGCGCGACCGCATCTCGGCGGTGGTGGCGCCGCGCGCGGCGTCGGACGTGGACGTGCGGCGGAAGGTGGCCACGGCCTTGTCCAGGCGCGCGCGCTGGGCGGTGAGGGCCGCGGGCGTGGACGCGGCCTTGCGCGGGCCGCTGAGGTACACGACCGACGCCTGCCGCTCCTTGCCCAGCTCCACGAGCAGCCCTTGGCCGGACGCGGCGAACTGGTCGTTCAGCGTGTGGTACTTGCGCTGGGCGAGGGCGGCGCGGCCGGTGAGGTCGGCGGCGTACACCCAGATCGCGACCAGCGAGACGAGCGGAACGAGAAGAAGCGCGGCGACCTTGGACCGGATCGGGCGCGTGCGTGCGGTTCTCATGGGACCTCGAACGTTCCGGCACGTAGGGTGGCCCGATCATAGAGGCGGCCCGCAACGCCTCCGCAACCCCTTCACCACCTTTCGTCCGTATTCGGAACCGGAATCGGTTATCGACAATCAGGACATTTGCTTCATTTCCCCCTGTTGCCGGGCGGCGATGGGCCATACTCTGCTGTTTCGCCCGCCGATCGCGGCCCGGCACGGGAGGGAGACCGACGATCAGTACAGGCAGCCACGGCGCGGCCGGCCCGTCCGGCCGGAGCGGGAGCCCGCTCCCCGCGCCCGGGAGCGTTACCATTCCCGCCGTGAGTCCCGAAAGCCAGGCATCCGAGGCACTTCCGTCGCGACGCCGCCGCGCCCCCCGCGGCGGCCGACATCGCGGCGACGAGTCCTTCCTGCTGCCCCAAGGATCCCCCGCGCTCGTCCTGGCCGTGCCCGGCCCCGCCCGGCAGGGCGGCACCGAGGTCGCCGCCGAGCTCGCCCGGCTCGTGGAGATCGAGCACACCGGGCAGCCCGCCCACGTCGGGCACCTCGACGGCGGCGAGGCGAACCTGCACGCCCTCCTGGCCGGCCTCGGCCGCCCGCAGGACGAGCTCGCGGCCGTCGTGGTGCCGATGTCCACCGGGCCCGACCCGGCCCTGGACGCCGCCGTCCGCGCCGCCGTCGCGTCCGCGCCGGTGCGCGCCGTCGCGGCCGAGCCGCTCGGCCCGCACCCCCTCATCGCCGAGGCGCTGCACGACCGGCTCGCCGACGCCGGCCTCGCCCGCGCCGACCGGATCCGGATGATGACGATGGTCACCGCCGCGACCGGCGTGATCGTCGCCACCCCCGGCGACGCCACCGCCGTCCGGCAGGCCGAGGTCACCAGCGTGCTGCTCGCCTCCCGGCTCGCCGCGCCGGTCTTCACCGCCTCGCTCGCCGACGAGGCCGGCATGCGGGCCGCCGGGGAGCAGCTGCGCGCCGCGGGCGCCGCGTCCGTCGCCGTCGCGCCGCACCTCATCGGCCCCGAGCCGGAGAGCCGCCTGGTCCCCGCCGCGGCCGCCGCCGTCGGCGC
>NZ_WBMR01000419.1 GCF_008923365.1 Actinomadura montaniterrae
TGAGGCGGCGCAGCGCCAGCTCCAGCAGCGCGGCGCGGGTGCGGGCCAGGTTGGAGGTGGACCCGGCGGGCAGCCCCGCGGCGCGGTCCACGGCGCGGTGGGTGAGGCCGCGCATGCCGGCGGCGGCGAGCACCGCGATGGCGGCGTCGGCGACCAGCTCGGCACGCGGGGACGTCATGGACCCCGATCCTACCCGTCCTCACTACAGGCGTAGTATCGCGACTACGGCTGTAGTGAGAAGGGGTGAGCGTCCATGGCGCACGCGATCGTGATCGGCGGCGGGATCGGCGGCCTCACCGCCGCCGCGGCCCTGCACGCCCACGGCTGGACGGTGAGGCTCCACGAACGCGCCGCGTCCCTGGAACCCGTCGGCTCCGGGCTGGCGATCGGCCCCAACGCCCTGCGCGCCCTGGACACCATCGGCGCCGGCGACCCCGTCCGCGCCCTCAACGCCTTCCAGGGCGAGGGCGGCGTCCGCCGCGCCGACGGGCGCTGGCTGTCGCGCACCTCCATCCAGACCGCCGCCGACCGCTACGGCGACCCGCTCGTGGTCACCCTGCGCGCCGTCCTCGTCGACCTGCTCGCCGACCGCCTGCCCGGCGGCGCCCTGCACCTGAACTCCACCGCCGCCCTCACCGACCCCGGCGGCGCCGCCACCCCCGCCACCGTCACCGTCACCACCGGCAGCGGCGCCGGGGAGGAGACCGCCGACCTCGTCGTCGCCGCCGACGGCATCCACTCCCCGACCCGCACGGCCCTGTTCCCCGGCCGCTCCCCCATCCGCTACACCGGCCTGACCGCCTGGCGCGCCGTCACCCGCGCCCCCGCCGGAGGCTTCACCCCCGCCGAGGCGTGGGGCCGCGGCACCGTCTTCGGCATCAACCCCCTCGCCGGCGGCCGCGCCTACCTGTACGCCACCGCCCCCGCACCCGAAGGCGCCCGCGCCCCCGGCGGCGACGAGCGCGCCGAGCTGCTGCGGCTGTTCGGCGACTGGTACGACCCCGTCCCCGCCCTGCTGGAGGCCGTGGACCCCGGCGCGGTGCTGCGCAACGACGTCCACCACATGCCCCGGCCGCTGCCGGCGTTCCACCGCGGACGGGTCGCGCTGCTGGGCGACGCGGCGCACCCCATGACCCCCAACCTCGGCCAGGGCGCCTGCCAGGCCATCGAGGACGCGGTCGTCCTGGCCCACCACGCCACCCAGGCCGCCACCGGCTCCCCCGGCCCGGGCGTGCCGGACGCGCTGGCCGCCTACACCGCCGCGCGGCGGCGCCGCACCACCCGGGTGATGCGGCGCTCCCGCCAGATCGGCCGGATGACGGCGCTGACGGGAGCGGTGCCGGTCTTCTTCCGCGACGCCGCCGTCCGTCTCGCCGGGCTGCTCGGCCCGACCGCGCTCGACCGGCAGGGCGACATGATCTTCCGGTGGCGACCGCCCGGCGAACCCGCCTGACCCGCGGCCGGGCCCGCCTCAGCGCCGGTGCGGGTGCGCGGTCAGGGCGCGCACCAGCACGATCCACTGGTCGGGGTGGGCGTCGGCGACCAGCGCGCCCGGCGCGATCCCCGCCGCCGCCAGCGCCGCGTCCACCCGCCGGCGCGGATACCGCTCGCACAGCGAGGCCCGCAGCGAACCGCCCTTCCCGGTGAACCCCAGGTCGACGCACCGCAGGTAGTCGCCCATCGCGGCCGGCGGCAGCAGCGGACGCGGCCGCCGCACCAGCCGCAGCACCGCGCCGTCCACCCGCGGCACCGGCCGGAACAGCCCCCGCGGCACCCGCCCGCCCATCTCCCAGCCGAACTCCGGCCAGGTCCGCACGGTCAGCCGCGACCAGCGCCCGTACCCGCCGGTCCGCTTGCGCGCGTACTCCAGCTGCGTGATCAGCGTCGCCGACGCCAGGCCCGGCGCCGCCAGCGCCCACCCGACGATCCGCGACGTCGCCGCGAACGGGATGTTGCCCGCCAGATGGAACGGGCCCGACGGCGGCCGGGCCGCCAGGAAGTCGCCGGTCACGCACCGCACGTTGCCCAGCCGCGCGCACCGGGCGCGCAGCCGCGCCGCCAGCCGCGGGTCGATCTCGTAGGCGACGACGCGCCCGGCGCGGGCGGCCAGAGCGGCGGTGACACGGCCGTCGCCCGCACCGGCCTCCACGATCAGCGCACCGGACGCGGGCACCGCGGCACGGGCGTAACGGGCGATCGCCGCGGAATCGGACAGGAAGTTCTGCGACAGCGCCCGCCGCGCGTTCGCGCGCGGGCCGCCGTGATGATGCTGGTTCAGGGTCGCCGTCCTCGGCTTCCGGCCCCGGAAGGGCCGGCCGGACGGGCACCACAGGCACCGCGGGCACGCGCGAAGCGGCGTCACCGCACGCGCGACCGCCCGGGAAAAGCCGGAGAAGAGGCGAATGCCGGGCCCGTCCGAGATGGTCATGGACGCTCGAAGGCCCTGGACCGCGGGTGGGGACACCGGCACCGGCGCGCGGCCGCACAGGCCGCCGCACCGGCGCGAAGAAACAGGCGGGGACCTGTGGGACGGCCCCGCCCGGGGAAGGTCAGGCGCGGACGCGCGCCACCGGCCGGTCCAGGACGGGACGGGCCTCGCGCAGCCGGACAGAGGCGGCGTGGCCGGTCCCCAGGACCGCGCACTCGATGAAACAGGCCATGACCGCGATCGTAGGAGACCACCGCCCCCGGCCCCAACGCATTTTCCCGCCCCCGGGCAGGGCATGCGCGGCGGCGGCCTCGTAGGCTGGGCCACCCCTACCGTCCGCCGCGCCGTCAGGGAGAGCCATGGGCCGCGACCCGGACTACCTGGAGTTCCTGCGCCGCCGCCTCACCGAAACGCCCGCCGAGCCCCGGCCCGGCCCGCCCGCCCCTGCGGGCGACGGCAGCGACCCCGCCGCCACCGGCAGCGCCACCGTCACTGGCAGCGACACAGCCGCCGCGATCCGGGACGCGCGCCGCGAGCATGCCGCCGACCTCGCCCGCTCCCCGCGCCCGCCCGTCGCCACCGTCCGCGACGTCACCGTCGACGGCCCCGCCGGACCGCTGCCCGCCCGCCTCTACCACCCCGGCGGCGACCGCCCCGCACCCGCGATGGTGTACTTCCACGGCGGCGGCTGGGTCCTCGGCGACGTCGACTCCTACGACCCCGTCGTGCGGGCCCTCGCCGTCGCCAGCAGCGTCGCCTGGCTGTCGGTCGGCTACCGCCGCCCGCCCGAACACCCCTTCCCCGCCCCGCTCGACGACGCCGTCGCCGCCGTCCGCTGGACCACCGCCCACACCGGCCCCCTCGGCCTGGACCCGGCCCGCGTCGGCGTCGCCGGCGACAGCGCCGGCGGGCAGCTCGCCGCCGCCGCGGCC
>NZ_WBMR01000042.1 GCF_008923365.1 Actinomadura montaniterrae
CGCCGGCCCCCGCCCCCGGGTCGCGCCACCCCACCACCCCCTTCCGTAAGGGGCGAAACTCCCCTGCGTGCATGACGCCAAGAGCGGCAAGAAGATCGGCGAGAAGCCACGAGGCTCGGTGGCCTTTCCCGCCCAAAAATACCGGGAAGAATGTGCCTCGAACGGCCTCGAATGTCAGTCACGCAGGGTACTATTTAGGTATGCATTCAGTGACGGTCGAGCTCGGGGCCGCGTCCACCATGGAATTGGTGAACGCGCTCTCCGCCATCGCCACTGAACTCGCCACCAGAGACGTCCCCGAGTCGGCGGCCGCCTGCCTGGAACTCACTGAAACCCTCGCGGCCGCGTCCGATATGCAGGAAAGCGCGCTGGCTGGATTCATCGGCCGAGTTGACGCCACCGGAGAACAGGCCCGGTGGGGCTATCCCTCCACCCAGGCGTGGCTTCGCTCCCGGTTGGGCATGCGCGACAACCGCGCCAAGGAGCGCCTCACTCTCGCCCGGCAGCGCCACCGCCTGCCCCACGTCGCCGCCGCACTCGCCTCCGGCGACCTGTCCTTCGGCTACGCGACCACGGTCGCCGACTCGGTCGCCCGCCTGGACGACACCGACTGCGCAGAAGCCGAGACAACCCTGCTCGGCTTCATCGACCAAGGCTTCTCCGCCGGGAAGGTCGCCGCGTTCGGGCGCCGCATCCGCGACCTCATCGCCGAACGCGACGACACCGAAACCGCACCCGACGAGGACACCAAACGCGGCTACGCCAAGTCCTGGCTGACCACGACGCGTTCCCTGGACGGCGGCCGGTATGTGAAGGGCTGGCTGAACCCCGAAGACGCCGCCATCTTCGACGGCACGCTCGCTCCGCTGGCCAAGCCGGCCGGGCCCGACGACCGCCGCGACCTCTCCGAGCGCACCGCCGCCGCGCTCTCCAGCGTGCTGTCCGGTGGTCACAAGGCCACCAAGGTCACCGTCATCTGCGACCTGGAGACACTGACCGGAGGCAACGCCCCCGCCCGCCTCACCGACGGAACCCCGATCCCCGCCCCGCAGGCGCGCCGCATCGCCCTGGCCGCCGGAGTCTCACCCCTCCTCCTCGGACGCGGAAACACCCCGCTCTACCTGGGCCACCGGGAACGATTCGCCTCCGCAGCCCAACGCCAAGTCCTCGAAACCCTCTACCCGACCTGCGCGGTGCGGGAATGCGAGACCCCGGGCACACTCTGCGAAGTCGACCACGTCAACGGATGGGCACTCGGACACTCACCCACCGACATCGACCAACTCGCCCTCACCTGCGGATGGCACAACCGGTTCAAACACACGAGCCCTGACCAGATCCAGATCACCAAGGATCGAGACGGGCGGTACGTCTACCGGCTGCTACCGCCACCAGACGCCCGAGAGGCAACCGGACCACCCGGCGGCAACGGGCCACCAGGCGGCGACGGGCCACCCGATAGCGCCCTCGACTGGGCCGCGTAACGATCAGCCAGCATCACCACCACCTCCTCAGTGGATCCATCGTGACCGGGGTCGGGTGGTGGGCGGGTAGCGTCGTCGGCATGATCAACTGTTGGCTTGTGCGGGCGTTCGTCAACGCTGAGGGTGCGCATGGCAATCCGGCGCTCGTCGTGGTGGAGCCGGAGGGGAACTCGGTCACTGCTGTGCAACGCCAAGAACTGGCGACGCGGCTGGGCGTTCCCGCCAACGTATTCGTCCAGGACACAACGGCTGGACGGGTCAGCATTCACAGCAATTACGGGCAGTCGATCCGGTTCGGCGGTCACCCGCTTCTGGCCACTGTGGAGGCGTTGCACCGGATCGGAAAGGTTCCGAAAGAGCTGGTTCCGGACGCCGGGCCGGTGTCGTGCCGCCGGGACGAAGACGGCACGGTTTGGCTCACAGCGCCGGCGCGATGGTCGAAGCCGTGGCGGCATTACCAGATGGAGAGCGCCGCCGAGATCGACGCGCTGACCGGCCTTCCCGAAGGTGAGGACTTCACGCAGGTGTGGGCCTGGGAGGACCAGGAGGCCGGGCGGGTGCGGGCGCGGTTGTGGGCACCTCGGATCGGCAAGGGCGAGGACGAGGCGTGCGGCAGCGCATCCATGCTGCTGACCTTGAAACTCGGCCGTGGCCTTGAGGTTCTGCACGGTCGCCACCGGGCCATCATCCGTACGCGGCCGGTGGACGATGTGCAGGTGGAATTGGGTGGGCGTTGTGCGGTCGAACCGCCTGGGGAGGATGTCCGCGCCGCACTTGATGAGCTTTACATCGGTCGATGATGTAGAGCCGCTCGACACCCCTTACGGAAGGGGGTGGTGGGGTGGCGCGACCCGGGGGCGGGGCAGGCGGAGCCTGCCCCCATCACCTGCCCAGGGGCCGCAGAGGCTCCAAAGTCAAGGGTGGACGAAGTCCATCGCGAAGCGACGCCGAAGGCGCCCTTGACTTTGGAGGGGCGGCCCCGTACGCAAGCGCCACCCCACCACCCGAACAACCTTTTTTCCGGTCTCTCGAACACCCCTCTTGCCGAGGCACCTGAACACCACTCTTGCCGAGGCACACCATCACCCTCATCCAGGGTCACTCGAACACCCCCCTCGTCGAGGCACCCGAACACCACTCTTGGTGATGGGCCCGAACGCTCCTCTTGATGAACCCCCGAACACCCCCGGATGACGAACACTCGACCACCCCCCTACACGCCACACCCCAAAGGGACGCCACCAAAGCTCCGGAATACCGCCCGACGCCCTGCGAGCGTTCGCGGGGCCATGGTCTTCGTCCTCTCGTTAAGGGGTTGGTCCGGGGTGGCGGGCGCGGCTAGCGTGCGGCGGGTGGATCTCTTCGAACGGTCGTGGGCGGCGTTGCTCGCCGCGGTCGCCGGTCTTTCCGACGAGGACTTCGAGCGGCCGTCCGGGTGCGCCGGGTGGCTCGTGCGGGACCTCGCGTGCCATCTGGTCATCGACGCGCAGGACGTCCTGATCACCTTGGTGACGCCCGCAGCGACGGAGCCGACCGCGGACGCCGTCACCTACTGGGACGTCGCGGACGAGCCGCCGACCGGCGACGATCCGCTCGACGCGCTGATTCCGCGGCTCGCCGCGGCGTACGGGGAGCCGCGGTGGCTGAAGTTCCATCTCGATGACGTCGGGTCCGCGGCGGGGCGTGCGGCGGGGCTCGCGGATCGGGCTGCGCGGGTGAGCACGCAAGGGAAGGTGCTGACGGTGGCGGACTTCCTTTCGGCTTATGTCCTCGAATGGACGATGCATCACCTCGATCTGGTCGCGCATCTGCCGTCCGTCACGGGGCCTTCGGTGGAGGCGCTCTCGGCGACGCGGGCGTTGCTGGAGGGGATCGCCGGGGCGGCTTTCCCGGCTTCGTTCTCCGACACGGACGCGCTGCTGGTCGGTACGGGACGGCGGGCCGCGGCCGGGGCGGAGAAGGAAGCGCTGGGCGAGCTGGCCGCGAAGGTCCCGCTCATCCTCGGCTGAGGGCGAACGCGGCTCAGCGTGAGGTGAACGCTTCGGCGGTGCGGCCGGGGCTGGCGAAGGCGAAGACGGAGTGCGGGTCGTAGCCGGAGAACAGCAGCCGGATGACCACGATGGCCATGGCCTCCAGGTTGCGGGCCTGCCGGAGGTCGCCGGCGTCGAGGGGTTCGGCGCCGAGGTCGGTGATGAGGGTGCGGGCGGCGGGCTTGGCCTCCTCGTCGCCGGCGAACGGGACGGCGAGGGGGCGGCCGTCGACGGCGGGCGGGGTCATCGCCCAGACGGACGCGTGGGCCTGGTTGAACGCCTTGACGACGTGGGCGCCGGGGGCGAGGCGGGCGATCTCCTCGGCCATGGACGCGCCGTCCTGGTAGGTGACCTGGGAGAAGTCGCTGACGTCGACGGCGTTGCCGCAGTCGATCACGGGCTTGCCGGCGAGGGCGCCGCCGGCGGCGGCGAGGGTCTCCTCCAGGCCCTCGCGGCGGACGGCGACGAGGACGGAGTCGCCGAACTCGGCGGCGTCGCGGAGGGTTCCGGCGCGGGCGCCGATGCGCTTGGCGAGCGCCTCGGCCTTCTCGGGCGTGCGGCCGCCGATCAGGACGTCGTGTCCGGCGCGGATCCAGCCGGCGGCGAGCGACTCCGTCATCATTCCCGCGCCGAGCACACCGATCTTCATGAGGGCCTCCCATGGACCTGTCGGGTTCTGCGAAGGAATGTAGGAGCCCGTGGGGAACCAGTCGGTTCCTAGGCGGGGCGGGCGGCGAGGAGCGCGTCGGTGTTCTCCTCCGCCCAGCGGGACAGGGCGCAGACGGGGTCGAGGAGGCTGCGGCCGAGGGCGGTGAGGCGGTACTCGGTGCCGGGCGGGGCGGTGCGCAGCTCGCGGCGCTCGACGAGGCCGTTGTCGGCGAGGCGGCGCAGCGTCTGGGTGAGCATCTTGTTGCTGATCCCGCCGATCTTCGCGCGGAGCTCGCCGTACCGGGCGGGGCCGCGGCCGAGGGCGGTGATCACGACGACGGACCAGGTGTCGGAGATCAGCGCGAGGGTGGTGCGGGCGGGACAGTCGGCGAGGAACACGTCGTAGGCGACCACGTCCGGCAGGTTACGCCTTCGCGGGCGGGCGGCGGGCCCGGGCGAGGAGCGCGGCGGCGGGGCCGGTGGGGTCGGCGCCGGTGCGCCAGACGGCGCGCAGGGACCGCTCCACCGTCATGCCGGCGATCTCGATCCCGGTGAGGGTGCCGGCGGCGAGGTCGGCGGCGACGACGAGCTCGCTGATCAGGGCGGGTCCGGCGCCGGCGACGACCGCGTTGCGGACGGCGGTGCTCGACCCGAGTTCGAGCAGCGGCGGGACGGGTTCCAGGCCGTGCGCGGCGAACGCCTGCGCGGCGGCCTGCCGGGTGCCGGAGCCGGCCTCCCGGGTGATCAGCGGGGTGGCGGCGACCTCGGCCGGGTCGACGGGGCGGCGGCGCCGCGTCCAGCGGTGGCCGGGCGGTGCGACGAGGACGAGCCGGTCCCCGGCGACGGCGCGGGAGCGGAGCCCGGCCGGCCGGCCGGGCGACTCGATGAAGCCGAGGTCGATCTCGCCGTGCCGGGCGAGTTCGCAGACGCGGGAGGAGTTGGTGACCTGGAGGCCGACGTGCAGGCCGGGGTCGGCGCGGCGGAGGTCGCCGATTCAGGCGGGCAGCAGGTACTCGGCGACGGTGAGGCTGGCGGCGACGGACAGCTGCGCGGTGCGGGCGCGGTGCAGGGCGGCGGCGCCGTCGGTGAGGGCGGTGAGGTCGTCGAGGACGCGGCGGGCCCATCCGGTGACGAGGGTCCCGTCGGCGGTGAGGGCGGAGCCGCGGCGGGTGCGGTCGAGGAGGCGCAGCCCGAGCCGGCGCTCCAGCCGGGACAGCCGCTTGCTGGCCGAGGGCTGGCTGATGCCGAGCTCGGCGGCCGCGGCGGTGAGGCTGCCCTGGTCGGCGACGTGTACGAGCAGCTGGAGCGATTCCAGGTCCGGGGGTTGTGCCATGCCCTCAGGTTATGACGTGAGGCCGGATCGCCCGCTTCCGGCGTGGTCCCGGGTCCCCGAGGGTCGGATGCATGAGCACAACGGTGGAGGCGGTGCGGCCGGAGCGGGTGCGGTCGTGGACGAGGCGGACGGGGCCGGGCGTCGCGGTGGCGGGAGCGGGCGCGGCGGCGGCGATGGTGATCAACGGGTGGGTGCCGGCGCTGAGCGCGCTGACGATGGCGGTGCTGCTCGGCGTGCTGGTCGGCGGGGCGCTGCCCGAGTCCGCGGCGGACGGGCTGCAGTGGGCGACGCGCAAGTTCCTGCGGGTCGGTGTGGTGCTGCTGGGCCTGCAGCTCAGCGTGGGCGAGGTGCTGCGGCTGGGGCCGGGGATGCTGGCGGTGGTGCTGGTCACGGTCCTGGCCGGGTTCGCCGGGACGCTGGTTCTCGGCCGGCTGGTCGGGGTGCCGAAGGGGCTCGCGCTGATGGTGGCGACCGGGTTCTCGATCTGCGGGGCGTCGGCGATCGTGGCGATGGACAGCGTCGCGCGCAGCCGCAAGGAGGACGTCGCGACGGGCGTGACGCTCGTGACGATCTACGGCAGCGCGGCGATCGTGGTCGTCCCGTTCCTCGGGACGCACGTGTTCGGGCTGAGCCGCGAGTCGCTCGGCATGTGGGCGGGGCTGAGCGTCCACGAGGTCGCGCAGGTGGTGGCGGCGGCGTCGCCGGCCGGTGCCGCGGCGGTCGGCACGGCGGTGATCGTGAAGCTGACCCGGGTGGTGCTGCTCGCGCCGATGGTCGCGGGGATGGGCCTGGTCGAGCGGCGCGGCGGCGTCCACGCGGAGGGGAAGCGGCCGCCGGTGGTGCCGCTGTTCGTCGTCGGGTTCCTGGTGATGCTGGCGCTGCGCAGCGCCGGCGTGGTCCCGGGCCCGGTCCTGGCGGGCGCCAAGGACGTCTCGACGGTGCTGCTGGCGGCGGCGATGTTCGGCCTGGGGTCGGCGGTGCGCGTCAAGGAGCTGGTGCGGACGGGACGGCGCGGGCTCGTCCTCGGCGCGCTGTCGACCCTGCTGGTCGGGACGGTCGCGCTCACCGCGCTCACCCTCATCCCCCGCTGACCCCGGGCAGGTCAGCGCATGACGGTGGTCAGCACGTCGGAGCCGAGCGACAGCAGGAGCTGCGCGTGCAGCCGGTGGTAGATCATGCGGCCTTCGCGGCGGGACGTGATGAGCCCGACCTCGCGCAGCCGCCGCAGGTGCCGGGACACCTGCGGCTCGGAGATGCCCGTCCGCTGCGCCAGCTCGGAGGTGGTGATCGGCTCGCCGAGCAGGTGCCGGCACATCTCGAACCGGCCCGGCTCGGAGATCGCGGCGAGCCGGTCGCGGATGAGGGACTGGCGGGCGGACGGGCGCTGCTCCCAGTCCCCGGCGATGAAGTGGACGACGAGCGGCAGCCCGTCGTCCCCGGTCTTGAGGATGAGGTGCGGCCAGCCGTGCAGGGTCGGGACGAGGAAGCAGCCCCGCTCGGCGACCTTGCCCGTCGCCGACTGGAGCTTGTCGTAGTGGACGCGGGCGGGCCGCTCGGTGACGGTGGCGGTCGGGCTGACCGAGGTGAGCACGGTCAGCGCGGACTCCTTGCGCAGCTGCTCCCGGACGGGCGCGGCGGTGTCCTTCAGGCGCGGCCCGATGCGGCGCCATTCGGCGTCGAAGAACGCGGCGGCGCAGCGTTCGAGGGTGTCGGCGAGGTGCTCGCGGAAGCCGTCCGGGTCCTCGACCAGGGCGCGGGCCAGCTCGCCGCGGGAGAACGAGCGGCGCTCGCTGGCCTTGACGAACGCGCGCCGCACGTCCGCGTCCCGCAGCTGGTCCGCGCCCGGGAACGTCAGCCCGCGGATCGCGAACGCCGCGAGCCGGGTGAACTCGTCCGCGTCGAGGCGGGCGAGGCCGTCCAGCTCGGCGGACAGTTCGAGGTCGAGGGGCTTGCGCATCGGCAGGAACAGCCGGCAGCGGTACCGGGCCCACAGCGGCGCGAACCGGTTCAGCTCCTGGACGAGCGGCTCCGGCAGCGCCTCCCGGGTGCGGGCGAGCCACGCCCGCGACTCGGGATGGTGCTCGGGCTCGGCGAGGGTGTGCAGGCACGCCATCAGCTCGGCCAGCGGCGACGTCCCCACCGCGAAGTGCGATGCCTGCGCCCCGTCCACGTCGAGCGTGACGACCATGGCCCGAATCCTAACCGCGGCCGGGGCCGCGCCCGGGCCCGTCGTCCAGGACGTGCACCGACAGCCACGACGGGTGCTCCGGCGACAGGTGCACCTCGTTGACGGCCACGACGCGCCGCCGCGCCGCCGCTTCCGGGCCGCCGGTGTTGGGGTTGACGTCGAAGCGCGGGAAGTTGCTCGACGACACGTCCAGCCGGATGCGGTGGCCCTTGGCGAACAGGTTCGCGGTGTCGGGCGCGGTCACGGTGATCTCGTAGACGGTGCCGGGCCGCATCGGCTCCGGGTTCGCGAACGAGTTCCGGTACCGGCAGCGCAGGATCCCGTCGGTGAGGTTCATCGCGTAGCCGTTGGGATAGTCGGCGTTCGGCGGGTGGACGTCGATGAGCCGGACGGTGAA
This sequence comes from Actinomadura montaniterrae, assembly GCF_008923365.1. Taxonomy (GTDB): domain Bacteria; phylum Actinomycetota; class Actinomycetes; order Streptosporangiales; family Streptosporangiaceae; genus Spirillospora; species Spirillospora montaniterrae. The sequence goes on from NZ_WBMR01000042.1 coordinate 8,081, forward strand.
GTCGGTGTCCGGCGCGCTCGACGCCACCGACAGCCGCACCCGGACCGGCCCGGCGATCGCGACGTCGCGTTCCAGCGGCTCGGTCTGGAAGACGAGCACGTCGGGACGGGCCGCGATCGGCAGGTACGGCGGTTCGCAGCCGAACGTGCCGTCGGTCGGGCACTGGTCGAACGCGCCGCCGTGCATGACGGGCTCGCCAGACGTGATCTGCCCGCCGATCGTCGGGACGGGGTTCGCCGGGTCGAAGTCGTATTCGAGCCGGTCGTCGGCGCCGTCCTGCGGCGATTCCGCGGTGAGGGAGCCGTCCTGCCGCAGGTAGAGCCGGACGGCGGTCGCCTCCTGCGGCGGCCAGGTGGCGGCGGTGCGCCACTCGCCGCCGTGGTCCAGCCGCCCCTCCTCGTTGCGGCGGCCGCTGCCGCCGCCCATGAGGAAGTACTGGACGCGCGGGAAGTCCTCCCCGGCGCCGTCTCCCGACCCGTCGCCGCCGCCGAGGTGGCGGGCGAACCAGCGGGCGCGGAACTCCCAGTAGTCGGGGGCGAGGTTGCCGTCCAGGACGGCGCGGGGCCCGAAGTCCACGTCACCGGAGTACCGGACGCTGCGGGCGCCGTGCGTCCACGGCCCGACGACCAGGTACGCCGGGCTCGACTTCGCCTCGGTGAGCGCGCGGAAGTTCTCCACCGCGGTCAGGACGTACGGGTCGTACCAGCTGACCATGTGCAGGCTCGGCACGTCCGGGAACCGGTCGTAGGAGCCGCGCCCGAACAGGCCGAGCCGCTGCCAGAACTCGCCGAACGCGCCGTGCTCCCACTGTTCGAGCAGGTACTCCTCGTACTCGGGCACGGCGCGCAGCGGGGACGCGCCGCGCCGCCACGGCATCGCGCGGAACCAGGCGGGCAGGTCCTGCGACTGCAGCGACGCCCGGACGACGGGGTCGCGGTGCGCGGCGGGGCTGTTCAGCGCGTGCCGGTACGCCCACGTCGCCTGCTTGAGCTCGAACGCGCCGCCCATCCGGATGCCCGCCTCGTACGCGCTGGCGAACCCGCCGGAGTCGACGAACATCGCGGCGAGGTGGCGCGGCGACAGCGCGGCCAGCGCGGTCTGCACGTGCGCGGAGTACGAGACCCCGGTGGTGGCGACGCGGCCGTCGCACCACGGCTGCGCGCCGATCCACTCGACGGTGTCGAAGCCGTCCTCGGCCTCGCCGAGGTACTTGACGAACTGCCCCTCCGAGTCGCCCCTGCCCCGGCAGTCCTGGCGGACGACGTTGTACCCGCGGCCGACGAAGATCGCCGCGGACCGGTCCGGGAACACCGGCTCGCCGTGCCGGTCCAGGCCGTCGGACTCGCGCCGCGCCCGCCGCCCGTACGGGGTGCGTTCCAGCAGGACGGGCCGCGCCTCCAGCTCGCGGTCGGCGCTGTACAGGTCCGCCACCAGGACGGCGCCGTCGCGCATGGCGGTGCGCACGACGCGCCGCCACACCGAGCCGCCGTCCGGCAGCGCGATCTCCTCCGCCTCCTCGGCGACGGCCCCCGACTCCATCACCGTCATGAAGAGGAGCCGCCCTGGGTGCCCTCGGCGCCCTGCCCGTTCCCGCCGGCCTGACCGTTCCCGCCGTCCTGGCCGACCTGCGAGCCGAGCGCGGGCCAGATCTTCACCAGCTCGGGACGCGGCGCCTCGACGAACCACTTCTTGTAGATCTTCAGGAAGGTGCCGTCCTGCACCATCGCGCCGAGCTGCCCGTCGAAGGCCTGCTGGAACTTGGTGTTCTTCTTCTGGACGGCCATCGCGGTCGCGTGGTCGACGGGCGCCGACACCGCGGGCTTGAGCGCGCTGTACTTCTTCAGGTAGGCGTCCGCGTCCGGGCCGCCGACGACGAACGCGTCCAGGTTGCCCGACAGCAGCTGCGTGACCGCGGTGTTCTGGTTCTGGAACTGGACCTGCTTCGCGCCCGGCATCTTCGACTTCACGAACTCCTGCTGGACGGCGCCGGTGATGTCGCCGACCCGCTTGCCGGAGAAGTCCGTCAGCTTCGTGGCGGTGGAGTTCTTGCGGGTCAGGACGGTCGTGGTGCTCCAGTACACGCCCTTGGTGAACGACACCTGCTTCTGCCGCTCCGCCGTGACGCCGAGCCCGCTCGCCGCCAGGTCGTACTGGCCGGACGACAGGCCCTGCAGCGCCGCCGGGACCGCGCTCGCCTTGTACTCCACCTTCAGCTTCAGCCGCTTGGCGACCTCGTCGGTGAGGTCGACGATGAAGCCCTGCGGCTTGCCGCCCTTGTCGGCGGCCGCGAACGGGGGCTGGTCGGTGGAGACCGCCGCGAGGACGGTGCCGGCCTCCTCCAGCCCGTACGGGTTGTCCTTGCCGGAGCCGCCGCCGCAGCCGGCGAGCGTCAGGGCCGCCGCGGCGACCGCGCCGCCCGCCGCGAAGCGGACGCCGAAAGCCTTGTTCATGTGCTTGTCCTGCCTTTTCGTGGGGGTGTCAGAGGACCTTGGAGAGGAACTCGCGGAACCGCGGGCTGGACGGGGCGTCGAGCACCGCGCGGGCCTCGCCCTCCTCGGCGATCAGCCCGTCGTCCATGAACATCACGCGGTCGGCGGCCTCGCGGGCGAACCCGATCTCGTGCGTGACGACGACCATGGTCATCCCGGTGCCGGCCAGCTCCCGCATCACCGCGAGGACGTCGCCGACCAGCTCCGGGTCGAGCGCGGAGGTCGCCTCGTCGAACAGCATCACCTCGGGGCTCATCGCGAGGCTCCGGGCGATCGCGACGCGCTGCTGCTGCCCGCCGGACAGGTTCCCCGGCCGCTGCCGGGCCAGCTGCCCGAGCCCGAGCCGGGCGAGCTGCGCGTGCCCGATCTCCTCCGCCTCCGCCTTGCCCATCCCGCGGACGTGCCGCAGCGCGAGCGTGACGTTGTCCAGCACGTTCAGGTGCCCGAACAGGTTGAAGTGCTGGAAGACCATGCCGATCTTCGCGCGGGCGGCGTCGACGTCGACCTTCGGGTCGGTGAGCGTCGTCCCGGACACGACCACGCTGCCGGACGTGGGCTGCTCCAGCAGGTTCAGGCACTTCAGCATCGTCGACTTGCCGGACCCGGACCGGCCGAGCACGCACAGCACCTCGCTCGGCGCCACGTCGAAGCTCACCCCGCGCAGGATCTCGGTGTCGCCGTAGGACTTGCGCAGGTCCCGGACGCTGATCGCCGTCTGCGTCTGCGTCGCCGTCGTCATGCCCGCTCCTTCACCGCGGTGCCCGCGGTCAGCTCGCCCGTGGTCGTCCCGCCCGCGATGCCCGCGGCGCCGGTCCCGTCCTCCTGGACGAGGGCCGCCGCCGGCCGCCGCGCGCCGCGCCCGCCGCCCTCGCGCATCCGCCGGTCCAGCCAGTTGACGAGGTACGTCAGCGGGATCGTGATCACGAGGTAGCAGAGCCCGGCCGCGACCAGCGCCGACGCGTTGTAGCTCGCGGCCTGCCGCTCCTGCGCGATGAAGTACAGCTCCCGCTGCCCGACGCCGAGGCCGAGCAGGTAGACCAGCGAGCTCTCCTTGATGTCGACGATGAACTGCCCGGCGAGGGCGGGCAGCACGTTCCGGATCCCCTGCGGGACCACGACCAGCCGCATCGTCTTCAGGTAGGACATCCCGAGGCTGCGGCCCGCCTGCAGCTGCCCGGGCGGCACCGCCTGGATCCCGGACCGGAAGATCTCCGCGCAGTACGCCGCGGAGATCAGCCCGACCGCGATCACCGCGTAGCCGAGCGGGTTGCGGCCGAACGGCCGGACCCCCGCGGCGGGCAGCCCGAGCCCGATCAGGCTGACCGTCACGATCGCCGGCAGCCCCCGGAAGACGTCCACGTAGAGCCGGGCGGGCAGCCGCACCAGCCGCCGCCGCGACAGCAGCAGCACCGCCAGCAGCACGCCGACGACCAGGCCGAACAGGATGGCCAGCACCGCGATCAGCAGCGTGTTGCGCAGCCCCTCGGTCAGCAGCGTCGGGAGTGCGCCACGGATCTCCGACCAGTCGAAGAACGTATGCAGGAAGTCGCTCACACTCGCTCCGATCTCACGGCGTCCACCGGCTGTCCGGCGCACCGGCCGGCCGTCCGGCGGTCCTCGGCCGACCCCGCGTCCACCGCGGACGGGCGTCGCCGGTGCGCTCACACTAGGCGCAGGGTAGGCGACTGAACAGGATCGTTGCGCCAACGCGTTAATCATTGGCCGCACCCTCACATCGGCCGCGCGGCCCCTCCGGCCGGCGGCGCGGCCGGGCGCGGCCAGGGGGCGGCCGGGGGGCACGGGCCTGGGCACGGCCTGGGAAAAGCGAAGGGACCGGCCGTGACCTGGGCGGGGTCACGGCCGGTCCCTGGGAGGGGCCGGCGCTTTCTAGTCGTCGATGGCGGCGTAGGCGGTGGTCCAGAAGTCCTGGAAGTGGTGCGGCGGCTCCGGGGAGGTCATGGCGCGCTGGGTGAAGACGATCCCGATCATGTCCTCGCCGGGGTCGGCGTAGGCGGACGTGCCGAGCCCGCCCGTCCAGCCGAACCGGCCCGGGCGGACGAACAGGTCGTCGCGGCGGCCGTCGACGGCGAGGCCGAAGCCCCAGCCGCCGGAGCCGAGGAACATCCCGTTGCCCGCCTTCTGCTCCGGCGTCAGCCGGTCGGTGGTCATCAGCTCGACGGACGGCCGGGACAGCAGCCGCCCGCCCGGGTAGCGGCCGCCGTCCAGCAGCATCCGCAGGAACGCGCGGTAGTCGTCGACGGTGGAGAGCAGGCCCGGGCCGCCGCTGCCGCCGGGGAAGACCGGCGGGCGGTCGTAGGCGCCGTCGCGGGGGTCGGGGCGGCGGACGAGCGCGCCGGTGCCGGGGTCGGTGGTGTAGGACGCGGCGATCCTGCCGGTGTCGGCGGCCGGCACGGTGTAGCCGGTGTCGCGCATCCCGAGCGGCTCGAAGATCCGTTCGCGGAGGAAGTCCTCCAGCGGGCGGCCGGCGGCGCGGGCGATCAGCACGCCGGCCACGTCGGCGCCGGTGTTGTAGAGCCAGCCGGCGCCCGGCTGGTGCGCGAGCGGCAGCGCGCCGAGCCGCTTCAGCCACTCGTCGGGGCCGCAGGGCGGGCCGTCCGGGCCGTTGTCCACGCCGGTGTCGAGCATCGCCTGCGTGATCGGCGGCAGGCCCTCCGGGAGGAACGACACGCCGTAGCCGAGCGTGAACGTGAGCGCGTCGCGCAGGGTGATCGGCCGCTCGGCGGGGACGGTGTCGTCGAGCAGGCCGTCGAGGCGGCGCAGCACGCGGCGGTCGGCGAGCTCCGGCAGCAGGTGGTGCAGCGGGTCGTCGAGGCGGAGCCGGCACTCCTCGACCAGGATCATCGCGGCGGCGGCGGTGACCGCCTTGGTGAGCGACGCGATCCGGAAGAGGGTGTCGCGCCGCATGGGGGCGTCGCCGCCCGCTTCGAGGGCGCCCGCCTCGATCACGTGCGTGTGCCCGCGCCGGTGGACGAGCGCGACGAAGCCGGGCAGCTCGCCGCGGTCGACGAAACCGGTCATCACCCGGCGCATCCGGTCCAGCCCCGCCGCGGAGAACCCGCCGTCGTCGCTCATGTCGCTCCTCGTGGTCGGCTCTTGCAGGTAGGTCGGCTCTTGCGGTTATGACCGTCCAGCGGCCCGGAACTCATCGGCGCGGGCCGGGTTCAGGCGACGGGTTCCAGGGGCGGGCGGGTGTCGAACTGGGTCTCGTACAGGTCGGCGTAGCGGCCGCCCGCGGCGAGGAGCTCGTCGTGGGTGCCGCGCTCGACGATCCGGCCCTCCTCCACGACCAGGATCAGGTCGGCGGCGCGGACGGTGGACAGCCGGTGCGCGATCACCACGGCGGTGCGCCCGTCGAGGGCCTCGGCGAGGGCCTCCTGGACGGCGGCCTCGGACGTGGAGTCCAGGTGCGCGGTCGCCTCGTCGAGGATGACGACGCGCTGCCGGGCCAGCAGCAGCCGGGCGATGGTGAGCCGCTGCCGCTCGCCGCCCGACAGCCGGTAGCCGCGCTCGCCGACGATCGTGTCGAGGCCGTCCGGCAGCCCCGCGATCAGCGCGTCGAGGCGGGCGCGGCGCAGCACGTCCCACAGCTCGTCCTCGGTCGCCTCGGGGCGGGCCAGCAGCAGGTTGGCGCGGATCGACTCGTGGAACAGGTGGCCGTCCTGGGTGACCATGCCGAGCGTCGCGCGGATCGAGGCGAACGACAGGTCGCGGACGTCGACGCCGCCGAGCCGGACGGCGCCGGCGTCGGCGTCGTACAGCCGCGGCAGCAGCTGCGCGATCGTGGACTTGCCGGCGCCGGACGAGCCGACGAGCGCGACCATCTGCCCGGGTTCGGCGCGGAACGACACGTCGTGCAGGACGTCGACGCCGCCGCGGGTGTCGAGCGTCGCGACCTCCTCCAGCGAGGCGAGGGAGACCTTGTCGGCGGCGGGGTAGGCGAAGGTGACGCCGTCGAACTCGACCGCGACGGGGCCGTCCGGGACGTCGCGCGGCTCGGGCTTCTCGGCGACGAGCGGGCGCAGGTCGAGCACCTCGAAGACGCGCTCGAAGCTGACCAGCGCGCTCATCACCTCGACGCGGGCGCTGGCGAGCGCGGTCAGCGGCGCGTACAGCCGGGTGAGCAGCAGCGCGAGGGCGACGACGGCGCCGGCGTCGAGGTGGCCGCGCAGCGACAGCCAGCCGCCGAGCCCATAGACGAGGGCGAGGGCCAGGGCCGACACCATCGTCAGCGCGGTGATGAACACGTGCTGCACCATCGCGGTGCGGACGCCGATGTCGCGGACGCGGCGGGCGCGCGCGGCGAACTCGGCGGACTCGCGGTCGGGCCTGCCGAACAGCTTGACCAGGGTGGCGCCGGGCGCGGAGAACCGCTCGGTCATCTGGGTACTCATCGCGGCGTCGTGCCGGGCGGCCTCGCGCTCCAGCCCGGCGAGGCGGGTGCCCATCCGGCGGGCGGGCAGCACGAAGACCGGCAGCAGCACCAGCGCGAGCAGCGTGACCTGCCAGGAGATGCTCACCATGACGGCCAGCGTCAGCAGCAGCGTCACGAGGTTGCTGACCACGCCGGACAGCGTGTCGCTGAACGCGCGCTGCGCGCCGATCACGTCGTTGTTGAGCCGGCTGACGAGCGCGCCGGTGCGGGTGCGGGTGAAGAACGCGACCGGCATCCGCTGGACGTGGTCGAACACGGCGGTGCGCAGGTCGAGGATGAGGCCCTCGCCGATGCGGGCCGACAGCCACCGGTTGGCGAGGCCGAGCCCGCCCTCGGCGACCGCGAGCACCGCGATCAGCACCGCCAGCCCGACCACGGTGGACGTCGCGGACCGGTCGACGATCGCGTTCACCACCCGTCCGGCGAGCACGGGCGTCGCGACGGCGAGCACCGCCATCACCACGCTGAGCAGCAGGAACGCGTACAGGGGCCGGCGGTGGGGGCGGGCGAAGGCGGCGATCCGGCGCAGCGTCGCCTTCGAGAACGGCCGGCGGTCGTCCTGCGCGTTCATGGCGTGGTGCAGCGACATCCACGCGGTGACTTCCATGTCCATGTCGGGCGGTCCTCGGTCGTCGTCGGCTCGGGGCCCCATCCTGAAACCTCAACGAATGTTGAGGTCAAGTCGTCGGCGAGGCCATCGTCGCGCGCGGGTACGACAATCCGGTGTCGATCACCGATAATCCGAGTGATCGGCGACAGAGGGGGGCGAACGTGGGGACCGGCATCGGTATCGACGTGGAGAAGGCTCGGGCGGACACACCGGGCTGCGCGCGTGTGGCGCACCTGAACAACGCGGGCGCGGCGCTGCCGCCCGCACCCGTGATCGAGGCGGTCGCGGAGCACTTCGCGCTGGAGACGACGATCGGCGGCTACGAGGCGGCCGAGCAGAACGCGGACGCCGTCGAGCACTTCTACGGCGCGGTCGCAGGGCTGATCGGCGCGCGCGCGGACGAGATCGCCTACGTGGAGAACGCGACGCGCGCCTGGGACATGGCCTTCTACGCGATCCCGTTCGCCGAAGGCGACCGCATCCTCACCACCACCAGCGAGTACTCCAGCAACGCGATCGCCTACCAGCAGGTCGCCGCGGCCAAGGGCGCCCGGGTCGAGGTGATCCCCGACGACGCGAACGGCACGCTCGCCCTGGACGCGCTCGAAGCCGAACTCGCCAAGGGCGGCGTCCGGCTCGTCTCGCTCAACCACATCCCGACCTACAACGGGCTCGTCAACCCGGTCGCGGAGGTCGGGCGGCTCTGCCGCGAGCACGGCGTCCTCTACCTGCTGGACGCGTGCCAGTCCGTCGGGCACCTCGCCCTGGACGTCGCCGAGATCGGCTGCGACATGCTGTCCGCGACGGGCCGCAAGTACCTGCGCGGGCCGCGCGGCACCGGGTTCCTGTACGTGCGGCGGGAGATCGTCCGGACGCTGGAACCGCCGTTCCTCGACCTGACGGCCGCCGAGTGGAAGGCGCCCGACGGCTTCGAGATCCGGGACGACGCGCGCCGCTTCGAGACCTGGGAGCGGTACGTCGCCGGGCAGATCGGGCTCGCCGCCGCCGCGGACTACGCGTCCGCGCTCGGCATCGCCGCCATCGAGGAGCGCGTCACCGGCCTCGCGGCGTCACTGCGCCGGATGCTGGCCGGCCGGCCCGGCGTCACGGTCCTCGACCGCGGCGAGCACCCGTCCGGCATCGTCACGTTCACCGTGGACGGCCACGCCCCGGAGGCGGTCAAGGCGGCGGCGCGGGCCCGCGACGTCAACGTCAGCGTGGCGCAGCCGAGGACCCACGGATACGACCCGCACGGCCTCGACGCGGCCGTGCGGGCCTCCGTGCACTACTACAACACCGAGGAGGACCTGGAGCGCCTGCTCGCGGCCCTCCCCTAGCGCCGGCGCGCCGCCGTCAGGTGTTGGGGCGGGCGGCGCTGATGTCGGCGAGGGCCGACGCGGAGTCCCGCTCGATCGCGAGGTCGCCGATGGAGACGATGCCGACGGGGCGCCCGTCCTCCAGGACGGGCAGCCGCCGCACGGACCGCTCCCGCATGATCTGCGCGGCCTTGTCGAGCGAGTCGTCCGGCCCGACCGTCGCGGTGACGCTGCTGGCGAGCCCGCCGATCGTGGCCTGGGCCGGGTCGCCGCCCGCGGCGAGCCCGCGCACCACCAGGTCCCGGTCGGTGACGACGCCCAGCAGGTCGTCGCCCTCGGCGACCAGCACCGTGCCGATGTCCTCGTCGCGCATCGCCCGCGCCACCGTGACGATGTCGAGTTCCGGGGACACCGACGTCGGCGAACCGGTCATGATGTCGCGGATCTTCGTGGCCATTTGCACACACCCCTCGTGGTCGTCCTGCCGGGAGTTTGCGGCCCTACCCGGCAGGACGGCGGGCATTCATGGGGCCCGACGGCGCGTCCCGCTACCCCCGCCGCGACAGGACGGCCACGGTGGCGATGTAGGCGGCGCCGCCGACCGCGGCGATCACCGCCCACGGCATCCCGTCTCCGCCGCGCGCGAGGTCGACGACGAACCCGCCGACGACGAACACCGCCACGAGGTTGAAGGAGATGTGCGAGGCGCGGGCCTGGATGGCGCGCTGCCGCTCGTCGCCGTCCTCGCGGGCCAGCATCGCGACCGGCTCCCGGCCGCCGAACACCAGCAGCAGCGCCCCGTACGCGACCATGATCGCCAGCATCGCCAGGCCGAGCCCCCAGCGGCCGTTCAGCCCGGACGCGACGCACATCGCCGCGCCCACCACGACCCCGGTCAGCGGGACGCCCCAGCGCCCCCTGACCCCGTCAGTCGCAGTCGACATGGAAGACCTCCTCGACCGTCCGCTCGAAGTACCGCGCCAGCCGGACGGCCAGCGTCAGGGACGGGCTGTAGCGGCCGGTCTCGATCGCGTTGACCGTCTGCCGCGACACGCCCATCGCCACCGCCAGCTCCGCCTGCGAGAGGCCCCCGGAGAGCCTCAGCGCGCGGACATCGTTCCGCATGTGTCAAGCATGCTTTACATCTCCAAGCGGTGTCAAGCGTGCTTTACATCCCTCGGTTCCGGAACGGTGCGAACACCGTCCGCGCCCGCGCCTCGTCGAAGACGAGGCGGTTCGGATCCTCCGGCGCCGGGCGCACCGGCACCGTCACGAACCGGACGGCACCCGGGTCCAGCTTGCGCAGGCTCCCGGCGAACGCCTCCAGTTCCCCCGGCCCCATCCGCGGGTACGTCCGCACCGAACCCGCCACCGCGGCCAGGAACCGCGCCAACCGCACCGGGTCGGCCAGCACCCCGCTCTTCGCCCTGCGGGCCACGGCGGCCATGAACTGCTGCTGCCGCTTGATCCGGTCCAGGTCCGAGCCGTCGCCCAGCCCGTGCCGGGCCCGCACGAACGCCAGCGCCCCCTCCCCGTTCACGATCTGCCGCCCCGCGGGCAGCAGCGGCCGCCCCTGCGGATCGAGGATCGTCTTCGGGACGGTGACGGGCACGCCGCCCAGCGCGTTCACGATGCCCTTGAACCCGCGGAAGTCCATCTCCACCGCTGTGTCGACGGGCACGAGCGTCGCCTTCTCGACGGCCTTGACCAGGCACGGCACCCCGCCGACGCTGTACGCCCCGTTGATCAGCCCCCGGTACGCCGGGATCGTCTTCCCCTTCGGGGACTTGCACGCCGGGACGTCCACCAGCGAATCGCGCGGGATGCTCACCGCTTCGGCGCGCGCGCGGTCGGCCGGCAGGTGCACCAGCACGATCGTGTCCGACCTCGCCGGGCCGCCGCCCCTCGCGTCCGACCCCACCAGCAGGATGTTCATCGCCTTCGCGGCGGCCGGGGTCTTCGCCGCCACCGGCGGCGCGCCGCGCCCGTGCAGCATGAACGCCGGCACCAGGATCGCCGCCGCCGTCACCGCCGCGACCACGCCGAGCAGCGTCCATCGCCCCCCCGGCAGCCGGAACCCCCGGCGGGCCCGCGCCGCGTCCAGCAGCCGCCCCCGCTGCCGCGCCAGCGTCGCCGGCGGCTCGTCGCCCAGCTCGCGGCCGAGGTCGCGGAGCAGTTCCAGATCGTCCACGGTCACTCCTCCTCGTCCATCGGGTTGGTGTCGCCGAGCGCCGAGCGCACCTTGCGCCGCGCCCGGTTCAGGCGGGACCGGACCGTGCCGACCGGTATCCCGAGGGCGCGCGCGACCTCCTCGTACGCCAGGTCGCCCCACGCCACGAGCAGCAGCACGTCCAGGTCCCGGCGCGGCAGCCCGGCCAGCGCCTCCGCCAGCGCGGGGCGCGACGCCCACGCCGTCACCCCGGCCGCGACCCGGTCCGCCGGGCCCTCGGCCGGGCCGTCCACCGGGCTGCGGCGCAGCGCCCGGTACCGCGCCGCCTCCGACCGGTGGTGCCGGGCGACGAGCTTCGTCGCGATCCCGAACAGCCACGGCCGCGCGTCGCGCTGCGCCAGGTCGTAGCGGTGCCGCTTGCTGAAGGCGACGAGGAACGTCTCACCGACGACGTCCTCGGCCGCCTCCGGCCCCAGCCGGCGCGACACGTACCGGTAGAGCATGGCGGAGTAACGGTCGAACAACGCGGCGAACGCCTCGGGCTCGTCGAACGACCGCCCGATCAAATCGGCATCGCACGCCGGAACGGTCGGCGGCGCGGTCATCTCGGACACCATGGCATGCGGACCCGGCCTTCTGGTGGGGGACAGTGTCAGCGGTGTATCTCCGCAACCGCGCCCCCGGGTTCACGGGTGTTCGGGGGCTTCGGGCGGGGGCGCGCCATGCCGCCGCAGATCACTGATGCATAACAGAGCGAACCTCGCCGCTAAAGTGGACATCTTTCAATGTGCACGGGGGATCCACGCCGAAGGACCACCCTCGTCCGCATGCGTGATCACCGAGCCTATGAGGGGGCAGGCCCGTGAACGACGTCCCGAAGGAACCGGAGCCGGCCGACCGCCCGGAGGACGCCGAACACGAGCCCGGCCGGACCGCCACCGCCGAGTTCCGCATCCCCGCGCCCGCCCCGGCCAAGAACGCCTCGCTGACCAGGCCCGACATCCGGCGCCCGGCCAAGCCCGCCGAGGACGGCGCCGAGCCGGCGCCCGAGGAGGAAGCGGACGCGCCCGCCCCGGAGGAGGACGAGGCTCCCGGGGAGGCGTCCGATCAAGGCGCGCCGTCGGAGGCCGAGAGTACGGACGAAGAAGAAAGTCCCGAAGAGGCGCCGGAAATCGCGGAAGCGGAAGAAGAAGAACCGGAAACGGAAGCCGCGCAGGGTGCTTCGGAGCAGCGCGCCGCGCCGGCCGAGGCCGGGCATGTGCCGGGGCCGTCCCCTGCTCCGGCGGACGGCGCCGAGGCCGCCCGGGACACCGTCGACGAGCCGGAGCCTTCGTCGGAGGACGAGCCGGACGGGAGCGCGGCGTCCGAAGAGGACGAGCCGCGTACCGGCGAGGCGCCGAACACGAACGAGGAGCGGCCCGGCGAGCCGCAGAGCGCTGCGGAGGCGCCGGCGCCCGAGCCGTGGGCGGGGCCTCCGGCCGCGGTGACGCGGGTCGAGCGGCTGCCCGTCTCCTGGGAGGCGCCCGCGCCGGGACACAACGCCGCGCCGCCCGCTGCGCAGAGGCCCGCCGCGCCGGCGCGGCCGGGCGGGCAGGAGTGGTGGGAGACGCCGCACCAGGCGCCCGCGTCGGGGGCGTGGGAGGCGCGGCGGCAGGCGCCTGCGGGCGAGTTCCGGCCCGAGTCCGTCCGCTGGGACGCGGGGCAGCAGGGCGCGGGGCAGCAGGACGCTGGCCAGCAAGGCGCGGGGCAGCAGGGCGCGGCGGTGCCGGTGCGGCCCGGGCAGAGCGGGCCTTGGGAGGTCGCCGCGCCGCAGGCGCCCGCGCCGCCGCAGCCGATCGCCGAGGCGGAAAGGCGGCCCAAGCGTCGGCGGCTGGCTATCGTGCTCGTCGCGGCGCTGGTGCTGATCGTGGGCGTGGCGGCCGGGCAGCTGATCCGGCCCGTCCCGGATCCGACGGTGAAGCTGAGCCTGGCGTCCAGCCACGTGTTCCAGGGCGCGGCGCCCTCTCTGCCGTGGCCGGCGGCGGGCCAGTCGACGGTGTACGTGGACGGGCTGGGGACGATGGGGTCGTCCGGCGGGTCCGCGCCGACGCCGACGGCGAGCGTCGCGAAGGTGATGACGGCGTACGTGTACCTGCGCGACCATCCGCTGAAGACCGGCGAGGCGGGGCCGGTGCTGACGGTGTCGCCGCAGGGGGTGGCGGAGATCCCGGCGCGCAAGAAGCGCGGGGAGTCGCTGCTCGGCATCACGGCGGGGCAGCGGCTGACCGAGCGCAAGGCGCTGGAGGCGCTGCTGATCATCTCGGCGAACGACCTGGCGCACGAGCTGGCGCGCTGGGACTCGGGCGGCGACCAGCCGTTCGTCGCGAAGATGAACGCGGCGGCGCGGGAGCTCGGGATGACGAGCACCCGCTACACCGACCCGAGCGGCTACGACTCGGGGACGGTCAGCACCGCGGCCGACCAGGTGAAGCTGCTGCGGGCGGCGATGAAGGTGCCCGCGTTCACGGAGATCGTGAACCGGCGGGCGTACGTGCCGGACGACGGGAGCCCGGCGCGGCCGGGCGGGAACGTGCTGGTCGGGCAGTACGGGGTGGTCGGCGGGAAGACCGGCTACACCGACGCGGCCGGCGGGAACTTCGTGTTCGCGGCGCGCAAGCGGGTCGGGGGCGTGCCGACGCTGATCCTGGGCGCGGTGATGGCGCAGAAGTCGCCGAGCGCGCAGGGGGCCGTGGAGGCGGCCGGGCAGCTCATCCAGGCTGTGGAGGGCGCGCTGACGGCGGCGACCCTGGCGCCGAAGGGCGCCAGGGTCGGGGCGGTCGACGACGGGCTCGGCGGGACGACGCCGCTGCGCGCCGCGTCCCCGGTGACCGTCGTGGGGTGGCCCGGCCTGCGGGTTCCGGTCGGGATCGAGGGCGACCCGCCGCACCAGGGCGGCGCCGGTGAGCGGGTCGGCGAGGTGACGGCGGGTGCCGCGAAGGTGCCGCTGGTGCTCGGCGCGGAGCTGGACGAGCCGTCGTACCTGAAGCGGCTGATCCGGGTGAACTAGCCGGCGTAGAGGGCGGACAGGAACCGGACGAGGAGGGCCTCGCGGGTGGCCGGCGGCAGCCCGTTGAGGACGGTGTTGACGACGGCCATCTCGGGGCCGCCGCCGTCGAGGTCGACGCCGACGGCGGCGAGGAGGCCGGTGAACCCCGCGTCGTCGAGGCTGTCGAGGTCGAGCCCGGCGAGGGCGTCCAGCAGGTCCGCCGGGACGTCGGGCGGTCCGGCGGCGCGGGCGGCCTTGGCGGCGTCGGCGAGCGCGGACAGCAGCGCGTCGACGTCGCTGACGCCGGTGAGGGTGAAGTGCAGGTTCGGCGGGATGCCCTGGTAGGCGAGCTGCGGCTGGAAGAACCAGCCGCGGGCGCGGGCCTCGTCGGCGATGGTGAACACGTCGAGGGCGGGGTCGTCGGAGGCGACGGCGACGAGCGGGACGGCGGGGTCGCCGAGGACGCGGAGGCCGGGGATCTCGGCGACGCCCGCGATGAACCGTTCGGCGGTGTCCATGGCGGTGGCGGCGAGGTCGCGGTAGCCCTGCGCGCCGACGGCGTTGAGGGTGGCCCAGGCGGCGCCGAGCGGGCCCGCGCTTTTGCTGCTCTGGACGCCGGCGTTGATGACGGTGTAGCCGGGCCATTCGGCGGACGCGAAGTAGGCGGCGCGGCGGACGGACTCGTCGGCGAACAGCACGACGGACGCCCCCTTGGGCGCGTACCCGTACTTGTGCAGGTCGCAGGAGATGGACGTGACGCCGGGGACGGACAGGTCGAACGGCGGGACGGGGCGTCCGAGGTCGCGGAGCCAGGGCAGCACCCAGCCGCCGACGCAGGCGTCGACGTGGCAGAGCACCCCGGCGGACGCGGCGATGGCGGCGATCTCCTCGATCGGGTCCATGACGCCCTGCGGGTAGGACGGCGCGGACGCGACGACGAGGACGGTGTCGGGCGTGATCGCGGCGGCGACAGCGGAGGGGTCGGCGCGGAAGGCGGCGTCCACCGGGATGTGGTCGACGTCGAGGCCGAGGTAGTGGGCGGCCTTGTGGAACGCGGGGTGCGCGGTTGCCGGCAGGACGATCCGGGGGCGTCCGGCGACGGGCCGGGCGTCGCGGGCGCCCTTCACCGCCAGCATGATCGATTCGGTGCCGCCGCTGGTGAAGATCCCGGTGCCGCCGCCGAGCTTGGCCGCGACGGCGGAGACGATGCGGCGCTCCAGCGCGACGATGCTGGGGAACGCGGTCGGGTCGAGGCAGTTGACCTCGAGCATCTCCTGGAAGGCGGTGGCGGCGAGGTCGTGCACGGCCTCGCGTCCGGTGTCGTAGACGTAGGCGGTGACGTGGCCGCCGCGCACGGGCAGGTCGGCGTCGCGGAGCCGGGCGAGCTCGGCGAGCAGGTCGGCGGCCGGGCGGCCGTGCTCGGGCAGAGCGGTCTCAGACGGCATGGGGCTGCGCTTCCTCGGTGGTTCGGTGGGCGGCGGCGAGCCGGCGGTAGGCCAGCAGGAGCGGGACGGCCAGCAGGAACAGCAGGGCCGGGACGATCGTGAACCCGAAGGTCAGCCCGGTGAGGGCGGAGCCGGTCTGGTGGACGGGCTCGTCCAGGTCGGACGACCGGAACGACGACACCGACAGCACCAGCGCGAACACGCCGGGGCCGAGGGCGAGCGCGCCGGTCTCGGCGGCCGTCCACAGGCCGGTGAAGGCACCGGCCTGGGCCTGCCCGGTGCGTCCCTTGTCGGCGTGGACGGTCTCGGGCAGCAGCGACAGCGGGAACAGCTGCACGGCGGCGTAGCAGACGCCGGTCAGCGCGGCGAGGAGCAGCACGCCGGGCCGCGAGCCGGCGGAGATCGCCGGGTAGGACGCGAAGCCGGTGACGGCGAACATCGCGAGCGCCGTGACGTAGCAGGGGACGATCCCGTACCGGACGGACATCTTCCGCCACAGCGGGACGGCGAACGCGCTCGGCCCGACCATGCAGACGAACATCGCGGAGGTGAGGCCGTAGTCGTCGAGCCGGTAGGTCGCGACGTAGGGGGCGCCCGCCAGCATGATGGCGACGGCGAGGGTGTGCGCGACGTAGCCGCCGAGCAGCGCGAAGAACGGGCGGTTGCCGCGGGCGGCGCGCAGCGCGGCGGCCAGGCCGAGCGGGCGCGGGCCGGGGGTGGACGGGATCCACCGGTTGGCGAGCGCGCTGGTGATCAGCGCGGTGCCCATGACGGCCCCGATGACGGCGCCCATCAGCGCGTATCCGGCGCGTCCTCCTCCGGCGGAGTCCGACAGGGCGGGCGCGAGGCCGCCGGCGACGAGGATGCCGAGGGTGAGGCAGACGACCCGCCACGCCATCGCCCGGCCGCGTTCGGACGGCTCGTCGGAGATCTCGGCGGGCAGCGCCACGTACGGCACCTGAAAGCAGGCGAAGGCGCTCGCCGCCAGCAGGAACGCGACCGCCGCCCAGCCGGCGCCGAAGCCCGGCGAGTCGACCGGGACGGCGAACATGGCGGCGAACAGGAACGGCAGCGTCGCGCCGCCGATCAGCAGCAGCCGGGTGCGGCGGCCGGTCCGGACGGCCTCGCGGTCGCTGGCGGCGCCGACGATCGGGTTGAGCACCACGTCCCACGCCTTGGGGACGACCAGGACGGCGCCGGCGATCGCGGCGGAGACGCCGAGGACGTCGGTCAGGTAGTAGAGGAGCAGCAGGCCGGGGACCGCGGAGAACACGCCGGTGCCGACGGATCCGACGCCGTAGCCGAGGAGCCGCCGCCGGGGCAGCGCCGCGCTCGCGGTCGCGGTGCGCGCCGTCACAGCGCGGCCCGGGCGTCGAGGTTCAGTCCCGCGAGGACGAGCCGGTGCAGGTTGGCGCGGAAGCGGGCGAGCGCCGCGGGGTCCTCCATGCCGTGCCGCCGGCCGTCGCCGCGCAGGACGCCGCCCTGGGCGAACCCGTGGGTACACCAGATGACGCTCCAGGTGACGTACTCGACGTCGGCGTCGTCGCCCACGATCCCGCCGACCTCGCGGACGACCGCCTCCATCAGCGGTTCGACGTACCGGGCCTCCAGGTCCGCGATGTCGGAGGCGTCCGACAGCCAGCGGTGCATCCACAGGGCGGGGATCTCGGGGTGGGCCGCGCAGAAGTCGACGTAGCGGTCGACGAGGGCGAGGATCCCGGCGGCGTCGGGGGTGAGGTCGGCGAGGGCGGTCTCGAGGGCGGCGCGTTCGGCCTGGTGGGCGCGTTCCATCACGGCGAGGTAGAGGTCGCGCTTGCCGCCGGTGTGGTAGGCGACGGTGGCGATGTTGAGGCCGGCCGCGTCGGCGATCTGGCGGGTGGAGGTGCCGTCATAGCCGAGGTCGGCGAACAGCCGGGTCGCGACGTCGAGGATGCGCTCCCGGCCGGAGTCGCTGGTCATGGGCAGCAACCGTAGGGTCCCGCCCGGCGCTTGGTCAATCGCTTGATGGAAATCCCGCCACCGGCGCCGCAACGCGCGACGGCGGGCCGCTAGTCGGCGGTGGCGGTGTCCTGCCCGCGGCGGCGCGGGCCGTCCAGCGGGATGACGTCCGCGCCCGGCCGGTCCTCCGGCGGGCCGGTGAGCCAGACGGTCAGCACCATCTCCATCTCCAGCCGCGTCTCCGGGTCGTACAGCCGCTCCCCGAACAGCTCCTCGAGCTGGTGCAGCCGGTACCGGACGGTCTGCGGGTGGACGTGCAGCCGGGTCGCGACCTCGGTGGCGTTGAACCCGTTCTGCAGGCACGACAGCAGCGTCCGCATGAGCCGCTCGCGGTGCCGCGGCCGGACCGTCTTCAGCGGCGCGAGCCGCAGGTCGGCGACGGCGCGCACCAGCTCCTCGTCCTTGAACACCACCAGCGCCGGCATGTGGTCGGCGCAGCGGATCAGCCGGTCGGACGCGAGGATGCCGCGGCGCGCGAGCGGCAGCGCCTCGCGGGCCCAGCGCAGCGACTTCGCGGCGTCCTCGGTGCGGACGGTCGGGCCGAGCGCGGCGACCCAGTTGCGCAGCGCCGACTCCAGCATCCGGCCGCGGCCGGGGCCCTCCGGGTCCGGGACGAGCAGGCACGGCTCGCGCCGGTTGACGTCGGCGAGGACGTCCGGCGGCAGCGACGGGTGCGAGAACGGCTGCTGGCCCCGCTCGTACAGGACGACCGCGGCGACCGTCCGGGGGACGCGCCACTGCGCGAGGCGGGCGAGGTCGGCGACGGCCTGCGGCGCGGCGGGCGGCTCGGCGAGCAGCATGTCCAGCAGCCGGCGGCGGCGGTGCTCCAGCTCGCCGGCCTCCTGCTCGCGGGCCTTGGTGTACCCCTCGGTGGCGGCGCGGGCGATCTCGTCGAGGAACGCGAAGATCGCCTCGGCGATGCTGGCGAGGGTGCGGCGGGAGATGTTGTACCGCTCGGACTCCGAGGCGAGCCGCCGCCAGGCGACGCGGGCGCCGAGCCGCAGCGAGGTCTGCAGGATGTCGAGGTTGCGGCCCTCGCGGGCCTCCGCCCAGCCGATCTCCCGGTAGACGGCGGCGACGGCCTCCCAGGAGCTCTCCGGGTCCATGATCAGGTCGACGAACTGCCGCAGCGCGCCCTCGACGGCGAGCCGGACGAGCCGCGCGTACTCCTCGTCCTGCGGGCGCGAGTACTCGGGGATCCCGGCGAGGATCTCCTCGATCATCTCCTCGGCGAGGGCCTCCAGGTGCGGCCGGAACATCTCCGACAGCTCGCTCGGCACCCCCGCCCACGGCTTCAGCGGCGAGCGGTCGCCGCCGCCCGCGGCGGGCTCCCCGCCCGTCCCCCCGGGCCCTCCGGACGCCCCCGCCCCGCCGGCGAAAGCCTTCAGGCTCGTCGTCACCTTCGCACCTCCCGCCCCCGATGGGTCGTTCCGGAAGTTACCGAGCCGGCGGGCGGCGGGCTGCACGATCGGGGACGCATTGCGGTCGGCCGCTTATAAGGCGACTGACAAAGCGTTCATCGGAAACCTATGCACGCCGGGCGCCCGGCCCGGCGAGCACGGCGGCGGCGCCGAGGCCGAGGTAGACGAGCCCGGTCGCGTACCGCTGCCGGCGGCGGAACCCGGGACGGGCCCGCAGCCATCCGCCGAGGGACCCGGCGGCGACCGCGTAGACGAGGTCGGCGGACAGCCCGATCAGCGCGGTGACCAGGCCCATCACCGCGATCTGCAGCGGGACGGCGCCGGCCCGCTGGTCGACGAACTGCGGCAGGAACGCCAGGAAGAACAGCACGACCTTCGGGTTCAGCACGTTCACCAGCACGCCGTCGAGGTAGACGCGGCGCAGCGGCCGCGGCCGCAGGAGCGGCGCGTCGTGGGCGTCGCGGGCGCGGAGCGTCCGCCAGGCGAGGAAGACGAGGTAGGCGGCGCCCGCGTAGCGCAGGACCCCGAACGCGGTGGCGGACGCGGCGACGAGCGCGGACAGCCCGGCCGCCGCGGCGCCGATGTGCACCAGCATGCCGGACTCGACGCCGAGCGCGGAGACGACGCCCGCGCGGCGCCCCTCCCCGATGCTGCGCGCGGTGATGTACAGGTGGTTGGGCCCGGGGATCGCGACGAGCGTGAGCGCGGCGAGCAGGAACAGCGGTGGGTTCGTCACCCGTCGAACGCTACGGCCCCGATGGTCCTCGCCACAGGGCCAATGGGGTGCGCAGAAGATGGACCAATATGGCCCGATCAGGCCGTCGTCGCACCCGCCAGCGCCCCGGCCAGCACGAGCCGTCCGGACGTGCGGACCATGTCCGCGATCTCCTCCGTGGGCCGGCGCAGCGAGGCCAGGCTGACGAGGGCGGCGAGCAGGATGTGCCCGAGCACGACCTCCACGTCGTCGCGCGCGGGCACCGGCTCGCCGATCGCGGCCGACAGCCGGTCGCGGACGAACAGGAACAGCACCGTGCGCGCGTCGTCCACGCTGGAGTCGTCCGAGGTCACCGCCTGGATGATGGCCGAGGTCAGGGTCCGCTCCTGCGCCGCCACCTCGACGATCCGCTCCAGCAGCGCGGTGAGCCGCTCGACCGGCGTGTCGCCGACCGCGAGCGCGTCGATGTCGCCGGTGATGCGGTGCGCCCAGGTCGCGGCGACCTCGGTGAGCAGGTGGTCCTTGGTGGCGAAGTAGCGGTACACGGTCGCGCGGGCCACCCCGGCGCGGTCCGCCACGTCGTGCATGGTGACGGCCGGGTAGCCGCCCTCGCGCGCGAGATCGCGCGCCGCGTCGATCAGCCGCTCGCGCCTGGCCTGCTGGTCCTTGGTCAGCGTCCGCGTGACGGTGAACCGCACATCGCCGCTCAAAGCGCCTCCTCGCTGTGACCGTCCCCCATTCTCCCGCACGTTCGGCCTTTTCGCGCCGCCGGGCCGCCCGCGGGCGGCCCGGAGCGGCGGCCGGGTGCGGCCGGTCCTCCGCTTCTGTCACCTATCGCTTGCTTGGTGGTGACGCCAGTTTAGACAGCAGTCTCATGCCTTGCCCACCGCGCCCTTCCGAGCCTCCCCCGTCGCTCAGGCCCCGGCGGACGCCGCGAACTCCTCGAACACCGCCAGCAGCGCGTCCGGCGCCTCGATCTGCGGCAGGTGCCCGGCGCGCTCGATGACGCGGAAACCGGCCCCGGGAATCGCGTCCGCGTACTCCCGGCCGTATGCGGGCGTCACCATCCGGTCGGCCTCTCCCCACACGACCAGCGTCGGCGTGGAGACGGCCGCGAGCCGTCCCTTCAGGGTCGGGTCGGCCATCGACTCGCCGCCGTAGACGCGCAGCGCGTCCCGGTTGCCGGCCGCGATGCGCTTCTGCTCGTCCGGAAGCGCCGAAAGGTCGATCCGGTACGCGTCCGGGTCGGCATAGCTCAGGTCGACGACCTGGTCGAACGTCAGCGAGAAGAAATCCGCGACCGGGTGCTCGGCGCTTTCCAGGCCGACCGCGTCCAGCAGCACCAGCCCTTCGAGGCGTTCTGGCGCGGCGAGGGCGAGTTCCGCTGCCACCCACCCGCCGACGGAACTGCCGATGACGGTCGCGTTCTCGATTTCCCGTTCCTCCAGGAACCGCGCATAGACCTCGGCGAGCCCCCGGGCCGAATCGAGTTTCTCCGGACGCGCCGTACCGCCGAACCCGGGGTGGACGGGCGTGAGAACACGATTGCCCCGGCCGGCGAGAAGTTCGGCGAACCCGCTCACCGAAACGGGCCCGGCTCCACCGTGCAGCAGCAGGACGGGCTTCCCCTCCCCGCCCTCGTCAATGGTCAGCGGAACGTCCCCGAAAGGCGTGGACAGCAAATGCTCGGACATCGGACTCCTACTTCTCGTATTCGGTCGCCGGCTCGGTGGCATAGCGCTTCATGACCTCGATGCTCGCCTCCGGCGTGAACTCCACGCCCGACTCGATCATCACCTTCAGGTCGCGGAAGTACTGGACGTACAGGTCGGGGGTGAAGGTGTTCAGCAACACCAGCGGCTCGTCCCCGGGATTGGCGAACGTGTGCGGCGCGCCCGGCGGGATCATCGCGAGCGTCCCCGCCGGCACGTCGTAACTGGTCTCGCCGACCGTGAACCGGGCGGTGCCGGAGACCACGTAGAACCCCTCGTCGTGCCGCGCGTGCCGGTGCTGCGGCGGCCCCGCCGTGCGCGGGGCGACGGTGATCTCACCGATCCCCAGGCGGTGGCCGGTCGTGGTGCCGTCCTCGAGGATCCGCATCGTGGTCGTCCCCAGCCGGACGCTCTCCCCTTCGTCCGGCCGGACGATCGCGACTCCGCTCATGGCGATCCCTTCTCTCATGAGAGTGAACTCTCATGACGATAGGCTGCCTGCACGAGTTCATGCAAGTACACTCTCACGAAGAAAGTCACCTATCAGGAAGGAGCCGGACGATGGAGGCCGAGACCGTCACCGGGCGCGCGAACCAGAAGGCCCGGACGCGCAAGGCGATCGTCGACGCCTGCCGCGACCTCGCCCGGTCCGGCGCCGAGGTGACGATGCCGCGGGTGGCGAAGGCCGCCCTCGTCTCCGAGGCCACCGCCTACCGCTACTTCCCCGACCTGACCTCGCTCCTGCAGGAGGCCCTCGTGGCCGTCTGGCCCGGCCCGGAGGAGGCCCTCGCCCCCGTCGCCGCCTCGGCCGATCCCGCCGAGCGGGTCGCCTTCGCCACCGGCTACCTGCTCCGCCACGTCCACGCCCACCAGGGCGCCGTCCGGGCGATGATCTCCACCACGATCACCGCGCCGGCCCGCTCCGGCGCCCGCCCCGGCATGCGGTTCGCGCTGATCGACCACGCCCTGGCGCCCTTCGCGGACCCGTCCCCCGGCGCCCTCGCCCGCCTCAAGCACTCCCTCGCCCTGGCCTGCGGCGCCGAGGCGTTCTTCGTCCTCACCGACCTGTGCGGCCTCTCCCCCGACGACGCGATCGCCACCGCCGTCGACACCGCCGCGACCCTCACCAGAGCGGCCTTCGCCTCCGAGACGTAGAGTCGCCGCAAGTGATCCGCTCATCCGGGGGCCGCCGTGGCGTTCGTCGTCGCCTACCTGCTCGGAGCCGCCAGCGCCCTGCTCGCCCTGCTCGCCGCCCGCGCCGTCCGGCGGCGCCGCCCCGGACCGCCCGCCCTCGCCGGGCGGGCCAGCCGCCTGGCCGAGCTGGACGGGTTCACCACCGAGCTCGGCGAAGAACTCGCCGCGCTCGCGTTCGACCCGTCGGCACCGGGCGTCCCCGCCGAATCCGTGGCCGACTACCGCCGCGCGCTCGACGCCTACGGCGAGGCCACGGAGGCCCTCACTGCGCAGGACACCGAGCGCGCGAACCTCGCCCTGGCCACCGCCAGGAACGCGCTGACCAGGCTCGACGCCCGCACCCACGGCCTCCCGGTGCCCATCGACGTCTCACGGGCCGCACGCAGCCGCGGCGAGCCCGCGCCGGACCCGCGCCTGGACGGCCGCTTCTCCTACTCGGGCGCCCTCACCCGCTCCTACCTCTTCCCGATCGACTGGCCGCGCCCCGGAGGGCCCGCGATCCTGGAGATGACCAGGAACGGGTCCGGCAGCACCGAATTCAAGGCCGTGTCCATCACCTCCACGGAAACGCCGGACGATCCCCTTTACACCTTCGTCCTGCACGACACCTCGCGGAAGCGGTCCTATCTCCCCGCGCCGTCCGAGACCGGACGCCGCCCGACGCATTTCAAGGTCGGCCCCTGGTCACTCCAGTCGGGAAAGGGTTCGTGGTCGCTGCGGATACGGCCGATCGACGACACGATCGAACTGTTCCGGGAATACCCGGGAACCGGGTCGGAAGTGCTCGTCCACCACGCGGACTCGCCGGCCACGCTGGGCATCCACATCGACACCGAACGGACGTGGACCGTCCAGTACCGCTGCCTGAAGAAGCACCGCCGCAGGGAGTACTGCCCGTACAAGACCATGAGCCAGATCATGTGGGGCACGTCCGACGCGCTCAAAAGCGCTCCCATCTGCGGCCCCGGATACATCGTGGTCGACGCCCACGGGCACGCGAAATGGTCCCTCTCCGTCTCCGCGAAACCCACCCCGCCCAACCCGCTCGCGGGGTTGCTGAAGCGCCTCGGCCTCTGACCCGTCATTCCCTCCAGGGAATCGCATCCCCGCACGCGGGCCCGCAGACTGCTGCCCATGAACGAAACACTCGAACTCAAGCAGTGGACCGACCGATACATGGCGCAGTGGAACGAGCCCGACCCCGAAGCGCGGTCGGCCCTCATCCGGGAACTGTGGGCGCCGGACGGCCTCCAGGTCCTGGTCAACCCGCCGGAGGCGGCCCGGGACGCCGCCGCGAACCTGGGCATCCCACACCCGTCGCTCGAGGTCCGCGGCCACGAGAGCCTGAACGCCCGCGTGTCCCGCGCCTACGAGCTGTTCATCGAGCCCGGCGAGCACATCTTCCAGGCCGCCGACGAACCCGCCGTCCTCATGCCCAACATCATCGCGTTCCGCTGGTCGATGGTCGTGATCGCCACCGGCGAGACCGTCGGCGGCGGCCTCGAGATCATCACCCTCGACGAGAACCACCGCATCCGCACCGACCACCAATACGTCGGCATGAGCTGACCCCCGCGAGGCCGGACCCCCCGTCCGGCCTCGCTGCGGTTGATGGCTGAGCTTGTCCGGGAGTGGGGTGTTCGGCCGCTGGACGAAGGGGGCAAGGCCGTGTGGGCCCGCTACGCGCCCTGAGCAAGCGCGACACCTGGTGTTACCACCTGGTCGGTTACGGGTGCGAGAGCCTTCTCGGGGACGCGCGGCGGGAGGCGGAGCGGGTCGGCGCGTTGCTCCGGGGCCGGATGTTCCCGGCCGCGCGTGAGGAAAGGGCGGGACGTCGGGAGGGGCTCGGGCAGGGTAGAACGAAGGGATGGCGGGAGGACGTGAGGGCATGCGGGAGCGCGGCACCGGGTGGGTGCCCGTGCGGTTCAGCTGGGACCGGGACGATCGGCACCGCCGGCTGCGTGCGGTGGCAGTGGCGGGGCTGGTGGCCGGGGCGCTGATGGCGGTGTTCGGGCTGCCGCCGATCGCCCTCCACAGCCCGCTCCGGCTGATCGGCATGGTGTGCCCGCTGTGCGGCGGGACGCGGGCGGTGCAGGCGCTGATGCGCGGGGACGTCGCCACCGCGTGGCACTACAACCCGCTCGCGTTCGCGGTGGTGCCGGGAGCGCTGCTGGTCCTGGTCAGGTGGGGTGCGGGGCTGGTCAGCGGGCGCTGGGTGAACGTGCGCGTGCTGCGTCCGGCCGTCGTCTGGATCGTGGGTGCGCTGGCCGTCGCGGCGCTGTGGGCCTACCAGGCGTCGCACGCGACGATGCTGCGCAGCGGTGACGGGAGCTTCCGGCACCAGGTTGCGGGCATGGGCCTGGCGATGGTCGTCGTTGCGGCGGCAGCGGCGGTCCAGATGCTCGTCGTGCTGCCGCTCGTCCGCCGGTTCCGCGCGGGGCGTGCCGGTACGGAGCAGCCCCGCGGCTGACGCCGGCACGCCCCGGCTCGTCCGGTCCCTCCGGCGGAAGGGTGGAGGGACCGGGCGAGCCCCGGGCGGGCGGGCCGGTGGTCAGGCGACGTCGAGCTCCCGGCGCCGCTCGGCCCACTGGAGCGAGTGCCGGATGGCGTCCTCGATCGTGTACTCGGGCTTCCAGCGCAGCAGCTCCCACGCCTTGTCGGGCCGGACGAACGCGCCGACGACGTCGCCGGGACGCGCCGGCGCCTCCTCCGCGACGAACGCCTCCCCGACGACCTCGCGGAACGCGTCGACCAGCTCCCGGACGGTGGTCCCGTCGCCGGTGCCGAGGTTGATCACCTCGTAACCGGAGCCCTCCCCGGCCGGGCGCAGCGGCGGGACGATCGCGTCGAACCGGTCCGCCGCCGCGCAGAACGCGCGGGCGATGTCCCAGACGTGGATGTAGTCGCGGATCGCGGTGCCGTCGCGGGTGTCCCAGTCCACCCCGGTGATCTTGAACGGGACGCCCAGCTCGTACGACTCGATCATCTTGCCGAGCGCGTGCGTCGGCTTGCTGCTCTGCAGGCCGGTGCGCAGCTGCGGGTCCGCGCCGATCGGGTTGAGGTAGCGCAGCGAGACGACCCGCAGCGAGGTCGCGCGGCAGACGTCCTCGAGCATCAGCTCGGCCATCATCTTGGAGCGGGTGTACGGGTTCTGCGGCTCCAGCGCCGAGGTCTCCGTCACCGACAGGTCGGCCTCCGGCCGGTACATGCCCGCGGTCGACGCGAAGATCATCCGGTCGCAGCCGTTGCGGACCAGGTGCTCGGCGAAGTCGCGGGTGCGCCCGAGGTTGACCCGGTAGTAGCGCAGCGGGTCCTTCATCGAGTCGGGCACCACGATCAGCGCCGCGCAGTGCACCGCGACGCCGATCTCCGGATGCTCCCGGAAGATCGCGTCGACGAGCTCCCCGTCCCCGATGTCGCCCTGGTAGAAGATCTTCCCGTCGGTGAACTCCTGCCGGCCGGTGATGAGGCTGTCGAGCACCACCGGCGTGATCCCGCGTTCGGCGAACGCGGACGCGATCGTGCTGCCGATGAACCCGGCTCCCCCTGTGATCAGGACTTTCATATGGCATCCCCTGCGCCGGTGCGTCCCTGCTCGGTCACGCACAGGATCAGCAGGCGGTCGCGGATGGTCAACGGACCGCCCTCCAGGTGTCCGGGTCCGGACGGCGGTCAACCGGCGCGCGGGTCGGGGCGTCCGCGCACGTTCCCTCCCGCGCGCGCCCGCCACCTGCGGAGATCCCCGGGCGGGCGCGCGGGCCGGGTTCGGTGCCCGGTGCGCCGCCCGCCGCGGCATGTCCGAAACGACTACAGCGTTTGCAGGATCCGGATCGCGTCCGCACCGGTCATCGTCGGTGGATGCAACCGATCCGGGTCCTGATCGTGGACGACCACGCGCTGTTCGCCGAGGCGCTCGCCGCCCGGCTGGCCCGCGAGCCCGATCTGGTGATCCTGCCGATCGCCGCGGACGTGCGGCGCGCGCTGGCGCTCGCCGGCACCGAGCGCCCGCAGGTGGTCGTGCTGGACATGACGCTGGGCGCCGAGAGCGGCCTGGACGTCCTGGACCGCGTCCGCGAGGACCATCCGGACGTGCGGGTGGTGGTGCTGACCGCGATGAGCGACCTCGACACGCTGGTGCAGGCGGTGCGGCGCGGCGCGGTCGGCTGGCTGTCGAAGACCGAGGGCGCGGACCTCGTCGCGCGGGTGATCCGGTCGGCGGCGCGGCAGGGCGGCTGGATCCCGCCGGACGTGCTGGGCGAGGTGCTGCGGCGGCTCGTCGCGGGCGACCCGCGGGACGCCGGCGGCGCGCGGCTGCTGGCGGAGCTGACGCCCCGGGAGCGCGAGGTGCTGCAGTGCATGGTCGACGGCCTGGGCCGCGCGGAGATCGCCGAGCGGCTGGGGCTGTCGGCCAACACCGTCCGCACGCACACGCAGAACCTGCTGGCGAAGCTCGACATGCACTCGGCGCTGGAGGCGATCACCCTCGCGATGCGCGCCGGCATGCGCCCCGGCGCCTGACCACCGCCGACGCGGGAGGCCTGGTGCAAACGGCGTAGTGGGGGGTCGTCGTTTGGGCGATTCGGGCGGCATCGGGCCTTCCTACGCTCGGCCGTACGAAGCCGGAGGCCGGAGGGGAGACCCGTGGAGATCGATGAGGTCGCGGCGCGCGTCGCCCGCAGCTACTGGGCGCTGCTGCTGCTCATGACGGTCGTCCCGCTCGTGCTGGTGGGCGGCGTGATGAGCCGGCAGGACCCGCCCGCGGTCGCGAAGACGCGCCTGCAGGCCACCGCGAAGGCCGCCGACGCGGCGGCCGGGGACGCGGGGGTCAGCACCGAGGTCAGCCAGGTGAAGGCGTTCGCGACCAGCGACAACCTGCTCGCCGGGGTGCTGGGGCAGCTGCACCTGCAGCGGTCCACCACCAAGCTCGCGAAGGACATCGGGGTCGCCGGGCTCGGCACCTCGACGGTCGTCGAGCTGTCGGTGAAGGACAAGGACCCGCAGGCCGCGCGGAAGCTGACCGACGCGATCGGCGCCGCCGTGGTGAAGGAGATCAACGACTCCAACCAGGGCGCGATCAACCAGCAGCTCTCCTCCATCGACAAGCGGGTGCGGGACCTGGAGAAGAAGCTCGGGCCGCTGTCGCGGCGGGCGGGCGCGCAGCCGAACCCCGACATCGGCGCCGCGAACGAGCGGGAGCGGGTGCAGGCGGAGCTGACCGACCTGCGGTCGAACCGGTCGGACCTGCAGGCGCAGCTGCTGACGGCGGGCAACGCCTCGGTGGTGCAGCCGGCGGTGATCGCGCCGAAGAGCGACCCGGCGGTGATGATGGCGGTCGTCGCGGGCCTGGTCGGGCTGGTCGCGGGGATCCTGATCGCGGTGGTGAACGAGATGGCCCGCCCGACGATCCCCGGGCAGCGGCGGGTCGCGCGGCGGCTCGGCGTCCCGCTGCTCGGCTGGGCGGACAAGGGCCCGGCGGAGCTCGCCGACCTCGGCCGGCGGGTCCGGCTCGCCGCCCGCAAGGAGGAGGTCGGGCAGGTCACGCTGGTCGGCGCGCCCGGGCCGCTGCCCGCCGACCTCGTGTCGTCGGTGGCGTCGGCGGTGTACGGGGACCGGACGAAGGTGGTCGGCACCCGTCCCGTCCGGCAGCGCCCGGGCGACGGCGACGGCGGCGACGGCGGCACCGTCACGGGCGCCGCGAAGGCCAAGCCCGGCAAGCCGAAGAAGGACGACGGGTCCGGCGACGAGCCGGGCGACGGCCCGTCGCTGAACAGCTCCGGTCCCGGCACGGGGAAGAGCACGTCGGTGGTCCGCGCCGGGGGCGGCACCGCCGTGATGACGAAGAAGTCCGGCGAGGCGGTCTCCCCCTCGGAGATCACCCAGCCGGTCCCGGTGCCCGTGCGCGCGGTGTGCCACGTGCACGCGTTCGAGGACATCGATCCGGGCTCCGACGACGAGGTCGGGGTGGTCGTGGTGGTCGGTCCGGTGACGCGGGTGTCGGGACTGGAGACGGTCCGGGACCTGGTCGCCGCGTCCGGCTGGCCGCTCCTCGGTGTCATCGCCACGTCCCGCAAGATCAAGGGGTAGCAGATGAGTTCAGCCGGTCAGTCCACCGTTCCGTTCACGATCCCGTCGGTGTCCGGCGAGGTGTCGGACGCCGTGGTGAAGGTGCTCGACTCGGGGTGGATCACCACGGGGCCGCAGACGGCGGCATTCGAGCAGGAGTTCGCCGACTATCTGGGCGCCGCGCACGTCGTCGCGGTCGCCTCGTGCACGACCGCGCTGGAGCTGTGCCTGCGCGGGCTGGAGCTGCCGCCGGGGTCGGCGGTGCTGACGCCGAGCCTGACGTTCTGCGGCGCGATCAACGCGATCCTGCACGCGGGGCACCGGCCGGTGCTGGTGGACATCGACGAGGACACGCTGGTGCCGAGCCCGGAGACGGTCGCCGCGGCGGCCGCGCGGGTGAAGCCGGCGGCGATGATCGTCCAGAACCAGGGCGGCTACCCGGTGGACGTGGCGGCGCTCGCGGAGGCGGCCGGGCTCGACCGGACGCGGGTCGTCGAGGACGCGGCGCACGGCCCGGGCGCGGCGCGCGGCGGGAAGCCCGTCGGGGCGGAGTCGTTCGCGGCGTGCTTCTCCTTCTACGCCACCAAGAACATGCCGATCGGCGAGGGCGGCGCCATCGCGACGAGCGACGAGGGCCTCCAGGAGAAGGTCCGCGCGATGCGGCTGCACGGGATGAGCAAGGACTCGTGGAAGCGGTACCTGCCGGGCGGAAGCTGGCGGTACGACGTGAAGCAGGTCGGTCTGAAGGCGAACATGACGGACGTGCAGGCGTCGATCGGGCGGGCGCAGCTCGCCGCGCTGCCCGAATGGCAGCGGCGCCGCGCCGAGATCGTCGCCGCCTACGACGCGGCGTTCCGCGACCTGCCCGGCCTGACGCTGCCGCAGCGGAACCTCGGCGGGATCCAGCACGCGTGGCATCTCTACCAGGTGCGGGTCCCCGACCGGGACGCGATCAGCGCGGAGCTGGAGGCGGCGGGCGTGTCGACGTCCGTCCACTTCATCCCCGCGAACCAGATGACGTCGTACCGGGACATCCTGGGCGCCGACGAGTGCGCGCGGGTGCCGGTGACCGACCGGGTCGGCGAGGAACTGCTGTCCCTCCCCCTGTACCCGGGACTGACGCCCGACGGCCAGGACCGCGTCATCGCCGCACTCACCGAGGCGCTGCGGACCCGGAGCTGACCGTGCGATGGTTCCCGCCGCGCCCGAACCGCCGGGCCGCCGCGCCGCCCCCGCCCGTCCCCGTCAGCCCGCTCGCGCTGCTGATGGGGCGGGACGAGGTGGCGCTCGCCGGGCTGCGCGGGCGGCGCCTCGTCCGGGGCCGGCGCGTGCTGGTCACCGGCGCCTGCGGGACGGTCGGGTCGGCGCTGTGCCGGCAGGTCCGGCGGCTGGAGCCGGAGGCGCTGTGCCTGGTCGACAAGGACGCGGCCGGGCTCGCCCGGCTCGGCCGGGAGCTCGCCGCGGAGGCCGGCGGGGACGCCGGCGTCACGCTCGCCGAGGTCGACGTGCGCGACCGCGACGGGGTCGACCGGGCGGTCCGGGACGCGCGGCCCGACCTGCTGTTCCACACCGCGGGCCAGAACGAGCTGGCGAAGGTGGAGCAGGACCCGTGCCGGGGCGTCGCCGACAACGTCGTCGGCACCCGGCACGCGGTCGACAGCGCGGTCCGGCACGACGTGCAGCGGATGGTGTTCGTCTCCTCCGACAAGGCCGCCGAGCCGACGTCGGTGTTCGGCGCGACGATGCGGCTCGGCGAGCTGCTGCTGCAGACCGCGACGGGCGGCCCGACGTGCTTCGCGGCGGTCCGCGTCGGCAACGTCATCGGCGAGGCGGGCGCGCTGCTCAGCCTGCTCGCGCACCGCATCTCCTCCGGCGAGGTCGTGACGATCACGCATCCGGAGGTGGCGCGGCACTTCATGACGGTGGCGGAGGCGGCGGGGCTGCTGATCGAGGCGGCGGCGCTGGCGGAGGAGGCGGAGACGTTCGTGCTGGACATGGGCCGTCCCGTCCCGGTGGTGGAGCTGGTGCACCGGTACGCCGAGCAGCTGCGGCTGCCGGAGGTGACGATCCGGTTCAGCGGGCTCGGGCCCGGCGAGAAGCTCGCGGAGAAG
This sequence comes from Actinomadura montaniterrae, assembly GCF_008923365.1. GTDB lineage: Bacteria > Actinomycetota > Actinomycetes > Streptosporangiales > Streptosporangiaceae > Spirillospora > Spirillospora montaniterrae. The sequence goes on from NZ_WBMR01000042.1 coordinate 38,803, forward strand.
GCGTTCGCCGACTCCGAGCGGCGGATCCGCACCGCGCATCCGAAGATCTGGGCGACCCGCCCCGCGCCGCCGCCCGCCGGGCTGCCGCAGCTGCTGGACGAGCTGGCCGCGGCGGCCGGCGACGGCGACGACGGCCGGGTCCGGCTGCTGCTGCGCCGGCTGCTCCCGGAGTACCACCCGGTGCGGCGCCCGCTGCCGGCCGGCGACCCGCCGCCGCCCGGGCCTTCTTGTCTATGTGATGCCCGTTCTTTCCACACAGGGTGCAGCCCCGACCCTCCCGGCCTGTGAGGTGCGCGTTGAGTACGAGCAGGAAGCTCCGAGTCGCCACGGTGATCACCCGGTTCAACGGCGGCGCCGGTCAGGTCGCGCTGAACGGCGCGCTGGCGCTGCCGGACGGGGAGTACGAGCGCGCGATCGTGACCGGCGGCGTCGGGATGGACAGTGAGGCGCGAGCGACACGCGACACCGTCCTGTACGGGGACGAGGCGGTGGCGAACGCGGCGGCGGGCGACCTGACGCCCCGCGCGCACGCCGCCGGGATGGAGATCGTGCAGGTGGGGCCGCTGGTCCCGCAGATCTCGCCGCGCGACGACCTCGCCGCGCTGAGGACGCTGACGCGGGTGCTCGCCGAGGGGCGCTACGACGTCGTCCACACGCACAGCGCGAAGGGCGGCGTGATCGGGCGGGTCGCGGCGGCGCGCGCGGGCGTCCCGCGGATCGTGCACACCTGGCACGGGTTCCCGTTCAACGAGTTCCAGTCGTGGGCGCGGCGCAGCGTGTACATCCGGCTCGAGCGGATCGCCGCCAAGCGCACCGACGCGTTCCTCGCGATCGGGTCGGAGACGGTGACGACGGCGCTGCGGCTCGGGCTCACGACGCCGGAGCGGGTCCGGCTGTCGTGGCCCGCCGTGGACGTCGAGAGATACGCGGCGGCGGCCGGGTCCCGCGCGCAGGCCCGCCGCCGCCTCGACCTGCCGCTCGGCGTGAAGGTCGTCGGCGCGATCGGCCGGCTGACGTTCCAGAAGGGCCCGGAGATCTTCGCGAAGGCCCTCGCGCGGCTGCCCGACGACGTGTTCGGGCTGTGGGTCGGCGGCGGCCCGATGGCGGACGAGCTGGCCGCGCTGACCGCCAAGCTCGGCATCGGGGAGCGGATGCGCTGGCTCGGGCACCGCGACGACGTCGCCGAGGTGCTGCCCGCGTTCGACCTGATGGCGATGCCGTCCCGCTGGGAGGGCCTGCCGTGCGTGCTGGTCGAGGCGATCGGCGCGGGGATCCCGCTGGTCGCGACGGCCGTCCCGTCCAACCAGGACCTGGTGCTGGCCGGGGAGACCGGGATGCTCGTCCCGCCGGAGGACCCCGAGCAGCTCGCCGCCGCGATCGGCGCGCTGCTCGACGACCCGGCCGCCGCCGCGCGGATGGCCGAGCGGGCCCGCGGCCGGATCGGCGACTGGTTCTCGCCCGCGCATCTCGGGACCGTCCTGGACGAGACCTACCGAGGAAGCTCCAAGCGCCCATGACCGCACTGACCAAGGCGCCACCGGACGCACCGCGGGCCGAGGCGGCGCAGGACGCGCCGCCGGACGCCGGAGCGGCCGCGGAGCCGGAGCTCCCGGCGCTCCGGCGGCGGTGGCCGCTGACGTCGGTGGCGCTGGTGGCGGGCATCGCGTCGCTGCCGATGCTGATGCCGGCGGGCCTGCCACCGGGCCCCGGCAACACCGGGCTGCCCGACCTCGCGCTCATCGCGCTGTCCGCGGTGACGCTGCTGTGGGCGGGCACGCGGAAGCTGCCGGTGCGGTGGCCGTTCCTGATCCCCACGCTGATGACGATCATCGCCGGCGGGATCGCCGCGGTCGTCAACGACGCGGGCACGCTGACCCTGGTCAAGGACCTGTTCGTGCTGATGTGGGCGGTGTGCATCGCCAACCTCGGCCGCGAGCCGGGGATGCTGCGGCTCGCGCTGCGCGCGTTCATCGTGATCGGCACGCTCTACGCCGTCATCGAGATCCTCGGGATGGTGCTCGGGATCGAGGCGATGTCCGGCAAGCAGCTGGACGGCGAGCGCGCCATGTTCACCTTCGGCGACGCCAACTACGCCTCCAACTGGTTCATCTGCGTCTTCTTCATCACGCGCGCGGCCCGGTACCCGCGCAAGACCTGGCACCGCTGGACGGTCTGCGCCGTCCTGCTCACCGCCGAGGGGCTGACCGGCTCCAACGGCGGGCTCCTCGCGCTGTGCGTCGCGCTGCTGCTCGGCTACCTGTTCGGCCTGGTCCGCAGGGGCAGGGCGCACCACGCGATCGCGGTCGGCTCGCTGGCGTTCTTCGTCGCGGGCGCGGGCGTCGCCGTCGTCACCACCGTCGACATCCAGCCCTACCTGGACCAGGCGTCCCAGATGTCGCCGGTGCTGCGCGACTCGATCGGGCGCACCACCGGGGAGAGCACCGAGTCGCGCAGCTCGGTGAACGCCGCGACGATGCAGATGCTGGAGGAGCAGCCGCACCCGTGGGGCATCGGCCCCAACCAGACGCGCCCGCAGATGCTCGCGCGGCAGTACGGGTACGTCCGCGAGGCGCACAACGACTACATCGCGGCCGTGCTGGAACGCGGGTTCCTCGGCGGGATCGCGCTGGTCACGCTGCTGTTCGTGCTGATCATGCGGTGCGTGCGGATCGCCCGCCGCGGCGCCCTCACCGCCGAGTACGCCGCGCTCGTCCCGCGCCCGGAGATGTTCGGCGCGCTCCTCGCGGTGTTCCTGGTGTCCGCGCTCTTCTACCAGACGCTGCACTACCGGCACGGCTGGGCCTTCTTCGGCCTGGTCGCCGCCCTCGACCTCTTCGGAAGGCGCACCGCCGCCGAGCGGCGGCCCCCAGGAACCCCGGACGACCCCGCCCCGGAGGGAGCCCGATGACCGACACTCAGCAGCCGGCGGCGGTGCCGGCCGCCGAAGCCGACGCCGGACGGCTGCGGCGGCGGCTCCTCGCGCTCGTCGCGGGGAACATGGCGGGACGGATCGGCGCGCTCGGCTCGCTCGGCATCGCCACGATCCTGGTCGCGCGGATCGGCGGGCCGAAGCTCGTCGGCGCGTTCACGCTCGTGCGGATCCTGCCGGGGCTGCTGTGCCAGCTGTCCAGCGCCGGGCTCCCCGGCGCCGCGCCGTACTTCCTGGCCCGCGACTCCTACGACCAGAGCCGGGTGCGGCCCACGCTGGCGTGGCTGACCGTCATCGGCGCGGTGCTCGGCGGGGTCGGCTGGCTCGCCCTCAGCCCGCTCGCCTACCTGGTGTTCTTCAAGTCGTTCGGGATCTGGATCACGATCGCCGCGGCGGCCCCGTCGTTCACGCAGGGGTTCGTGTCGGTCGGCAAGGGCCTGCTGCAGGGCACCGACGACCAGCCCGGCGCGAGCCTCGCCATCGCGGTCGAGGAGTTCGTCTTCGTGCCGATCTACCTGGTGCTGCTCACCGGCTGGTACGGGCCGGGCGCGCTGATCGCCGGGCTCGTGCTCGCCGACGTCGCGGCGGCCGCGTGGATCGCGCGGCGCCTCGCCACCCGCGGGTTCTTCCGCGGCTGGGGACGGCCCGACCGGCGCCTCGGCCGCACGATCGCCGGGTACGGGGTGCGCGGCTACGTCGGGCAGCTCATCGACCTGCTGCAGCTCCGGTTCGACATGGCGCTGCTCGGCGCGCTCGCCGGCCCGAAGGTCCTCGGCGTCTACACGGTCGCGAGCAAGTTCGCCGAGCTGGTGCAGCTGCCCGGCCTCGCCGTGAACTACGTGCTGTACCCCGACTTCGCCAAGGAGGACCGGGCGAAGGCGACCCGCCGCACCGCCCGCCTCATCCTGCCCGCGCTCGGCGTGTCGGCGCTCGCCGCGGTCCCGCTCGCGCTCATCGCCGGGACCGCGCTGCCGTGGATCTTCGGGGACGTGTTCGACGACGCGGTCGTGCCGACCTACATCCGGCTCGCCGGCGTCGTCACGTTCGGCGTCACCGGGCTCATCATGGCGTACCTGTACGGGGTCGGGCGGCCCGGCGCCGCGTCCACCGGGCAGGGCATCGGCCTGGTGGTCGTCGTCGTGCTCGGCGCGATCCTCATCCCCCGGCACGGCGCGGTCGGCGCGGCGATCGCCACGTCCGTCTCGTTCGTCGCGACCACCGCCGCGCTGCTCGCCTGGTTCCAGCACGTCCGCAAGACCGCCGCCCGCGAACCCGCGGCCGGGCCCGTGCCGGACGCGCCCGGCGCGGGCCTCGCCGCGGCCGACGACCCTGCTCCGCACAGCAAGGGGTGACCATGTCCGAGGACCACACCGAACTCGCCACCCGGCCCGTCGACCCGTCCGACGGCGTCGCGCCGTCGGCGGCGCGCCGCGCCCTGGACATCGCCGGCGCGGTCACCGGGCTGCTGCTGCTCAGCGTCCCGCTCGCGCTCATCTACCTGCTCGTCCGGCTGTCCAGCCCGGGCCCCGGGGTGTTCCGGCAGACCCGCGTCGGGCAGGGCGGGCGGCCGTTCACCATGTACAAGTTCCGGACGATGCGGCAGGGCGTCGGCGGGCTCACCGTCACCGCCAACTGCGACCCGCGCCTCACCCGGATCGGCAAGCTGCTGCGGCAGTGGTCGCTGGACGAGCTGCCGCAGCTGGTGAACGTGCTGCGCGGGCAGATGACGCTGGTCGGGCCGCGCCCGGAGACCTACGACCTCGCCGTGCACTACGACGCGGACTCGCGGTGGATCTTCGACCACCGGCCGGGGCTGACCGGGGTGTCGGAGGTCCGGTTCCGCGACTTCGACGTGCTCGGCCCCGGCGAGGAGGTCGACCTCGTCAACTACATCGAGCGGATCGTCCCGGCGCGGGTCGCGGTGGACGCGGTCTACCTGCGCGACCCGTCGATGCGGCAGACGCTGCGCGCGCTCTGGGACACCGTCAAGCACATCCTCGGGTTCACGATCCCGCCGCTGCAGGTCGCGCCGGACGGGACCGTCGAGGAGGCGCCCGGCGCGACGGCCGCGCCGGCGCCGGACACCGCCGCGCGCACGCCCGCCGAGGAGCCCGGTTCCGCGGCGTAGACATCCGCGTCAGGGAAAGGGAGACTCCGCGTCAGGAAAGGCAGACATGGACATCCGGGACGTCCGGTTCAAGGTCTCGGCCGTCGCGGCCGCGGTGGTGCTGGTGGCCGGGTTCCTCCTCTACCTGCAGCACAGGTCGTCGTCCGGCGGGGACGAGCCCTACACCGGCCCGCCCGCGACGCCCGGCAGCCCCGCCGCGCGGCCGGGCCAGACCCGCCGCATCGCGCTGAACACCCAGCCGTCGGACTACCCGCGGCTGAAGGAGCTCGGCTACAACCTGGTGGACGCCAAGCCGGACGACGCGCTCGTCGCAGGGGTCCCCGACGGGATGCAGGCGCTGCTGTGGGTCGGCAACTTCACCTGCGGCGACTTCGACCTGAACTACGACGAGTTCACCCGGGCGGTGCAGCGGTACGGGCACAACCCGAAGGTGTACGGCTGGTACCTGTCGGACGAGCCGGACACCGGGCGCTGCCCGAAGGTCGCCGGCGAGATCCGGCGCCGCGCCGACTACATCCGGCAGAATGCGCCCGGTCAGGTCTCGTTCATCTCGCTGACCGACTGGCCGATGAAGCAGCTCGCGCCGAAGCGGGTCGGCGTCGACATCTACGGCCTCGACCCCTACCCCTGCAAGGGCTCGTCGGACGTGCAGGACTCCTGCAACATCGGGGCGATCGACCGGATGGTCCGGATGGCCGACGACGCCGGCATCCCGCGCGCGCGGGTCGCACCCGTCCTGCAGGCGTTCGGGCAGAGCTGCACCAAGGGCGACAAGCAGTACTGGCTGCCGACGCAGGCGCAGTTCCGGAAGATCCTCGCCCGCTGGGACAAGCTCGCGCCGCGTCCCCCGTTGGAGATCTCCTACTCGTGGGGCCACCAGTCCGAGTGGGCGTGCCCGTCGCTGGCGGACGCGTCCGGCGGCGCCCATCCGGACCTGCAGAGCATCATGAAGGCCCGCAACACCGCGAAGTGAGAGCCGCGCCGGCGGCCCCCGGAGGCGTCAGTGCTTGGGGTGGTCGGCGACCGCGGGATGCGCGTCGGAGCCCAGCGGCACGTTGAACGCCCCCATCTTCAGGGCCAGGACCTCGCCGCCGGCGACGAGCAGGACGAACACCACCGCGATCAGGCCGAGCTGCGCCCGGCTCGGTTTCCCGATCGTCAGCTTGCCGCCCAGTTTCCCACCGAATGCCGCCCGACCACCGCGGTTCACGCGCACCACTTCAACCCCCCAGTTACCGCAAGAAACCTAACACAACCCGGCACAACACCCGGGCCGGACACGCCCCTGTCGGCGTGGTCCGGCCCGGGCCCGGGACGGCCGTCCGGTCAGGAGACCCGGCGGCTCGTCAGGTTCGCGGCGCGGGCGTTCACGCACGCGCCGGTCGCCAGGTCGAACGCGAAGTTGTGCGCCAGGCAGTGCACCTGGCCCTCGCGGATGACGGCGCCGACCGACAGGTCCTCGCCGGCGTGCGGGCAGTACCGGGGGATGTCGTAGCACCCGCCGGCCCACTCCACGGTGATCCGCTCGCTCTCGTCCCGTCCCGTCTCGTAGGCCTCGACGGCGTTCAGCGCGGGCGCGTTCGCGTGCTTGAGCAGCCCCACCAGGTAGTCGTTGTAGACGTCCGGGTCCCGGTAGAGGCTGAGCCGGAAGGAGATGAGCAGGTCCTCCCAGGCCATCCGGCCGGTCAGCACGGAGTCCAGCCAGCGGCCGGCCGTGGTGATCCGGTAGTGCGGGCGGGCGTCCGGGGACGCCTTCCCGGCCGTCAGCCCCTCCGGCGAGAAGTCCACGTCCCAGACCCCGCCGTTCGGGCCGGTGATCTCGAACCGGACCAGCATCGCGATCTGCCGGAGGAAGTAGTCGCTGAGCGTGCCGAGGTGCGCGAAGTGGGCCACGAACCGGTCGTACAGGTCGGGGCCGGGCTCCGGGTACTCGGCGAGGACGCCCTCGATCAGCTCCTTGCGGTCCTCGGCGTACTGCTTGAGGTAGGCGGGGCGCTCGTCGTCGGCGAAGGAGAACTCCGCCGAGACGGGGTCCCGGACGACCTCGCCGGTGTCGAGGTCGACGGTGTCGCCGGGCTTGAAGAAGTCCCAGCGCTGCTGCGGCAGGTGCTCGCGCAGCCACTCGGTGGACGCCTCGGGGTCGCAGAACGCCCCGTCGCGCTGGCCGAGCACCCAGTTGAGGTGGTCGACCTCGCCGTCCAGGAAGCACGGCGGCCCGGCGAACGGGACGGCGAGCTCCGGCCGCGTCTGCCGGACGAGGCGCTGCGCGGCGCGCAGCTTCGACACCCGCTTGTCCATCGAGACCTTGGCCATCTCCTCGGGCGGGTACTCGTAGCAGATCGGGTGCCAGGACGCGCCGGAGGTCTGCAGCGCCATCAGGTCGAGCCGGCCGCCGGCGAGGTGCTTGGCGCGGCGGGCCTGCGCGGCGGTGAGCCGGGCGTCGTTGCAGTGCAGGATGCCGCGCCCGTCCGCGACGACGAGAAAGGCCGCGTCATGGCACATAGGGGAGAGTTCCGGAATGACCGTTATCCAGGAGCCCCGATTGTCGAGCGGAAATTTCTCCCAGGGCTCTATCTCGATTACCTGGCGGGAACCCGCGGCTTCCGCCATCCGTTCCCGGAAGGCCGGGCCCGGATAGCGCGGAATGAGGATCCGGGTCCGCCGCGGAAGCCGGCCGATGACCCAGGGGTCGAAATGATCAAGGTGCTCGTGCGAGACCGCCACCCAGTCCGCGGCGAGCAACCGATCGACGTCGAGGTGATCGTTTCTGGGGTACTGGTGCCAGGCCCCGATAAAGGCCCCCGTCGGAGCGAGCCACGGGTCTGCGAGCAGGTGGAACGCCCGGGCGTGCACCGACACCCCCGCGTGTCCGGTAAATGTGACCGTCGGCATACCGAGACTGTCCCTCGCCGGCCCCGCGGGCGCACCCGCCCGAATGCGCAAAGCGGCTACGCCGTAGGCATGAAGGAAATGCCACAAGGCGAACTGACAATCCTGACTTAGACGCTCGGAGAAAGACCCGAGTTTACCCGGATCGAGGCATGTCCACTTCCGGTCAGGCACCGGTCTGTTGCGGTCAATTGACTGGACACGACCCGGCACGGGGGGTGACCGTCGAAGGCGGTGCTGGTAAATACGGACGGGGGTCCATTCATGATCAACGGGCGGTCACGTTCCTCCCCCGGTGCCGGCGCGGGCGTGGGGACGCTCGCCGCCGCCCCGGTGCGCGAGGACGGGCGGACGGCCGCGCGCGAACCCGTGCGGCCGGATCCGCCGGCCGTGCCGGAGACGGCCGGCGAGCACGCCCTGTGGAAGCGGCGGCTGCGGCACGACATCCGGCACGAGCTCGGCACGATCATCATGCTGGCGTCGGCGGTCGTGGTCGCCGAGGACGTCGGCGACGGCAGCCGCGCGCGGATCGAGCAGCTGCTCGGCGAGACCCGGTGGCTCGACCACCTGCTCCGCCGGCTCGACGAGGACGACGACGACCAGCCGATGCCGAGCCCCGAGCGGATCCGGGTCGACGAGCTGACCGCCGAGGTCGTGACCGGCATGCGGCTCGCCACCCCGCACGAGGTCTGCTTCGGCGGCGGCGAGGCGTGGGCGCACATGGACCCGGTCGCGCTGTGGCGGGCCGTCCGCAACGTGCTCGACAACGCGTGCCGCGTCGCCGAGGGCCGCGTCAACGTCCACGTCGAGGCCGACCAGGGCTGGGTCGTCATCCAGGTCGACGACGACGGCCCCGGGTTCGGCGCGGGTCCGGACGGCTCCGGGGCGCGGCGCGGGCTGGCCTCGCTCGGCCTCGGCATCGTCCACGACCTCATCTCCGGCTACGGCGGCAGCCTGGAGATCCGCACCTGCGAGATGGGCGGGGCGCGGGTGCGGATGCTGCTGCCGTCGGCTCCGCCGCCGCGCGAGCCCGCGCCCCTCGACCAGGCGTCGCCCGATGAGGCGCATCCGCACCCCGACGACTGGCGGCCGCACCCATGAGAGTGATCATCTGCGACGACCACGCCGTCTTCGCCGACTCGCTGTCGCTGGTGCTGTCGGACGCCGGGCACGTGGTGGTCGGCGTCGCCTACTCGCCGGAGGAGGCGCTGCCGGTGCTGCGCGGCCGGCAGGCCGACGTCTGCCTGATCGACCTGCAGTTCCCGTCCGGCACCGCGCTGGACTGGATGCCGCGGCTGCGCACCGCCGCGCCGCAGACCCGGTTCGTGGTGCTGACCGGGTTCCTGGAGCAGCACGTGCTGGAGGCGGGCGTCGCGGCGGGCGTGCGCGGGTTCGCGCACAAGGGCCAGCAGGCCGGCGACATCCTCACCGTGCTGCGCCGGGTCGCGGCCGGGGAGGTCGTCGTCGACCAGGCCGCCCGGGCCGACGCCGTCCGGCCGCGCACCCAGGCGCAGCGGGTGGCGCGGTTCCTCACCCCGCGCGAGCGGGAGGTGCTGACGCGGCTCGCCCGCGGCGAGTCCACCCAGGCGCTGGCGAAGGCGATGGGCGTCACCCGCAGCACGGCGCGCAGCCACGTGCAGAGCGTGCTGAGCAAGCTCGGCGTGCACTCGCAGCGGGAGGCCGTCATCGAGGCGGCCCGGCACGGGCTGGTCAGCGTCGAGACGGGTGAGTGGCTGGCGGGCTGACACGTGGCGGGGGACGGCCGAATCCGGACAGCCGGGGTGCGGCCGGGACGCGTTAGCGTCCACCTGGGAGGGAGGGGTTCCCATGCCTCGACGGGGAGGCGCGCTGCCCGTCTCGGACGCCGCGGTCCTCGGCTGCGCGGACGCGTTCGCGCGCGGCGTGCCGCACGACCGGCTCGACCGGCTGCGCTCGCGGACGCCGGTCGTCTGGCAGGACGCGGACGCGGCGGAGCGGCCGGGCGCCTGGGCGGTGCTGCGGTACGCCGACGTCCAGCACGCCCTCACGCGCCCGCAGCTGTTCCCGCCGGAGGACGACGGCGTCCTGCACGGCCCGCGGACGCCGGAGCCGTACGGCGCCGAACGGCCCGCGGCGGAACCGCCCGGCGCGGGACCGCCCGGCGCGGGACCGCGCGGTGGCCGGCAGGCGGGCCGCGGCGATCCGGACGCGATCCCGGACGACGCGCCGGGCCGCGCGCCGATCGACATGGACCCGCCCATGGCCGCGATGCTGGACCGGATCCCGCGCGGCGACGCGGTGGACTTCGTCCGGCAGGTCGCGCACGACCTGCCGGAGACGCTGCGCAACACCCTCGCGGGCGGCCTGCACGCGCTGCTGCGCCATCCGGACCAGTACGCCCGGCTCCGCGCGGACCGCGCCGACGAGCGGCTGATCGACAGCGCCGTCGAGGAGATGCTGCGCTGGTGGACGCCGGTGCTGCAGGTGCGGCGGCGGGTGCGGCGCGCGACGGAGGTCGGCGGGGTGCCGCTGCTGCCGGGCGAGCGGGTGGCGCTGTGGCTGGTGTCGGCCAACCACGACGAGGACGTCTTCGCCGACCCCGGGCGGTTCGTGCCGGAGCGGTTCGCGCAGGGCGGCCGGCCGCACCTGTGCTTCGGCACCGGCCGGCGCGCCTGCCTGGGGGCGCGCCTCGCCCGGGTACACCTGCGGGCGTTCCTGGTCGCGCTGCTGGAGCGGCCGGCGGTCGCGCAACCGGCGGGGGAACCGGTAATGTCGCGGTCGAGTGCCCGTCACGGTTTCGAGCGGCTGCCGATCCGCTGGAACGGCTGAGGGCGGGCCCGAGCGCCCTGTGCGCCATCTCACCGGATCGCGGCGACATCCCGCCGCCTCCTCAGCGACCCCCGAACCGGCCCCGGACCGCCGACCCGCGGTCCCGCGCCCCGCCGGCGGTCGCACCGGAACGGTCCACCGCCGGTGGCCGTGCGCTGAACTTCGACCGGAGCTCCGCCGTACGTCGGCAGAGCGACCCGCTGCGCGCCCGCACCCCCGGGCGCGGAACCGGAGGGGGCTGGTTGTGGGGCTGACGAGTTCGGGCCTGCTCGCCGTGCTGTCGCTGCTCACGGCGGTGTGCCTGGGAGCGACGGTGTGGCTGTGGCCGCGCGCCGCGGGCGGCGGCGTCCGCGCCGTCGCGAGCCGCGCGGCGCTGCTGCTCGGCTGCCAGGTCGCCGTCCTGCTGACGCTGCTGGCGTCGGTGAACACCTACTACCTGTTCTACGGCTCGTGGCGCGACCTGCTGAGCGCCGCGGGCGGCGCGTCGACGGAGATGCCGCATCCGCCGCCCGCGGGCACCGGGGCGGCGGCCGCGAGCCAGGCCGTCCGGAAGGTGCGGGCCGACCTCGACCCGGGCGGCAAGGGCGGGCACTCGGCCGCGCGGGACGGGCAGGTCGAGCATCTCGACATCCGCGGCATCCGCACCGGGATCTCCGCCGAGGCCTACGTGTACCTCCCGCCGCAGTACTTCCAGCCCGCCTACGCCGCGCGCCGCTTCCCCGTCGTCCTGCTCATCGCCGGGTACCCGGCCGCCGACCGGATGGTGTGGATCGACAAGGGCCACATCCCCGAGGACGCCGCGAAGGCCCTCGCCGCCGGCCGGATCCAGCCGATGATCTACGTGATGATGCGGCCGACCGTCGAGGAGGGCTGGGACACCGAGTGCGCCGACGTACCCGGCGGCCCGCAGGTCGAGACGTTCTTCGCGCAGGACGTCCCGGAGGCGGTCTCCGGCGCGTACCGGACGGCGCGGGCCCGCACCGGCTGGGGCCTCGCCGGCTACTCGACCGGCGGGTTCTGCGCGACGAAGCTCCTGCTGCTGCACTCCGACCGGTTCTCCGCCGCCGCGAGCATGGCCGGGCACTTCGACGCGCTGCTCGACCGCACCACCCGCGAGCTGTACGGCGGCAGCAAGGCGATCCGGCGCGGCAACGACCTCGTCTGGCGGCTGCGGAACCTGCCGCAGCCGCCGGTGTCGGTGCTGGTGGCGTCCGCGGACGTCGGCGAGAAGACGTTCCCGTCGGCGCGGCGGTTCATGAGGGCGGCGCGGCCGCCGCTGGTCGTCGACAAGCTGCTGCTGCCGACGGGCGGCCACAACTTCAAGACCTTCCGCAGGTACATCCCGCCGTCGATCGCGTGGCTGAGCGCGCACCTGAAGGGGGAATGATGGAGCCGGTCAGTGCGGCGTTCCTCGCCCTGGTGTGCGTTCCGGCCGCCGCCTGCCTCGTCGCCGCGGTGGTGCTGTGGCCGCGGTTCGCCGGGCGCGGCGCCCGCCCGGTGGCGGCCCGGACGGGGCTGCTGCTCGGCTCGCAGGCGCTGCTGACCGCGGCGGTCGTGCTGCTGGTCAACCGGTACTTCGTGTTCTACGCGACCTGGGACGACCTGCTCGGCGGCACCACCACGAACGCGACGGTGAAGCAGGTGCAGCCGAGCCGCGGCGCGGAGTCGGCGCCGGCGGGGCTCGCGCACCGGGTGACGACGGAGCTCGGCCCGAAGCGGCGCGGGCACCAGCGCGACCCGGCCGAGGACGGGCGGGTCGACCGGCTGGACGTCGAGGGCGCGCGCAGCGGCCTCGGCGCGCAGGCGTACGTGTACCTCCCGCCGCAGTACTTCCAGCCCCGGTACGCGAACCGGCGGCTCCCGGTCGTGGTCTCCATCGCCGGCGACGGGTCCGGCACCGGGACGGTGTGGCTGCGGCAGGCGCGGCTGGCCGACGCGGCCGTCGCCGCGGTCCGGGCGGGCCGCGCCCAGCCGATGATCTACGCGGCGGTCGGGGCGGTGCGCCGGTTCGCGCCCGGCCCGGCGGCGCGTGGCGTCCGCCCGGCCGGGTGCCTGGACCTGCCGGGCGTCGCGGGCGGGCAGGCCGAGACGTTCCTCGCGCAGGACCTGCCGCTCGCGCTGGCCGGCACGTACCGGCTGCCGGAGGCGCGCGCGGGCTGGGGCGTCGCGGGCATCGGCGCGGGCGGGCAGTGCGCCGCGCGGCTGGCGATGCTGCACTCCGACCGGTTCACCGCCGCCGCGGCCCTCAACGGCCGGTTCGGGCAGCCCGCCGGCGGCTCCCCCGCCGACGCCCGGACGGTCGTGAAGCTCAAGACCGGGACGGGCAGGGCGCCGCACGGCCGGACGGGCGCCGCGCCGAAGCCGCGGCCGGACGACCCGTACGGCGGCAGCGAGGCCTACCGGCTCGAGCAGGACCTGACGTGGCGGCTCCAGCACCTCCCGCCGCCGCCCGTCTCGGTGCTGGCCGCCGCGCCGGAGACCGGCCCCGACGCGGAGGCGGCCGGGCGGTTCGCGGCGCTGGCGAAGCCGCCGATGCGCGTGGACACGATGCCGGTGCCCGGCGCCCCGGCGACGCTGAGGCAGTGGCGCGACCGGCTGCCGACCGTCCTGGAGTGGCTCAGCGCCCGCCTGCGCGGCGAATGACCGGACCCCGGCGCGTCGGACGGGCGCGCTACCTCCCGGGGAGTAGGCGCGCTGCCTCCTCCCGGCCGACGTGCCGCCGCGCGCGGGTGGCTAACGTGCAGGAATGAGCACTTCGCCGCCGCCGGGGGCGGTCCGGCCGCACTGGCCGCGGCCGTCCTCGTGGCCCGCCTGGGTCGTCCCGCTGCTCGTGCTGTTCGTCGAGTTCTCCGGGACGATGGCGGCGCAGCACGGCGCGACCCGGAACCGGCCGTGGAACCGCGGCGACGGCTGGGGGCACGGGCCCGGCTGGGGCGACGGCTCCTCCGGCTACGGCACCACGCACCTGGACGCGCTCGGCTTCGCGATCGTCGTCGCCGGCCCGGCGCTGCTGCTGCTGCGCCGCCGGTACCCGGTGCCGACGCTCGCGGCGACGGGCCTGCTCACCGGGCTGTACTTCCTGCGCGCCTACCCGTACGGGCCGGCGTTCGCGGCCGTCGGCGTCGCGATGCTGGGCGCGATCGTCGCCGGCCACCGGCTCGTGACCTGGGCCGGGACGGCGGTGTCGGTCGCGGTGTACTTCGGGATCACCGCGCTGATCGGCCTGCCGTTCGGGGAGCGCGGCGCGTCCGGCCGGGCGTTCCCGGTGGAGGAGCCGAGCGTCGGCGGCGTCAGCGTGGTCGTCGGCTGGTCCCTCGCGGTGCTCGTCACCGCCGAGCTCGTCCGGATGACGGGGCAGCGGGCCGCCGAGCGGGCCCGCACCCGGGCCGAGGAGGAGCGCCGGCAGGCCAGCGAGGAGCGGCTGCGGATGGCGCGCGAGCTGCACGACGTGCTGGCGCACAACATCTCGATGATCAACGTGCAGGCGGGCGTCGCGCTGCACCTGATGGACGGCGACCCCGAGCAGGCCCGCACCGCGCTCGCCGCGATCAAGGAGGCGAGCAAGGAGGCGCTGACCGAGATGCGGTCGGTGATCGGGGCGCTGCGGGCGCAGGGCGAGACCGCGCCGCGCTCCCCCACCGCCGGGCTCGGCCGGCTGGACGACCTGCTCGCCCGCGCCCGCTCCGCCGGGCTCGCGGTGGACGCCGAGACCACCGGGGAGCGCCGGCCGCTGCCCGCGGGCGCCGACCTCGCCGCGTTCCGGATCGTCCAGGAGTCGCTGACCAACGTGACCCGGCACGCCGGACCGGGCCCGGTGACGGCCCGGGTCCGCATCGCCTACCGTGAGCGGGAGATCGAGGTGCGGGTCGAGGACGACGGCCGGGGCGTGTCGCTGCTCGACGACCATCCGGGCGGCAGCGGCATCCGCGGCATGCGGGAGCGGGCCGCCGCGCTCGGCGGGACGTTCGACGCGGGCCCGCGGCCGGGCGGCGGCTTCGCCGTCCGGGCGACGCTGCCGCTCACCGGCGATGCCGAGGGCACCGAGGAGGAGGCGGCGGACTGCTCCGGCGGCGGCGCCGGCGAGGGGACTCCCGCGGAGAGGGGCGGTCAATGATCAAGGTGCTGCTCGCCGACGACCAGGTGCTGGTCCGGGCGGGGTTCCGGGCGCTGCTGGACGCCCAGGACGACATCGAGGTGGCCGGCGAGGCGAGCGACGGCGAGGAGGCCGTGGCGCAGGCGCGCCGGCTGCGCCCGGACGTGATCCTGATGGACATCCGGATGCCGGGCCTGGACGGGCTCGCCGCGACCCGCCGGATCGCCTCGGACGAGCGGCTCGGCGACGTCAAGATCGTGATCTTGACCACGTTCGAGCTGGACGAGTACGTGTTCGAGGCGCTGCGCGGCGGCGCGAGCGGGTTCCTGGTCAAGGACACCGAGCCGGTCGAGCTGATCCACGCGGTGCGGGCGGTCGCGGCGGGGGACGCGCTGCTGTCACCGGGAGTGACGCGGCGGCTGATCGCCGAGTTCGCGGCGCGGGCGAAGGAGCCGGCCCCGTCACCGCGGCTGAACGCGCTGACCGACCGGGAGCGCGAGGTGATGGCGCTGGTCGGCGAGGGGCTGTCGAACGAGGAGATCGCGGCCCGCCTGGTGGTGAGCCCGGCGACGGCGAAGACGCACGTCAGCCGGACGATGGTGAAGCTCGGCGCGCGGGACCGGGCGCAGCTCGTGGTGTTCGCCTACGAGTCGGGACTGGTCAAGCCGGGCTGGCTGCCCTAGAAAGGACGGGCGGGCGCCCGGCCTCCCCCGGAGGGCCCCTGCCCTGGAAATTCACACTCTGTCGCGATTCACTGTTCCCGTCCGTGGTGACATGACAAGGTGGAACGCACAGGCCGTCACCGAAGCGAAGGAGTCCGGTGCCGCACGACACGAGGATCCTCGCCGTCGACGACCGCGAGGAGAACCTCACAGCCCTCGCGGCGGTGCTCGACGCGCTGCCGGTCGAGGTGGTGCCCGCCTCGTCCGGGCAGGCGGCCCTCAAGGAGCTGCTGAGCGACGACTTCGCGCTGATCCTGCTGGACGTCGTGATGCCGGGGATGGACGGTTTCGAGACCGCCCAGCACATCAAGGCGCGGCCCCGCACCCGGGACATCCCGATCATCTTCCTGACCGCGGCGGGCGGGGAGAGCGAGCAGGCCTACCGCGGCTACGCGGCGGGCGCGGTGGACTTCCTGACCAAGCCGTTCGACCCGTGGCTGCTGCGCGCGAAGGTGTCGGTCTTCGTGGACCTGCACCGCAGCAACCTGGAGCTGCGGCGGCAGGCGGCGCTGCTGCGCCGCACCCTCGCCGAGAACGGCGCCGGGCCGGACGAGGCGCCGGACGCGGCGAGCTGCGGCGGGCTGCTGCCCGCGCTGGACGAGCGGCTGTCCCGGGTCGAGGACGCGCTGGCCCGGATGCGGTCCGGGGAGCCGGCCGACGACCTGGAGGCGCTCGTCGCCGACCTGCGGCTCGCCCTCGACGCGTTCTCCGCCGGAACCTGAACCCGGCCGCGACCTGACTCCGCCGGGGACCTGGACCCGCGGCGCCCGAGGCCCCGCGAACCCTTGCTCTGACGGGCTTCCGGACGCCCGTCAGTAGTTACTTATAGTAGTGGATTTCGGCCCGTCCCGAGACGGGGATGCCAGCGTCCACTGTGATCGATTCCGCAGGTCACCGGCCCGATTTCTTTACCTTCGAGTTCTCTGTACCGGTTTGCCGCAAGTAAGTACTTGAGGGTAACTTGCACTCACCGTCACGCACGTGACCCGCATCACCGGGCGCCCCCCGCCCGGCCCCCGACCCCCAGGAGCCCCCATGACCGACTCCGCCGAGTCCGCCGACGCCCGCCTCGGCCGCGTCCGCTGGAAGCGTTTCGCCGCCATCGCCGCCCCCGCCGCGGTCGGCGCCGGCGCGCTGGTCTTCATGACCGCGCAGGGCGCCATCGCCTCCTCGTTCGCCGTCTCCGGCAGCAGCTTCAAGGTCAGCGCCGCCTCCCTCGACGGCACGGGCTTCGTCCAGTACGGCGACGTCGACACGTCCAAGGACAAGTCGCAGCACCCGGTGCAGGTCTCCGGGATCAAGAACGCGACGATCACCAACATGTGCCAGTCGGTCAAGGTCGGGCCGTTCACGCTGCGGCTGACCGCGGGCGACAAGGGCACCCCCGTCCAGGCGTCCGACCTGGTGCTGGACGTCGAGCAGCTCAACGCCGACGCCGAGTTCTCCAACATCGAGATCGGCCGCGACGCCAGCACGCTCGACAAGGGCCCGAACGGCGCGAAGGGCACGGCCGGCATGTTCGGCCAGCAGGCCGACTCGATCAAGCTGACCGGCGTCAAGCAGGTCGCGTGGGCGACCACCGCCGGCACCTTCAAGCTGAGCGACCTCAGCATGAAGCTCGGCAAGGAGTGCTTCTAAAGGCCATGAAGGACACGACACCCCACGGGTTCCGCCGCTGGCGGCGGACGCGCCCCTTCTGGGGCGGCGCGTTCGCCGTCCTCGGCGGTGCGGAGCTCATCGCGATCCCCCTCGCCCCGATGCCGCTGGTCGTCCACCAGGGCATCGCCGGAGTGGCGAGCTGGCTGATCGGCGCGCTGCTGATCGCCGCCGGCGCGCTGATGTGGTTCCAGCCCGCGCAGCGCAGCTTCTTCGGCATCCTCGCCGTGCTGCTGTCGCTGGCGTCGTTCCTCACCTCGAACTTCGGTGGCTTCCTCGTCGGGATGCTGCTCGGCGTGCTCGGCGGGGCGCTCGGCTTCGCGTGGTCGCCGGCGCGCCCCCGCGGCCAAGACGGGCCGGACGGGCCGGAGCCCGCGCGGCCCCGCGCGAGCGGCCACGGG
>NZ_WBMR01000420.1 GCF_008923365.1 Actinomadura montaniterrae
CCGGCGAGGTCGAGCTGCTGGCCGGGGACGGGCAGGTCACCGGCCGGTGGCGGTGCCCGGCGGAGGCGGCGCGGGTCGTCGTCGTCCGCGACGGGACGCCGGTCGAGGCGGGCCGCGACGGGTTCCGCGAGCGGGTGCCGAACGGCCGCACCCACCACTACCTGATCAGCGCCGTCTACCTGGACGCGGCGGGCCGGGAGGTCGCCACGCCGGGCGTGCGGGCGTCGGTGACGCCGAGCGCGCCGCCCGTCCCGGTGTACGAGCTGTCCGCCGAGCCCGACCCGGCCGACCCGGGCCTGCTGCGGGTGCGGTTCGCGCCGCCCGCGCACGGGACGGCGGAGCTGGTGCTGTCGGCGGGGCCGCCGCCGTGGCCGCGCAGCGCGCTCGTCCCGGTGGAGGAGGTGCGGCGGGAGACGCGGCGGCTCGCGGGCACGCCGACGGCGGGCGGGCTCGCGGTGCGGCCCGGCGCGGGCGGCTGGCTGCTCGCCGTGACCGTCGCGGAGGGCACCGCCGCGATCGGCGCGTACCACCGGTACGTGAACCTGCCGCCGCCGCGGCGGCTCGGGGCCGAGCGGCGCGGCGACCACGTGCACGTCGGGTTCGACTGGCCGCCGGACGTCACGGAGGTCGACCTCGTGTATCGAATCGGGGTGTACCGGATCGGCCGCGACCCGCGCCGCCCGTCCGGCCCGGACGCGGAGCGGCACGCGACGGTCACCCGCGCCGCGTACGACACGCAGGGCGGTGTCCGGCTGCCCGTCCCCGAGGACGAGCCCGTCGAGGTGGCCGTCGCGGCGGCCGGCACGGTCGGCGGGGCGCGGGTGACCGGCCCGCCGGTGACCGCCGAGGTCGCGGCGCGCACCGTCGTCCGCTACGACCTGGAGCGGTCGGGGCCGCCGTGGCGGCGGTCGCTGACGCTGCGGCTCACCTGCGCGCGGCCGCTGCGGGTGGCGCGGCTGTCGCTGGTGCTGCGGCGCGGCCGGGTGATGCCGCACCGGGCGGGCGACGGCGAGACGCTCGGCACGTGGGAGCAGGTGCCGGTGCCGGGCGAGCTGTCGGTGGCCGTCCCGGACGCGTCCGCGCCGTACTGGCTGCGCTGCTTCGCCGATGATGATGTCATCGAACTCACCGATCCCCCGATCCGCCGACTCCAGGTCCCGTGATGACCAGACCCCTCGCCCGCCTGCCGGGCGCGCCCGCGCGGCTCTTCCCCCGGCACGGCGTCACCTGCCCGTACTGCTTCGCGTCCGTCGCGCCGCAGCGGATCCTGTTCCGCTGCCGCGGGCAGGCGGGGCGGCGGCAGGGCTGCGCGCCCGTCCTCGACGAGAGGCTCGCCGCCTACACGGGGTCGACGGCGGGCGCGTCGCTGCCGCCGGTGTTCGCCGCGCCGGGACGCAAGGGCCGCGCCGACTGCCCCGAGTGCGGCGTCCCGACCGGGAACCGGGCGTGCCCGGAGTGCCACAACCCGCTGCCGTCGGCGTACTGCGACTCCCCCGGCCGGATCGTCGCGCTCGTCGGCGCGAAGAACGCCGGCAAGAGCACCTACATCGCGGTGCTGCTGCACGAGCTGATGAACCGGGTCGGCACGGAGCTGGACGCCTCGCTCGTCGCGTGCGACGACCGCACCATCGAGCGCTACAAGCGGGACTTCGCGCGGCCGCTGCTGGAGGAGCGGCGGCTGCTGCCGACGACCGCGAGCGCCGCCACCGGCCCGCGCGAACCCCTCGTCTACCTGCTGACCCGGACGCGGCGCGGACGCTGGTCGCGCGCGCGCAACGACTCGCTCGCGCTGGTGCTGTTCGACACCGCCGGCGAGGACCTGCGCAGCCGCGAGGTCACCGACCTGCACCTGCGCTACCTGGAGGCCGCGGACGCGATCATCTTCCTGGTCGACCCGCTGGAGCTGCCGGGCGCGCGGGCGGGGGTCTCCGACACCGTCCCGGAGCCGCGCGGGCCCGGCGACGACCCCGACAGCGAGCCGCTGAACATCATCGCGCGGGTCACCGACGCGCTGCGGCAGCGGCACGGGACCCGCCCCGGCGAGCCGCTGCCGGTGCCGGTCGCGGTCGCCCTCACCAAGATCGACGCGCTGCGCCCGGACCTGCTGCGGCAGTCGGCGCTGCGCCGGTCCAGGTCCGGGACGGGCGTGCTCGACCTCGACGACCGCGAGGCGGTGAACGAGCAGGTCCGGGCGCTGCTGCACGAGTGGCAGGCCGGGCAGCTCGACACCTACCTCGGGCAGCAGTACGCCGAGCACGCGCTGTTCGGGCTGTCGGCGCTCGGCGGCGTCCCCGAGGACGGCCGGGTCGGTGCGGGCGGCGTCCGCCCGCACCGCGCCGAGGATCCGCTGCTGTGGCTGCTGTACCGGTTCGGGATGCTCGACGGCGTCCGCCCCGGAGGTCCGTGACGGTGGCGTGGCAGCTGCACTACACCTCCGCGCGGCGCGGACCCACCGGCCGGGCCGGGTTCCAGTTCGTCGCGGAGACGCCGGGCCTGCCCGACGGCGTGCGCGCTGCGGTCACGCCGTACATGTCGTACCGTCCGCCGCCGGACGCGCCGCTGTCCCCCGACGACGCCGAGCTGGACCGGTTCCCCGTCTCGCTGCTGTACGACCGGGTGGACGGGCGCCCGCTGCTGCTGCGCTGCCGCTACCTGGGGCGCGACTACTCCGGCCGGTACGGCAACTTCTTCGCGCACGCCGTGGTCGCCGACGACGACGAGCTGGAGGGGCTGCGTCCCGCCGAGCTGTGGCACGCGCCGCTGTGGACGCCGCTGCCCGGCGACGGCGACCTCGGCGAGCTGGACGACCTCGCGCCGGGCGCCGCGCTCGACCCCGAGTCGCTCGCGGCGTGGCTCGCCGGGTCCGGGACGCCCGGCGCGTACGGGACCCTCGCGCGGCTGGTCGACGCGGTCGCCGGGGTCCTCGGCCGGGGCCACGGCCGGATCGTGCTGGTCGCCGCCGACGTCGAGCTGATCGCCCGCTGGATCGCGGTGGTGTCGTACTCGCTGCCGGTCGCGGCGGCGGCGCGGCTGTCGTTCACCACCTACACCGCCGACCCCGACGGCGCCGCGCAGCGCCTCGTCGGCACCACCCCGGACGTGTGGAACGCGGTGCGGCACCACGCGTCGCACGCGCTGGCCGTCGACCTGCGCGCCGGCCTCGGCGGCGGCGGGGCGTCCCGCTTCGCGCGGACCGTCGCGGCGTGCTGGCGCGACGCCGACTTCCCCGCCCTCGACGCGCTCGGCGAGCTCGCGCTCGTGGACGGCGCGGCGCCGTCCGACCCCGCGGTGCTGGACGGCGCCGCGA
>NZ_WBMR01000421.1 GCF_008923365.1 Actinomadura montaniterrae
GGGCGGCGGCCACGCGGCGGGCGGCGGCGCCTGCTGCGCCTGCGGCTGCTGCTGGGGCTCGGGCTCGGGCTGCGGCGCCGGGGCCTGCTCCTGCGCCGGGGCCTCCTGCGCGGCGGGCGCCTGGTCCTGCGCCGGGGCGCCGGACGGGGCGTCGCCCTCGTCGCCGATGACGGCCAGCTCGGCGCCGACCTCGACGGTCTCGTCCTCGGCGACGGTGATGCTGGTCAGGATGCCCGAGGCGGGGGAGGGGATCTCGGTGTCGACCTTGTCGGTCGACACTTCGAGAAGCGGCTCGTCGGTCTCGACGCGCTCACCCTCCTTCTTCAGCCAGCGGGTGACGGTGCCCTCGGTGACGCTCTCGCCGAGCTGGGGCATAGTGACGGAGACCGGCATGGCTCTCAGCGACTCCTTAGAGAAATACTGTGCGCGGTTGTTCAGCCGTGCACGTGCAACGGCTTGCCGGCGAGCGCGAGATGCGCCTCGCCGACCGCCTCGGACTGGGTCGGGTGGGGGTGGATCAGCTGGGCGACCTCGCTCGGGAGGGCCTCCCAGTTGTAGATGAGCTGGCCCTCGGCGATCAGCTCGCCGACGCGCGCGCCGACCATGTGCAGGCCGAGGACCGGCCCGTCCACGGCCGCGATCACCTTGACCTCGCCCTGCGTGCCCAGGATCTTGCTCTTGGGGTTGCCGGCCAGGTCGTAGGTGACCTCGTTGATCTCGTACCCGCGCTCGCGGGCCACCGCGGAGGTGATGCCCACCGAGGCGACCTCGGGATCGGAGTAGGTGATGCGCGGCACGCCGTCGTAGTCGATCGGCGCGGGGGCGAGCCCGCCGAGCCGCTCGGCGACGAGGATGCCCTCGGCGAAGCCGACGTGGGCCAGCTGCGGCGTGGCGACGAGGTCGCCGACGGCCGAGATGGTGGGGACGCTGGTGCGGCAGTACTCATCGACCTTGACGTAGCCGCGCTCCAGCTCGACGCCGGCCTCGGCGAGGCCGATGCCGTCGGAGACCGGCCCGCGGCCGACCGCCACGAGCAGCAGCTCCGCGTCGACGACCTTGCCGCCCTCCAGCGTGACGGAGATGCCGCCCTGGGTGGTCTTGGCGCTCTCGAAGCGGGTGCCGAGCTCGAACTTGATGCCGCGCTTGCGGAACGCCCGCTCGAGCCGCTTGGAGCTGGACTCCTCCTCCAGCGGCAGCAGGTGGGGGAGGGCCTCGACGATGGTGACCTCGGCGCCGAACGAGCGCCACACGCTGGCGAACTCCACGCCGATGACGCCGCCGCCGAGGATGACGACCGAGCCGGGCACGTGCTCCAGCCGCAGCGCGTGGTCGCTGGAGATGACGCGCTCGCCGTCGATCTCCAGGCCGGGCAGCGACTTCGGCGCCGACCCGGTGCCGAGCACGATGTGCTGGGCCTCCAGCGCGCGGGTCTCGCCGGCGGGCGTGCGGACCTCGACGGTCGTCGGGCCGGCCAGCCGGCCCTCGCCGTGCACGACCTCGATGCCGCGCGACTTGATCAGCCCGGTGAGGCCCTTGACGGTCGTGGAGACGACCTTGTCCTTATAGGCGTTCACGCCGGCGACGTCGATGCCCTCGAACACCGCCTTGACGCCGAACCTCTCCGCCTCGCGGGTCTGGTCCGCCACCTCGGCCGCGTGCAGCAGCGCCTTGGTGGGGATGCAGCCCCGGTTGAGGCACGTCCCGCCGAGCGACTCGTCGCGCTCGACGAGCGCGACGGACCTGCCGAGTTCGGCGGCGCGCAGCGCGCACGCGTAGCCGCCGCTGCCGGCACCCAGGACCACGATGTCGTAGGGGCCGTTATTCGCCACTGGACGCTCCCTTTCCCGGAGACGGCACCGCGCGGGCCGCGGCGCCCTCGGGCGGGGCGAACCTGCAACGGGCCCCCACCGCCACGAGAAAATCTATTGTGTCCCGCCCCGGCCGGTGCCGGGCGGCCCCCCGCGAAATCCCGGCGGCCCTACAGGATCCCGGCGGCGAGGTCCTCGGCGATCTGCACGAGCGTGCGGGTCGCCGCGCCGGTGCCGCCCTTCGGGGTGTACCCGTAGGCCTCGCCCTGCTGGAACGAGGGGCCGGCGATGTCGAGGTGCGCCCACTTCACGCCGTCCGGCACGAACTCCTTCAGGAACACGCCGGCGACGAGCATGCCGCCCCAGCGGTCGCCGCTGATGTTGGCGAGGTCGGCCACCGCCGAGTCGAGCCCCTTGCGCAGCTCGGCCGGCAGCGGCATGCCCCAGGACGCCTCCCCGGCGCGCTCGGCCGCCGCCACCACCTTCTCACGGACGTCGTCGTCGTTGGCCATGACCCCGGCGGTCCGGCTGCCGAGCGCGACCAGCTGCGCGCCGGTGAGCGTCGCCACGTCCACGATCAGGTCGGGGGAGTCCTCGCCGGAGCGGACCAGCGCGTCGGCGAGCACGAGGCGGCCCTCGGCGTCGGTGTTGAGGACCTCGACGGTCTTGCCGCCGTAGATGCGCAGCACGTCGGACGGGCGCTGGGCGCTGCCGCTCGGCATGTTCTCGGCGATGGCGAGGTAGCCGACGACGTTGACCTTCGGGGCGAGCTCGGCGATGGCGGCCAGTGCGCCGAGCACGGCACCGGCGCCGCCCATGTCGGACTTCATCCAGTCCATGGAGCCGGTCGGCTTCAGCGACAGGCCGCCGGAGTCGAACGTGATGCCCTTGCCGACCAGCGCGAGCGTCTTGGACGCCTCGGGGTGGGAGTAGGCGAGGCGGACGAGGCGCGGCGGGTTCACCGAGCCCTGCCCGACGCCGGTGATGCCGCCGTAGCCGCCGTCGACGAGCGCCTTCTCGTCGAGGACCTCGATGCCGAGGCCGCTCTCGCGGGCGACCCGCTCGGCCTCGTTGGCGAGGTCCTCGGGGGTGAGGTCGGACGGCGGGGTGTTGACCAGGTCGCGGACCAGGTTGACGGCGTCGGCGAGCACGCGGGCGCGCTCCACGGCCACGTCGGTGGCGGCGGGGGCGGCGAGCCGGATCTCGGCGACGGGGCTCTTGTGGCCGTCGCCGGTCCGGTAGGAGTCGAAGGAGTAGGCGCCGAGCAGCGCGCCGAGCGCGACGGCCTCGGCCTCGGCGGCGTCCGCGGCGGGCAGCGCGACCGCGACCTTCCCGGTGCCGGCGAGCGCGCGGACGGCGGCGCCGGCGGCGCGGCGCAGGTC
>NZ_WBMR01000422.1 GCF_008923365.1 Actinomadura montaniterrae
GTCCGGCGGCATGCGCCAGCGCGTCCAGCTCGCCCGCACCCTCGCCGCCCGGCCCCGCGCGATCCTCATGGACGAGCCGTTCGGCGCGCTCGACGCGCAGACCCGCGCGAGCATGCAGCGGCTGCTCCTCGACGTGCTCGCGGACGCGCCCGCGACCGTCGTGTTCGTCACCCACGACGTGGACGAGGCGCTGCTGGTCGGCCACCGGGTCGCCGTCCTCGGCGCGGGCGGCGTCGCCGCGCGGTTCCCCGCCGCCGCCTCCCGCGACGAGGTCCTGGCGGCGCTCGGGGCGCGCACCGACACGAAGGAGACCGTGTGATGGAGATCCCCGCCGCGACCGAGCGGCGCGAGCTGAGCGCCGACGTGCTGGTGATCGGCGGCGGCACCGCCGGGACGATGGCCGCGATCACCGCGGCCGAGCACGGCGCGTCCGTGCTGCTGCTGGAGAAGGCGCACGTCCGGCACTCCGGGGCGCTCGCCATGGGCATGGACGGCGTGAACAACGCGGTCATCCCGGGCAAGGCGACGCCGGAGGACTACGTCGCCGAGATCACCCGCGCCAACGACGGCATCGTGAACCAGCGGACCGTCCACCAGACCGCCACGCGCGGGTTCGCGATGGTGAAGCGGCTCGAGAAGTACGGCGTGAAGTTCGAGAAGGACGAGCACGGCGAGTACGCGGTGCGCCGCGTCCACCGGTCGGGCTCCTACGTGCTGCCGATGCCCGAGGGCAAGGACGTCAAGAAGGTCCTGTACCGGGTGCTGCGGCAGCGGTCCATCCGGGAGAAGGTGACGATCGAGAACCGCGTCATGCCGGTGCGCGTCCTGACCTCGGGCGGGCGCGCGGTCGGGGCGGTCGGGTTCGACACCCGCAGCGGCGAGTTCGTCACCGTGTCGGCGGGCGCGGTGATCCTCGCGACGGGCGCGTGCGGGCGCCTCGGCCTGCCCGCGTCCGGCTACCTGTACGGGACGTACGAGAACCCGACCAACGCGGGCGACGGCTACGCGATGGCCTACCACGCGGGCGCCGAGCTGAGCGGCATCGAATGCTTCCAGATCAACCCGCTCATCAAGGACTACAACGGGCCCGCCTGCGCCTACGTCGCCAACCCGTTCGGCGGCTACCAGGTGAACGCCGAGGGCACCCGGTTCGTCGACTGCGACTACTGGTCCGGGCAGATGATGTCCGAGGTCAAACGGGAGATCGACTCCGCGCGCGGCCCGATCTACCTCAAGCTCACGCACCTGCCGGACGAGACGCTGACCGCGCTCGAAGGCATCCTGCACACCACCGAGCGGCCGACCCGCGGCACCTTCCACGCGGGCCGCGGCCACGACTACCGCACCCACGACGTGGAGATGCACATCTCCGAGATCGGGCTGTGCGGCGGGCACTCGGCGTCCGGCGTCTGGGTGGACGAGAACGCCCGCACCACCGTCCCCGGCCTGTACGCGGCGGGCGACCTCGCCTGCGTGCCGCACAACTACATGATCGGCGCGTTCGTGTTCGGCGACCTGGCCGGCGCGCACGCGTCCGCGCATCTCGGCAGGCCGGGCGCCCTCCCCGAGGACCAGATCCGCGCCGCGCACGAGCTGATCTACCGGCCGCTGCGCAACCCCGAAGGCCCGCCGCAGCCGCAGGTCGAGTACAAGCTGCGCCGGTTCGTCAACGACTACGTCGCGCCGCCGAAGACGCGGACCAGGCTCGACATCGCCGTCGAGACGTTCGCCCGGATGGAGACCGAGATCGCCGCGATGGGCGCGCGGACCCCGCACGAGCTGATGCGCTGCGCCGAGGTCACCTTCATCCGCGACTGCGCCGAGATGGCCGCCCGGTCGTCCCTGACCCGCACCGAGAGCCGCTGGGGCCTCTACCACGACCGCGCCGACCTGCCCGAACGCGACGACGCCGAGTGGATGTTCCACCTCAACCTGCGGCGCCGCGACGACGGCGCGATGGAGTTCGTCAAGCGGCCCGTCGCACCGTACCTGGTGCCGGTCGAGGAGTTCACCGTCCCGGATGGCGCCGAGCCGCAGGTCCTCGGCGCGGCGTCCGCCGGTCGGGTCTCCGTGGCCGCCCGCCCGGCCGCGGAGACCCGCCCGGCGGCGTCGGTCGGACGGTCCCCGCGGCTGCTGGAACTGCAGCGGCTCGCCGAGACCCAGCCGGACGTCGGCGCGATCGCCGCCTACCTGTCCGACCCCGACCCGAAGGTGCGGCGCGCCGCCGTCGCCACCCTCACCGAGGTCGTCCCCGACGGCGTCGCCGGGGCCCTCGCCACCGCGCTCGCCGACCCGCACGGCTCCGTCCGGCACGCCGCCGCGACGGCGCTGCGCGAACTCGTCGAGGTGCTCCCGGCCACCGGCGAAGTCAGCGAAGCGCTGAGCGGCGCCCTGGACGTCCCGGACGCGCAGGTGCGTGCCGCGGTCCTGGACGTCCTGCGCGCGCTCCGCCTCGGTGATCCGGACGTGTTCGCGGGCGCGCTCGGCGACCCCGACCACCGCGTCCGGCTGCAGGCCGTCCGCGGCCTGGTCGCGCACGACGCGGCGGACGGGGTCGCGCGCGCGGCCGGCGACGCGTCCCGCGAGGTCCGGATCGCCGTCGCGCACGGGCTCGGCACGATCGGGGACCCGGCGGCGGCCGGTGCCCTCGGCGGGCTCGTCGAGGACGCCGACGACCTCGTCCGCGCCGCCGCGTTCGAGGCGCTCGCGGGCGTCGGGTGCCCCCCGCCGCTGGACGGGGCGGCGGCCGCGGCGCTGCACGACCCGGCCTGGCAGGTCCGCGCGGGCGCCGCGCGGGGCCTCGCCGGAGCCGATCCGGGCGTCGCGTCCGTCCCGCTGATCAAGGCGCTGGACGACCCGCACCTCGACGTCCGTAAGGCCGCCGTGATCGCGCTGGCGTCCCAGCCGCGCACCGCCGAGACGGTCGAGGCGCTGAGCGCCGCCCGGTCCGACCCGGACGCCGACGTCCGCGCCTACGCGCGCCGGGCCCTCACCCCCTGAGCCGTCAGGGGAGCGCCGCCAGGGCCAGCAGGGCGGCGGTCGTGGCGATCTCCACCAGCGCGCCGAGGACGTCGCCGGTGACCCCGCCGAGCCGCCGGACGGCGTGCCGGAGCATCAGCAGCGCGGCGGCCAGGCCGAGCACGACCGCCGCGAGCCCCTGCAGGGC
>NZ_WBMR01000423.1:0-1589 GCF_008923365.1 Actinomadura montaniterrae
GGGCGCCGGAACGGGCCGCGCCGGCCGCGGCACCAGCCGGGACGCCTCGTCCGCGAGGCGCTCCGCGTCCGGCCGGGCCGCCGGATCCGGGTCCGCGGCCATGGCCACCAGCGGGCGCAGGTCGGCGGGCAGCGCGTCCGGCGGACCCTCGAACCGCCCGGTCGCCGCGAACGTCACCGTCGCCGCCCACGCGTGCACGTCGCCGGGCCCGTGCGCCCCCGCGGCCAGCCCGAAGTCCACGACGACGGGCGAGCCGTCCACCACCAGCACCGTCCCGGGCCCCAGCTCGCCGTGCGCCAGGCCCGCCCGGTGGACCGCGGCGAGCGCCTTCGCCAGCCCGGCCGCCATCCGCCGCAGCGCGTCGCCCGGCATCGGCCCCTGCTCCGCGACGACCTCCGCCAGCGGACGGCCCGGTACGAACCGCGACACCACGTACGGCCGCCGCACCCCGGACTCGCCGTCCAGGACGTCCGCCGCGTAGGGGCTGGCCACCGCGCGCATCCGCTCGATGTCGGGCGCGGCGCCCGGCGGGAGCAGCCGGATCGCCACGTCGCGCCCGTCCGGCCCGGTGGCCCGGTGCACGCCGGTCCCGCCGGCCGGCCGCGACAGCAGCCGGTACGGCCCGATGTGCTCCTGGTGGCTCGTCTCGCCGCTCATATGGCCCGCCACCCTACCCACCGCCCCACCTCGCCCGCAGCGATCCGGACTACACGTAGCCGGTGCGGCGGAGCTCGGTCTCGAGGGCGGCGAGGAAGGCGTCGACCTCGTCCTTGTCATAGGTCTCGCGGAGGCGCCGCAGGGTGAACGAGCGGGCGCGGACGTCGTCGGCGCCGACCACCTCGGCGAGACCGCGGCGGTCCCCCGCCAGCCAGTCGCGGACGCGGCCGACGAACCCGTCGACCTCGGCGGGGTCGTACCCCTCCTTGAAGCGGGCGCGGGTGAACCGGGCGGTGCCGAGCAGCGCCATGACGCGGCGGACGTCGGCGAGCTGCCCCGGCATCACTGGACGGCCCTGCAGCAGGCCCTGCGCGTGCCGCGCGTACAGGCTCGCCGCCTGGTAGATCTCGGCGAGCCGGGGGGCGTTGGCGGGGACGCCGGTGCCGGTCCGCGCGTCGCGGGCCGCGCGGGTCGCGGCGTCGAGGGACTTGCGGGCGTGGCCCGCGGCGTGCTCCGACCAGGTCCCGCCGATGGCGTGGCTGCGCTCGGCGGCGACCAGCTCCCGCTTGGCCTCGGCGAGCGACACCTCGATCACCGAGACCGTCAGCGCGAAGCCCGCCTGCGCGAACGCGGCGCGGCCCGCCACGACCCGGTCCGCCGGCGGCTTCGGCTTGGGCGGCGGGGGCGGCTCCGGCGGCGGCGCGGGCTTCAGCCGCAGCCGCGGCGCGATCGACCCGGGGTTGGCGAACCGCGCCGCCAGCTCCGCCGCGTCCGGCCGCTGCTCCGGGTCGCGGGCCAGCGCGTCCTCCAGCACCTCGCGCAGGTCCGGGTCGATGCCGGCGAGGTCCGGCCAGCCGGTCAGGACGCGGCGGACGAACGCCGCCGGGCTCGTCGCCTCGTAGGTGCGGCGCCCGGTCGCGGCGTAGGCGATC
>NZ_WBMR01000423.1:1599-3144 GCF_008923365.1 Actinomadura montaniterrae
TAGGCGATCGTCGCGGCCCAGCCGAACACGTCGGTGGGCGGGCCGGCGGGCTTGCCCTCCAGCACCTCCGGCGAGACGTAGCCGGGCGTGCCGACCGGCCCCTGGGTCAGCCGCGACGCCCCGGAGAGGTAGGCGATCCCGAAGTCGATCAGGATCGGGTCGCCGGACACCAGCATCACGTTGCCCGGGTTGACGTCGCGGTGGACGCTCTCGGCCTCGTGGACGGCGGCGAGCGCGTTGGCGAGGCCGCCCGCCAGCCGCAGCAGCCCGTCGCGGGGCAGCGGGCCGCGGCCCTTGACCGTCTCCAGCAGCGAGGTGCCCTCGACGTAGCGGGTGACGATGTACGGCGGGTCGCCGTCCACGTCGTGGTCGACGAGCTCGACGACGTTGCGGCTGCGGATCCGGCGCATCGCCTCGACCTCGCGGCTCAGCCGGTCCTTCGCCTGGAACTCGGCGGGCAGGAACGGGTGCAGCGTCTTGATCGCGACCATCCGGCCGTCGTCGGCGCGGGCGAGGAAGACGTCGCCCATGCCGCCGCGGCCGAGCCGCTGCAGCGGGCGGTACGGGCCGATCGGCGCGAGGGGGCGGGGCCGCCCGTCCGGCATACGGCCGCCGGTGGAGACGGCGGGGCCGCTGCCGCTGGACACCCGCAGCCCGGCGGAGTCGGGGCGCAGCGCCCGCAGCCGCTTCACCAGCGCCTCCGCGGACGGGCGGGCGGACGGGTCGGCGGCGAGCGCGTCGGCCAGCAGCGGGCGCAGCTCGTCGGGGACGCCGCTCAGGTCGTGGTCGCCGCGGATGATCCGGACGCAGACCGCCGCGTCGTTCGGCGCGTCGTACAGGTCGACGCCGGTCGCCGCGAACGCGACGGTCGCGGCCCACGCGAACACGTCCGCGGCGGGGCCCGCGTCGGCGCCCTCCAGCAGCTCGGGCGCGAGGTACCGCCAGGTGCCGGACCGGCCGCCGCCGGTGTGGGTGAGGCGGGTGTCGTCGACGCCCTGCGAGATGCCGAAGTCGATCACGACCGGCTCGCCGGCCTCCAGCAGCACGTTGCCGGGCTTGATGTCGCGGTGCACGACCCCCGCGCGGTGCACCGCTTCGAGGGCCTCGGCGGTGCCGACGGCGATCCGCCACAGCGCGGCGCCGGTGATCGCGCCGCCGGTGCGGACCTCGTCCAGCAGCGGCCGCCCCTCGACGTAGCGGGTGACGATGTAGGGGACGCGGGCGTCGACGTCGAACTCGACGATCTCGGCGACGCGGGGGCTGGTGACGCGGCCCATCGTCTCGACCTCGCGGCGCAGCCGGGCGCGCGAGTCGGCGGCGTCGACCAGGTGCGGGTGCAGGGTCTTGACGGCGAACGTGCCGCCGCGCGGGTCGCGGGCGCGGAACACCTGCCCCATCCCGCCGGAGCCGATCAGCTGCACCGGCCGGTACGGGCCGATCATCTCGGCCTGCTCCCCCGCCTCCTCCGGCTCGACTGCGGCAGGCCGCTCGGGCGCGGCGGGCGGCACGGCTGCGGCGGGCGGGCCGGGCGGCTCGGCCGCGGCG
>NZ_WBMR01000424.1 GCF_008923365.1 Actinomadura montaniterrae
GCTCCGGGAGCGGCTCGTCCAGCACGCGCGTCGGCGGATGCTCGCCATCGCCGACGACCGCCGCCGCCTCGGCGTGCTGCGGGAACGGGGCGAGCTGCACGCCCGCCGCGTCCGCGAGGATCCGGGCCGCCTCCGGCGCCGCCGGACGCGCGCCGGGGTCCTCGTCCAGGCAGCGGCGGCACAGCTCCGCGACCTCGGCGGGGACGCCGTCCGGCAACGCGCCGACGTCCGGCGCGGGGGCCTCGCCGGTCAGCGCCTGGTTCAGCACGACGCCGAGCGAGAAGACGTCGGCGGACGGCCCCGGCTCGGCGCCCGTGAGCAGCTCGGGGGCGACGTAGGCGGGGGTGCCGAGGACCGGCCCGCCGGACGTCCCGGTGAACGCGATGCCGAAGTCGAGGACCTTCACCCCGACCGGCGTCAGGAACACGTTCGCGGGCTTGATGTCGCGGTGCACGACCCCGGCGGCGTGCGCGGCGGCCAGCGCGTCGGCGATCCGCGCGCACACCCCGGCCGCCTCCCGCCACGGCATCGGGCCGCGCGCGAGCCGCGCCGCGAGGGTCTCGCCGTCCAGCAGTTCCATCACCACGTACGGGACGCGCCGCCGCTGCGCGAACCGCCCCGTCCGCGGGGTGATGTCGTCCTCGCCGTAGTCGTAGACGCCGGTGATGCTCGGGTGGGCGAGGCCGGCGGCGGCCTTGGCCTCCTGGCGGAGCCGGCGGCCGAGCTCCTCCGGCCAGCCGTCCGCCGGGACCTTCACCGCGACGGCGCGGTCCAGGACCTGGTCGGTGGCGCGCCAGACGGTGGCCATCCCGCCGGCGCCCAGCGGCGCCTCCAGGAGGTAGCGCTCCCCGAGCCGGTCGCCCGGGGCGACGATCTCGGGCATGGGGGCAGCCTATGCCGGACTCAGGGCACGAGGTACCGGGTGTCGCGGACGTCGGTGATCGCCATGTGCCCGGGCGCGTGGCCGATCGCGAGCTTCGGGCGGGACGCCATGACCGCGGCCTGCGGCGTCACCCCGCACGCCCAGAACACCGGGATCTCGTCCACCCGGACCTCCACCGGATCTCCGAAGTCCGGCTCGCCGAGGTCGGCGATGCCGAGCTCGACGGGGTCGCCGACGTGCACGGGCGCGCCGTGCACGGACGGGTACCGCGCCGTGACGCGGACGGCGTCGGCGACCTGCGCGGCGGGGACGGGCCGCATCGACACGACCAGCGGGCCGCCGAACTCGCCGGCGCGGCGGCACATCCGGTTCGTCCGGTACATCGGGACGTTGGTGCCCTGCTCGATGTGCCGGACCGGGACGCCCGCCTCGCGCAGCGCGTCCTCGAAGGTGAAGCTGCACCCGATCAGGAAGGACACCAGGTCGTCGCGCCAGTAGCCGGTGACGTCGGACACCTCCGCGACCGGCTCGCCGTGCTCGTACACGACGTAGCCGGGCAGGTCGGTGCGCAGGTCGCCGGCGAAGAGCGACGCGGACGCCTCGCCGGGCTCGGTGACGTCCAGCACCGGGCACGGCTTGGGGTTGCGCTGCGCGAACAGCAGCAGGTCGTAGGCCTGGTCGCGGGGCACGGCGATGAGGTTCGCCTGCGTCCAGCCGGAGCACCAGCCGGCCGTCGGGACGCGCAGCCCGGCGCGGAACAGCGCCCTGGCCTGGTCCGGGCTGAGCGAGCCCGGGTCGATCGGATTCGTCACGGTCCCTCCTGTCTCGGATGCGGTCCTGCGAGCGGGGGCGCGGGATGCGGGCGGAACCGCAGCCGCTGCCCGGGGCGCGCCTGCGCGGCGCGCCCGACGTCGGCGGAGACGACCACCGCGATGACCGGGTAGCCGCCGGTCACCGGATGGTCGGCGAGGAACAGCACGGGCAGCCCGGACGGCGGGACCTGCAGGGCGCCGGTGACGGTGCCCTCGCTGGGCAGCTCGCCGCGCCCGGCGTGCTGCAGGCGGGGGCCGTCGAGCCGCATGCCGACCCGGTCGATCTCGCTGGTCACCTCGTAGGGCGAGCGGAACAGCGCGTCCAGGGCGCCGGGGGCGAGCCAGTCGGCGCGGGGGCCGGGGATCGCGCGCAGCACGACGTCCAGGGCGGGCGGCGGCGCGACCGGCAGGGCGTCCAGCTGCGGGTCCGCGCGCGGCGGCGGGCCGACCGGGAGCAGGTCGCCGGGTTTGAGCGGGGCCGGGCCGAGGCCGGACAGCGTGTCGGTGGAGCGGGAGCCGAGGACGGGCGGGACCGCGATCCCGCCGCGGACGGCCAGGTAGCTGCGCAGGCCCGTGGCCGGCGTGCCCATGCGCAGCTCGGCGCCGTCGGGCACGTGGAAGACCGAGAAGGGGGCGACGGCGCGGCCGCCGACGGTGAGGGGCGCGGGAGCTCCGGTCAGTGCGGCGAACACGCAGCCGCGGGACCGGATGTGGAGCCCGCCGAACGTGACCTCGATGGCGGCGGCGTCCTCGGGATTGCCGACCGCGCGGTTCGCGAGCCGGAACGAATCCGGGTCCGCGGCGCCCGCCACCCCCACGCCGAGCGCCGCGTGACCCGGACGTCCCAGATCCTGAACGGTTGCCAGGAGTCCTGATTGGAGAACGTCCAGGCCCCGCTTCATGGTTCCCTCCGGACGAAACGAACTTTTACCCCGGGCCTGAGCAGGGCGGGAGGGTCGCGGTCAAGGTCCCATAGGACGGCCTCCGTACGCCCTATGAGCTGCCAGCCTCCGGGCGACTCGACCGGGTAGACGCCGCTGTAGCGGCCCGCGAGACCGACCGCGCCGGCCGGGACCCGGACCCGCGGGGTGCCGCGGCGCGGGACGTCCAGCCGGGGGTCGCCGCCGTCCAGGTAGCCGAACCCGGGGGCGAACCCGGTGAACGCGACCCGCCACGGCGTGCCGGTGTGGGCGGCGGCGACCTCGTCGGGGGTGAGCCCGGTGAGCGCGGCGACCTCGGCGAGGTCCGGGCCGTCGTAGACGACGGGGACCTCGACGGCCGCCGCGGACCCGGCCGCCGCGCCGGGCCGCGCGCCGCGCACGGCGGCGGCGACCCGGGCGGGGTCGGCGGACGGGTCGAGCAGCAGGGTCAG
>NZ_WBMR01000425.1 GCF_008923365.1 Actinomadura montaniterrae
GCGCCGCCGCGTCCTCGCGCTGTCGGGGGCGCCGGGCCCGTGGCTGCCGCGCGGCTTCGCCGTGGTCGCGCAGCGCGGCGGCGGGCTGGACGAGCGGCTCGCGCACGCCTTCGCCGACGCCTACGACGGCCGCCCGCTCGTCCTGATCGGGATGGACACCCCGCAGGTCACGCCCGCGCTGCTGGCCCGCGCCGGGCGCGCGGTGCGCGGGCACGACGCGGTGTTCGGCGCGGCCCGCGACGGCGGGTTCTGGCTGCTGGGGCTGCGCCGCCCCGACGAGCGGCTGCTGCTCGGCGTCCCGATGTCGCGCCCCGACACCGGAACGCTCCAGCTCGCCCGCCTGCGCGCCGCCGGCCTCACCGTCGCGGCGATGCCGGAGCTGACCGACGTCGACACCCCGCCCGACGCCGAGGCCGTCGCAGCGCAGGCGCCCGGCGGCCGGTTCGCCGCGGCCGTCCGCGCCCTCGGGGCCAGGGTCGCCGAAGGGACCGTCCCGGCATGATCGGCGAACTGTACGAGGAGGCGCTGCGGGGCGCCGCGCCGGTGGAGATCGAGCACGCCGACGGCCGCCGCCGTCCGCTGCCGGTGCAGGACTGGCTGGCGCTGCGCCCCGGCGACGCCGGGCTGCTGGACCGCTGCGCCGGCGCCACCCTGGACGTCGGGTCGGGCCCGGGACGGCTGACGGCGGCGCTGGCCCGCCGCGGCCTGCCGGTGCTCGGCATCGACGTGGCGCCGCGCGCGGTCGCGCTGACGATCGCGGCGGGCGCCCCGGCCCTGTGCCGCGACGTGTTCGGGCGGGTGCCGGGCACCGGGCGGTGGCGGACGGTGCTGCTGGCCGACGGCAACATCGGCATCGGCGGCGACCCCGCCGTGCTGCTGCGCCGCGTCCTGGCGCTGCTGGGGCCGGGCGGCCGGGCGCTGGTGGAGGTGGACCCGCCGGGCGCCGGGTCGCGGACCGAGCCGCTGCGGCTGCGGTCGGGCCGCGCGGTCGGCGAATGGTTCCCCTGGGCGCACGTGTCCGCCGACGGCGCCGGCGCGCTGGCCGCCGCGTGCGCGGCCGAGGTCACCGAACGGTGGGAGGAGGCCGGCCGATGGTTCGTCGCCCTGCGCTCCTGACCAGGCCGCTCCGCGGGAGGCTGCCGGAGCCGCCGGCGGCGCTGACGACGCTGCCGGAGCGCTTCACCAGCCGCCTGCACGACGAGCGCGTCGCCGCGTGGCTCGGCATCGCGCTCGGCGCCTGCTTCCTCGTCGCGTTCTGCACCGGGCTGGTCAGCCACCTGATGCAGAACCCGCCGAACTGGATGACGTGGCCGTCGCGCCCGGTGAACCTGTACCGGGTCACCCAGGGGCTGCACGTCATGACCGGCCTGGCGGCGGTGCCGCTGCTGCTGGCCAAGCTGTGGACGGTCTACCCGCGGCTGCTGCAGTGGCCGCCCGCCCGCTCGGCCGGGCACGCGGTCGAGCGGCTGCTGGTGTTCGTGCTCGTCGGCGGGTCGCTGTTCCAGCTGGTCACCGGCGTGATGAACATCGACTACTGGTACGCGTTCCGGTTCTTCTTCACCACCGCGCACTACTGGACCGCCTACATCATCATCGGCGCGCTGCTGATCCACGTCGCCAACGAGTGGGCCAAGACGCGCCGCACCGTGATGACGCGGCCGGCCGACGGGCTGCGCCGCCGCACGTTCCTGCTGACGGTGTTCGGCGCGAGCGGCGTCGTCGTCGCGACCACCGTGGGGGAGACGGTGTCGCCGCTGGCGCGGCTGGCGGTGCTCGCGCCGCGCCGTCCCGGGATCGGGCCGCAGGGCCTGCCGGTCAACAAGTCCGCCGCCGGGTCGGGCGTCACCGCGCTCGCCCGCGACCCGGGCTGGCGGCTCACCGTCACCGGACGCGTCCGGCGCGAGCTGACCCTGTCGCTGGCGCAGCTGCAGGCGATGCCGATGCGGACGGCGCGGCTGCCGATCGCGTGCGTGGAGGGCTGGAGCGCCGAGGCGACCTGGCAGGGCGTGCGGCTGCGGGACGTGCTGCGCATGGCGGGCGTCGACGACGACGCCGACGTCCGCGTCGAGTCGCTGGAGCGCTACGGCCTCTACCGCACCTCGGAGGTCCGGCCGCCGCACTGGCACGACCCCCTCACGCTGCTGGCGCTGCGGGTGAACGGCGAGCCGCTCGACCTCGACCACGGGTACCCGTGCCGGCTCATCGCGCCGAACCGCCCCGGCGTCATGCAGACCAAGTGGGTCGAGCGGCTGGTGGTCCGGTGAACGCGCGCACGCTCACGCACGCGGCGGCGTACGCGGGGGGCCTGGCGCTGATCGGCTACGGGCTGAGCGGGATCGTCGCGGACGTCCCCGTCGGGCGCTGGGCGGCGTGGTTCGCGGGCGCCGCGGTCCTGCACGACGGGGTGCTGGTCCCGGCGGTGCTGGTCGCGGGCGCGGTGACGGGCTGGATCCCGGTCGCCTACCGGCGGGTGCTGCGCGGCGCGCTGCTCGTCGCGGCGTGCGTGACGGCGGTCGCGATCCCGCTCGTGCTGGGCTACGGGCGCCGCCCGGACGTCCCGTCGCAGCTGCCGCTGCCCTACGGCCGCAACCTCGCGATCGTCGTCGGCGTGATCGGCGCGGTGGCGGTCGCGGTGCTGGCGGCGCAGATGATCACCCGGCGCCGCCGCCGGGACGCCGCGGGCGGCGGCGCGCACCGCGCCGTCCCGCCGCCGAAGAGGGAGCGGGGCAAATGACCGCCACCGACACCCGGGCCCCGAACGCGACGGCCCCGGGCGCCGGGCGAGGGAACCGGCCGGGATGGATCGCCGTGGCGGTGTGGGCGGCGGGCATCGCGGCGGTGTTCACGGTCGGTTGGCACCTGCGGCGCGCCGGGCTCGCCACCGAGGACGCGCTGCCGCCGCTGCACGCGCG
>NZ_WBMR01000426.1 GCF_008923365.1 Actinomadura montaniterrae
CTCGCCGCGCAGGGCGCCGCCGCCGCCGCCGAGCCCGCCTCCGGCCCGGGCCTCGTCGTCACCGTCGGCGACGCGCCCGGCGGCGGCGGCGACTCCGGCGGCGACTCCGACGGCCGGGTCTATGATCAGGACCTCCAGGTGCTGGTCAACGGGCTCTGGGCGGCCGGCGCCACCGCCATCGGGATCAACGGGCGGCGGCTCACGCCGGTCACGGCGATCCGCACCGCGGGGGAGGCGATCCTGGTCGACTACCACCCGCTGACCGGGCCGTACGAGGTCACGGCGCTCGGCGACCCGGACCGGATGCGCGACGCGTTCACCGGCTCCGACGCCGACCGCAGGATGCGCGCCCTCGAGGAGCGGTACCGCATCCGGTACGCGACGCGCCGCACGTCCGGCGCGCGGCTGCCCGGCGCCGGAGCGCTCCGGCTCCGGTACGCCGCGCCGGCCCCCGGAGCCGGAGGGTGACGCGATGACCGAGCGCACGAGGGCCGAGGCGGCGGGCACGGAACGGAAGGGCGGAGGCATGATCGCGCTGATCGGGCTGGTGATCGGCGTGGGGCTCGGCCTCGCGCTGCACCCCGACGTCCCGCTGTGGCTCCAGCCCTACCTGCCCATCGCCATCGTCGCGGCCCTCGACGCCATGTTCGGCGGCGTCCGGGCCCGGCTCGAGGGGATCTTCGACGAGAAGGTGTTCGTCGTGTCCTTCCTCAGCAACACCGTCATCGCGGCGCTGATCGTCTTCCTCGGCGACGAGCTGGGCGTCGGCTCCCAGCTGTCCACCGGCGTCGTGGTCGTCCTCGGCATCCGGATCTTCTCCAACGCGGCGGGCATCCGACGGAAGCTGTTCGGCGCATGACCCTCGACGGCGTACGCGACGACGACGAGCCCCGCGAGGAGGCCGAGCGGCCCGCGGGGCCGGCGGCAGTGCCGCCCGCGCCCCTCACCGGGGTGATGGCGCTGCTGCGGCCCAGAGCGAGCTGGGGGCAGCTCATCGGCGGCCTGCTGTGCGTGCTCGTCGGCTTCGCGGTCGCCGTGCAGGTCCGCTCCACCAAGCGCGACACCACGTTCGCCACCGCCCGGCAGGACGAGCTCGTCGGGATCCTGGCCGATCTGGGCCAGCGGTCCGAACGGCTCCGCGGCGACATCCGCGACCTCGAGCGGACCAAGGCCGAGCTGCAGCGCGACGCCCAGGGCGGCGCCGCCCTCGAGGAGGCCCGCAAGCGCGCCACCACCTACGGCATCCTCGCGGGCACGCTCCCCGCCGAAGGGCCCGGCATCCGGATGGTCGTGCAGGACCCGCGCGGCGGCGTCCACGCCGGCGGCCTCCTCGACGCGCTCGAAGAGCTCCGCGACGCCGGCGCCGAGGTCGTCCAGGTCAACGAGGTCCGCGCGGGGGTCGGCACCTACTTCCTCGACGCCCGCGACGGCGTCCAGGCGGACGGCCGGACGCTGCGCGCCCCGTACACGTTCCTCGCCATCGGGGACCCGCACACCATGACCACCGCGCTCAACATCCCGGGCGGCGTCGTGCGGACGCTGCAGGCCGCCGGCGCCACCGTCTCGATCACCCCGCGCGCGAAAGTGACCGTGAGCGCGATACGGTCTCCGTAGAGGGAACGGGGGGAGCGGTGAACGGCCGTCCGGGACGTCGCGATCGGCGCCGCCCGCGCGGCGGCGTAGACCGGCGATCATCGGCGAAGGTACCGTGGTGCGGTCGGTTCACCGTTCCGGTTGACCCCTCGGGCAATACCCGCGTAAGTTGCGGCGACCGTCGCGTGCGCGGGCGGTGAGCAGGACCGTGGTCGGGGGCGGGTCCCCGGCGTGGGTTGGGTGAAGGATGCGCGTGGCGCAGGCGGCCCCCGCACCAGCGGGGCGTCCGCGGGCGGCGCGCCGATGGTAGGAGGCCGAGCCGATCTATGCCGAGCGTCTACTGCACGCAGTGCGGTCACGCCAACCCGGATGATGCCCGCTTCTGCTCGAACTGCGGCACCCCGCTGACGCGGGGCGCCCAGCCGCCGATCTACCGGGAGTCGCCCGGCGAGTCGACCTCCACGATCTCGATCGGCGGGTTCGAGGCGCTGGACACCGGCCAGGAGGCCGAGGAGCAGCCCGGCCCGGACCAGACCGCCATGGAAGCGCTCCCGCCCGGGACCGCGCTGCTGGTCGTCAAGCGCGGCCCGAACGCCGGAAGCCGCTTCCTGCTCGACAAGGACCGCACGTCCGCGGGCCGGCACCCGGAGAGCGACATCTTCCTGGACGACGTCACCGTCTCCCGCCGGCACGCCGAGTTCGCCCGGCACGGCGGCACCTTCTCCGTCCGCGACGTCGGCAGCCTGAACGGCACCTACGTCAACCGGCAGCGGATCGACCAGGCCGGCCTGTCCGGCGGCGACGAGGTCCAGATCGGCAAGTTCCGGCTGGTCTTCCTGACCAACCCGGCGCACGCCTGACGAGGACCGGAGCGGCGGGGGAGCACGGGGTCTCGGCGACGATGGGAGGGCCCTTGAACGCGCAGCCGGCCCGGTCCCCGATGACCATCGGGGACGTCCTCGGGCTGCTCAGGAGCGAGTTCCCCGACATCACCATCTCCAAGATCCGGTTCCTGGAGTCGGAGGGGCTGGTGGAGCCGGAGCGCACCCCCGCCGGGTACCGCAAGTTCGGCCCGGCCGACGTCGAACGGCTCCGGTTCGTGCTCACCGCGCAGCGCGACCACTACATGCCGCTGCGCGCGATCCGGCAGCACCTGGAGGCCCGCGACCGCGGCGAGGCCGTCCCGCCGCTCGGCGCCCGCGCCGACGCGCCCGCCCGCCGGCCCCGCACCCTGGTCGCGGC
>NZ_WBMR01000427.1 GCF_008923365.1 Actinomadura montaniterrae
AGGTCCAGTTGGAGGATTCGGTGTCGACGAAGATGATGCGGGCGTCGGGGTATTTGTCGTCGGTGTCGTTCCACATGTAGAAGTCGCCGAACGGCCCGTCCGGATCCGTCCGCGACGCCTGGAACCACGGGTGCTTGTCCGAGGTGTGGTTCATGACGAGATCGGCGATGACCCTGATCCCGCGGGCGTGCGCCTCCTCGATCAGCTCGACGAAATCGCCGAGCTCGCCGAAGTCCGGGAGGATCTCGGTGTAGTTCGCGATGTCGTAGCCGCCGTCCTTCAGCGGTGACTGGTAGATCGGCAGCAGCCACAGGCAGTCGACACCCAGCCATTCGAGGTGGTCGAGTTTGGAGATCAGGCCGCGTAGATCGCCGTAACCGTCATTGTTGGAATCGCAGAACCCGCGCACGGACACCTCATAGAACACCGCCGTCTTGAACCAGTGCGGCGTGTGCGGGGCGTCCTCGGCGAACGGGTCCGGGACGGCCCCCGCCGCCGGTGCGGCCCGCTCCGCCCCGAGCGCGCCCCGCAGGACCGCGGGATCGGCCTCCGGGTCGGCGACCTGGCCGGACGTGCTGCAGGTGAAGTACTTCGGCTGGGCGTGCATGGGCCATCCCGGAGTGTCGGCGACATCTAGATCTGCAATTCCCGCCGTCCGTCGCGGGTGCGTGCGCGACAGGCAACCATCCGTAAAAATCTCAGTACTCTCTGTAATCAAGGCGCCGCTCCGGTGCCCGGCGGACGTGCTCCCGAACGGGCGGAGGACTTGCCGCGCGGCAGGCGTGTCATGCCCGGATCTTTAGGGTCGGCGCCGTTTCCGCGACAGGCCCCGGGTAGGTCCCTTCCAAGCTCGGAACCTGCCGCGCGGGCAGCTGACGACCAGCCCGGACGGGCGATGTCCTCGTCTCGTCC
Organism: Actinomadura montaniterrae; assembly: GCF_008923365.1. Taxonomy (GTDB): domain Bacteria; phylum Actinomycetota; class Actinomycetes; order Streptosporangiales; family Streptosporangiaceae; genus Spirillospora; species Spirillospora montaniterrae. The sequence goes on from NZ_WBMR01000427.1 coordinate 913, forward strand.
AAAGCGATCGGAGGGACAGTGGAGCGCTGGGAGATGTCGCCATCGGTCGTACCGACGCGCGATGACCTCGTGGCGCGGCTGCGCGTTCGCTTCGCCGACATTCCGGCCGAGAACGTGCGCCGTTGCGTGGACGACCTGTGGTGCTGCTGCACCCATCTCGGGATGCGGCCGGACGCCCGGACCATCGAGCGCCTCGCGGCGTCCCGGCTCACGGGCGTCGTCCGCGGCGCGCGGCCGCCGTATCCGGACGGGGAGCGCGCCCCGGTGCCGCCGGGCCGGGCCGCCGCCACGCCCGCCCCCGTACGGCCGACCACCGGCGGGCCCGCTCCGGCCCGCGCCGCCGCGCGTACCCCGATCGGGATGTGACAGATGAAGGACACCACCGTGCCGGGCCTGCGGACGGACACCCGGCGAGGGTTCATCGTGCTGCGGCTGCCCGCGCAGGTCAGCTGGCGCAACTACGCCGGGATCCGGGAGGGCGTGTGCCGGGCGCTGGCACTGGCCGCCGGCGAGCTCGCCCCCGACCGTCCCGCCGCCCGTCACGCCGCCCGGCCCCGCAAGGGGGTCGTCGTCGACTTCGGCGACTCGGTCCTGCTGGACGCGTCCGGGCTGGTGCTCCTCGCCCGCACCGAGACCCGCGCGCAGCTGCTCGGCTGCCCGCTGCGGGCCGTGGTGCCCGCGACGGCCGCGCCGGTGCGGCGCGCGCTGCACCTCACCGGCCTGTCCAGCCTCGTCCCGGTGTTCGAGGACGTCGCGGAGGCGACCGCCGCGCCGGTGGCGCCCGGCGGGACCGCGACCGTCGACACCGGCCACGTGCTGGACGCCATCCGGGCCCTGCACCCCGCCGACCCCGGCCTCGCGCCGACGCCGTCCGCCGCCCCGCCCGAGCTGCTGATCACCACGGCCGAGGCGGGCGACGGCGACCACACCGTGGTGGAGCTGTCCGGGGTGCTCGACCCCGTCACCGTCCGCCGCCTCGGCGAGACGCTGACCTCGCTGGTCGAGGGCGACCTGCGGCACCTGATGGTGCGGATGGGCGACCGGCTCGGGGTGCGCTGCGACCCGCTGCCGGTGCTGCTCGGCATCCGCTGGCGGGTCGCCGCGGAGGGCGGCTGCCTGTCGCTGCCCGGCCTGCCCGTCCGGCTCCGCGAGATCATCGACCGCGAGGGGCTCGGCTCGGTGTTCACCGCCTGCCGTCCCGTCGACGGCCGGCTCGGCGCGGAACCGGCCTGACCGGCCGCCTTCCCGCCGCCCCGGCATCGGGGTCCGCCACCGCGGAGCCGATGCGAGCGGGCCGTCCCGTCCCTTTCGCTCAGGCCCCGCCCGGCCGCAGCCGATCGCGCGCGGCGCGCAGGGAGTCGCGGACGGGACGGCCCGTGCCCGTCCGGCCCGTCCGTTCGCGGGACGGCGCGGCGGGCTCGGCGCCGTCCACGGTGCCGTCCTCGGCGGCCGGGCGCTCTTCGTTCGGTGCCGGACGCTCTTCGTCCCGCTGGATCGTGAAGACGTGCGCGGGACGCGCGTGCGGGTCGAGCCGGACGTAGTTCGCCTGCCGCCATGTGTAGGTGGCGTCGTCGAGCTGGTCGATGACGGTGAACGGCCGCTCGGGATCGTTCGGGAGGCCGAGCGCGGTGAGGTCGAGGTGGACGGTCGCTTCGCGCGGCTGGTGCGGGTTGAGGTTGACGATCGCCAGCACCACGTCGTCGCCGTGCCGCTTGGAGAAGGCGAGCAACTCGGGCTGGTCGACGTGGTGGAAGCGCAGATTGCGCAGCCGCTGCAAGGCCGGATGCAGTTTCCGGAGCGTGTTGAGTTGGGTGATGAGGGGGGCGATGGTGGTGTTGTCGCGGTCGGCGGCTTCCCAGTCGCGGGGGCGGTACTGGTATTTCTCCGAGTCGCGGTATTCCTCGCTGCCGGGGCGGACGG
>NZ_WBMR01000428.1 GCF_008923365.1 Actinomadura montaniterrae
CGAGGCCGACGGCGCCCGCGAGCGCCTCGCGGACCCGGCGGCGCGGCGGCATCGCCGGCTCCCCGCCGCCGGACGGGCCCGGCGCGGCGGGCTCCATCAGCGAGATGGCCTGCGCGACGACGCCGACGCCGTCCGCGACGACGTGGTGCATCAGGAACACCAGCGTGGTGCGGCCGGGCGCGGCCCCGCCGACCAGGATCATCCGCCACAGCGGCCGGTCGCGGGGCAGCGGCTCGGCCTGGATCTCGGCGATCATCGCGCGCAGGCCGTCCATCCCGTCGACGTCGCGCTCGGTGACGTGCCAGGACCAGTCGATGGCGGGATGGTCGCGCCAGACCGGCCGCCGCCACCGGCCGCCGCCCTCCAGCCGCTGCCGGAACCGCGGCAGCCGGTCGAGCCGGTCGCCGATCAGCCGGACCAGGTCGAGCCGGCCGAGCGCGCGGCGGGACGTGTCGAGCATGATGACGCCGCCCGCGTGCTGCGGCGCGGCGGCGCTCTCCACCGCGAGGAAGAACGCGTCCTGCGCCGGGACGCGCTCGGCGGCCGGCGGGCGCGCGGCCAGCCGCTCGGCGGTGACCACCGACAGCGCGACCAGCGGCACCGCCGCGACCGCGTCCAGCACGTAGTGGTTGGCCGTCGCGACGATGACGTACGCGGTGACGGCGATGTGCGCGCCGTTCAGGATCCGCGCCGGCCGCGGCGCGCCCGCCCGGGCGAGCTCCACGCCGGCCCATAACGCCCAGGCCATGTGCAGGGACGGGACGGCCGCGAACCGGTCCGCGTGCTCGATCACCGGCGAGCCCCACGACCCCCACGTCCGGCCGAGCCGGACGGTGTCGACGAAGCCGAGGTCGCCCATGAACCGCGGCGGCATCACCGGGAACAGCGCGAAGCAGGCGATCGCGGCGACGTTCAGCAGGACGAACGCGTTGCGCGCCGTCCGGTACCGGTCGGGGTGCCGCGCGTACAGCCAGACCAGCACCGCGAGCGTGGCCGCGAGGTAGGCGGTCGCGTACTCGTAGTCCGCGAGGGCGCGCCAGACGGGGTGCCCGGCGAGCCAGCCGTTGAGGGCCGGCTCCACGTCGAGGTGCAGGGCCCGCTCCAGCGCGAGCACCGCCTCCCCGCGCCGGCGGGCCGCGTGCTCCCTGACCTGCTCCGGCAGCATCGCCACCAGGGAGTACAGCCCGAACAGCGCCAGCCCGAGCAGCACCTCGCCGCTCGCCCGCCCCCGCGTTCCGGTGCCGTCCCGGGTGAGGACCGCGTCCCGCGCGGTCGCCGCTTCCTGAGTCCCCATCGTCCCCCCGCCCGGCTGTTTACCCAGCGTTTCCGCCGGTCAGACGGCCATGACCGGAATAGATGATCATGTCCCGGACGGCCGCCGCGAGCCGGCCGGGGATCCGCCGCGCGGTTCCGGGAACCATCTGGCACAGCGAGCCGTCTTCGATATATCGTTGTCCTATCGCGAGGGATCAAAGAAAGATCTCAGAAGGAAGGTGGAGAACATGGGAGCGGCACACGCGCACGGCGGACCCGACTGGCGCTGGGCGTTCGCGGCGGCGGCGCTCGGGGCGAAGGCCGCGCACGCGGCGTCCCGGCACCACGGACCGGGGCACCACGGCCCGGGAGCCCGCGGCGAGTTCCCCGGCTTCGGCCCGATGTTCGGCGGCGGGCCCGGCCCCTGGGGGCCGCCGGGCGGCGGATTCGGGCCCGGCCGGCCGCCGTGGGCGCGCGGGCGCGGCCCCTGGGGGCGGGGGCCGAAGGCGCGCAAGGGCAACGTCCGCGCGGCGATCCTCGTCCTGCTGGCCGAGGAGCCCCGCAACGGCTACCAGATCATCCAGGAGATCAACGAGCGCAGCGGCGGCGCCTGGAAGCCCAGCCCCGGCGCGGTCTACCCGGCGCTGCAGCAGCTCGCCGACGAGGGCCTCATCGCGGGCGAGGAGGGCGGCGGCCGCCGCACCTTCCACCTCACCGACGAGGGCCGCGCGCACGTCGAGGAGAACGCCGAGCGGCTCGCCGAGCCGTGGGCGGAGATGACGCCCGAGTTCGGCGAGGGCGTCCCCGACCTGTTCAAGCAGGCCGCGCAGACGGGGGCCGCGGTCATGCAGATCGTCCACTCCGGCAGCCCCGAGCAGGTCGCCCAGGCCAGGGACGTCCTGTCGGAGGCCCGCCGGAGTCTGTACCGGATCCTGGCCGACGACGCGCCCGCCGACGGTCCCGCCGGCGACGCGGGCCCGACGGCCTCCGACGACGACGAGGAGTAGACCAGTGACTCGCCCGGACGACATCCGCATCGGCGACGCCGAGCGGGACGCCGTGATGGTCGCCCTGCACGACCACTTCGCGGCGGGGCGGCTCGACCGCGGTGAACTCGACGAGCGGCTGGACGCCGTGCTGTCCGCCAAGACGCGCGGCGACCTGCGCGTCCTCGTCCGCGACCTGCCCGCCCCGAACGGCCTGCCCGAACCGGAGCGGCCCGCGGCGGCCTTCGGCGAGGTCCCCTGGGACCTCGGCCCCGCGCTCATGTTCGGCGGCCCGGGACGCCCGATGCGCCGGCGGCACCGGCATCACGGGCCCATGGCGCACCGGCGCGGCCCGCGCTTCCCCGCGTTCCCGCTGATGGTCGCCGTGTTCTTCGCGGTCGCGTTCACGGTGGGCGTGGGGACGGCGGCGCTGGCCGTCCTGCACGTCGCGCTGGTGATCTGGCTGGTCCGCGCGGCGATGCTGCTGGCGGGCGCCCGCCGGTCCCGCCGCCACCTCACCCCCGGCGCCTGACGCCCGCCGCCTGCCGCCCGCCGGGCGTCCCGGATGGGCGTCCTGCGGG
>NZ_WBMR01000429.1 GCF_008923365.1 Actinomadura montaniterrae
CGGGGGGGGCCGCCGCCGGGCTCGGAAACGGGCGGAACCCGCCTCAGCCGTCGCGCGAGCGCGTTATCCGACCGGTGGGGTGAAGCCGGAGGCGAACCCCATCGGGAAGCTCGCGAAGCGAGGTCGCGCGAGCACGGTCAAGGGCCGAGCCGCTAGGCGAGGCCCTTGGGCCGGGGTTGCATTAGACACTTCTATGCGGATCTGAGGCGTTGCAGGGCCTCCCGGACGCCGCCGTCGGTCTCCTCCAGGACCACCGTGGCGCGCGCGGCGGGGACCTCGCCGAGCAGCGAGACCAGCGCGACGCGGGTGTTGCCGCCCGCTTCGGTGAGCGCGTTCTCGCAGGTCCGCGCGTCCATGCCGGTGGCCTCGGTGAGGATGCGGACCAGCCGGGCGCGCAGCTTGGAGTTCAGCGCGTTCACGCTGACCATCAGGTTGGAGTAGGTGCGGCCCATCCTGATCATCAGGGTGGTGGAGAAGGAGTTGAGCACGAGCTTGGTCGCGGTGCCCGCCTTCATCCGGGTGGATCCGCTGATGACCTCGGGTCCGGTGGCGAGGCCGATGTGCACCTCCACTTCCTCCCCGTAGGGGGTGTGCGGGTTGCAGCTGATCAGCGCCGTGCGCGCGCCGCCCGCGGTGGCGGCGCGCAGCGCGCCGATCACGTAGGGGGTGCGGCCGCTGGCGGCGATGCCGATGGCGATGTCGCCGGGGCACACCTCGCGGGCGTCCCGCATGCCGAGCTCCATGTCGTCCTCGACGTCGGAGATCGCCTGGGACAGCGCGCCGGGGCCGCCGGCGTGGTGCGCGACGACGCGTCCCCAGATGCCGAACGTCGGGGGCAGCTCGGCGGCGTCGATGACCGCGAGCCGGCCGGACGTGCCGGCGCCGAAGTAGTGTACGCGGCCGCCCGCGCGCAGCGAGTCGACGGCGAGGTCGACCAGCCGGGCGACCTCGGGCAGGACGCTCGCCACCACCATCGGGACGGTGGCGTCCTCCGTGTTGATCAGGTGCAGCACCTCCAGGGTCGGCAGCGTGTCGACGTCGAGGGTGCGGGGGTTCCGGCCCTCGGTGGGGAGCTCGCAATCGATCACCGACGCCTCCGGTCGGGTCGCACGGTCCGGCCGCGGACCGCCTCGAACGTGGCTTCCAGGGCCTTGCGGGTAGACCCGTAGGTGCGCTGCGCCACTCCGACGAAGACGCAGTCGACCACCGTGAGCTGCGCCAGCCGGCTGGCGGTGGCGCCGGAGCGGAAGGTCGTCTCCCGCGCCGCGGTCGTGAGGATCAGGTCGGCCACCTCCGCTATGGGGGATTTGGGGAAGTTGGTCAGTGCCACGGTCGTGGCGCCGTTGCTCTTGGCGACCTCCAGGGCGTCGATGGTCTCGACGGTCGCGCCGGTGTGCGAGATGCCGATGGCCACGCTGGTGGGGCCGAGGACGGCGGCGCTGGTGAGCATGATGTGCGCGTCGGCCCAGGCCGAGCAGAACCGTCCGATGCGGTGCAGTTTCTGCTGGAAGTCCATGGCGACGAAGGCGCTGGCGCCGACCCCGTAGACGTCGACGCGGTCGGCGGCGACGACGGCGTCGACGACCTGTTCGAGCATCTTGATGTCGAGCTGGGCGGCGGTCTCCTCGACGGCGCGGGCATCGGCGAAGGTCACCTTCTCCACGATCTGTTCGAGCGAGTCGTCGGGGCTGATGTCGCTGCCGATGACCCGTCCGCCGCTGGCGCTCTGGGCCCGTCCCGCCTCGGTGGCGAGGGTCAGTCGGAGCTCTGGATAACCATGGAACCCGATCGCGCGGCAGAACCTGATGACGGTGGTCTCGGAGGTGCCACAGGTCTGGGCGAGTTCGGTGATGGTGGAGTTGGCGACCCCTTCGGGGTCGTCGATGACGCGTTGAGCGACTCGTCGCTCGGCGGGGGGCAGCGAGGGCAGCAGCGAGCGCACCCGCACCACGGTGCTGAGCGGCGTCGCGTCCTTGCGCGCCGGCTCGTCCCGTGCCGCTCCGGGCTCCCCCGTGCTCCCCGGCTCGGGGCCGATGGGTTTCCTCATGGAAGAAAGTTTCTTACTGCCAGGATGTCACGTCAACGGTAGAAAAGGCTACGGTCGGCCTGTGTTGACCCATTTGGCCGGTCCTTACGTGGTCGGCATAGACGCGGGTGGCACGAAGACCCGCTGTGTCGTGCTGACGCTCGGGGGCGCCCTGGCCGGTTCCGGCACCGGCCCCGGGGCCAACCCCAACTCCGGGGGCGACACCGCAGGGGCGCTCACCACCGCCCTGCGGGAGGCCCTCGGAGACCTCGACCGTACCCACATCCTCACCGGCGTGTTCGGGATCGCCGGAGCCGGCTCGGCCGGCCGCCCCGCCGCCGTGACCGCGGCGCGCCGGGCCTGGCAGGCCGTCGGCCTGCGCGGCTCGCCCGCCGTGGTGACCGACATCGCCGTGGCGTTCGCCGCCGGGACCAGCGAGCCCAAGGGCATCGTGGTGTTCTCCGGCACGGGCGCCGGCGCCGCGGTCATCAGCGACGGCGCGATCGTGCAGCGCGCCGACGGCTACGGCTGGCTGGTGGGGGACGAGGGTTCGGCGGTGTGGCTCGGCAAGGAGGCGGTCCGGGCGGCCCTCGCCGCCTACGACGGCCGCGGCTCGCCGACGCTGCTGACCGACTCGGTCCCGCGGGCGCTGCTGGGCCCCACCGTGGTCGCGGAGATCGACTCCGCCCGGCGAAGACCCCGGCACCGGGCGCTGGCGATGGCGGGCGCGCTCCCGCCGGCGTCCGGGGCGGGCGCGGCGGGTGCGGCAGGGGCGGCGGGGGCGGCGG
>NZ_WBMR01000043.1 GCF_008923365.1 Actinomadura montaniterrae
CAGCCCGAACGGCGCCGGCTTCCAGATGTTGCGGGGCTTGCAGTCCAGCAGCGGCGTCTTGCCCGCCGGGACGGCCAGGGGGTCGCGGTCCATCACGGTCAGGGTGTGGCGGCGGTGGCTGGTCGGGTCGTGGGTGAGGTACACCTGCGAGGGCGCGACGTCCAGGCCAGAGGCCAGGTCGTCTTTGGCCTTGACCACGGCGTCGAACCCGGTGCCGTGCGGCAGCACGACCTTGACCTGCGACCCCTGCCCTTCCTTCGTGCGGGACATGGTGGTCTCGAAGGTGACCTGCTGGCCGGGCTTGTCGGGGTGGCCGAGCCCGGCGGAGTAGTAGCCGCGCAGCACCACGTCGTGGTTCAGCAGCCGGAACCGCGGCACCGTCATCGCCGGAACGATGATCGGGTGATCCTCCGGCCGGCCGAAGTGCGCCAGCCAGGGCACGACCACGGCGGCGACCGCGACCCAGCCCCACCACGGCGCCAGCTTGACCAGCAGAAGCACGCCGAGGAGCACGCCAGCGGCCTGCCCGGCGAGGATGATCCCGCGGACGCGCCGGGTCTCCTTGACCTCGCGGTGCAGGGTCAGCCAGTCGCGCCGGTCGCCCTGGGCGATGGCAAGCGACCGCAGGTAGTCCTGTTCGGAGACCCACCACCATTTGAGCTGGCGGTTGATCAGACGGCACAGCCCGACCGTCCCCCATACCGCGGCGAGCAGGGCGTAGCGGGGCGCGCGGACGCCGTGGAACGCGGCGCGGTGAGCCAGGCGGCGGGCGTGCCGGCCGATCGCCTCGCCGACTCCGCCGAGGCTGCGCAGGTTCTCCGGGATGACCGGGTAGGCGTCGCCCTCGGGGTCGTCCAGCAGGTACCCGATCCCGTCGTCCACCGGCTCGGGCTCGGCGTCCGGCTCGGGGTCGAACTGCACCTCGAACGAGGTGTCAACGTCGGCCCCCTCGCCGCCGGTGAGTACGGGCGCGTCGGCCGGGTCGGTGCTCGGAGTGGCGGTCGGGTGGGCGGTGATGTCGTCGTCCGGCGAACCGAACGGCGCCGGGCGAAGCGGGATCACCTCGGCGTCCGCGGCGTCCGTGGCGCCGGTGGGGTTGGTGGTCGGGTTGCTCATCGCGCGTCATCTCCCTTCGCGGGGTCGGCGGTGATCTGGGCGTAGAGACGCTGGCCGGTGCGCGGGGTGACCTTGAGACGGCGGCCGAGTTCGGCGCCGCTCATGGTCGGGTCGGCGGCCAGCAGTGCGCGGGCCTTGTCGGCGGTCGTCGCGCCGCCGGTGCGACGTCGGGGCCGCGCGCGTCGCGGCGTCCTGTCGCGCACAGCGTCGCCCGCGGTGTCGCGGTCGGCGTCGGGGTCAGCGTCGGGGGTGCTGTCGCCCGTTCGGTCGTTGTTGCTGTCGCCGGTGGCGTCGCCCTCGCCGTCGCGTCCGGCGTCGCCCGTGCTGTCGCGTCCGGTGTCGCGCGGCGCGGGCAGGGCGGGCAACTCCGGGCGGGGCGAGAGGGCGCGGCGGCCGGGCGCCACGGGGGCTTCGTCCAGGACCCAGGTGCGGAACTCGCGCACGGTGCTCCAGGGCGCCATGCCGAACCGCAGCGCCCACAGCGCCAGCCCGCGAGCGGCGGCCAGCGGGGAGCCGTCCTCGGCGCCGTCGCGGCCAGCGAGCGCGCGCTGTCGGACCACGGCAATGAGCCGGTCGGACGCAGCGGCGTACAGCGCGGCGGGCAGCACCCACGCGGCCACCGACTTGGCCGAGCCGGGGTCGGCGGACAGCGCGTTCATGAACAGCGATCCCAGGACGCACGCCAGGTTGAGCGCACGTTCGGCGACCGCCGGGCGGCCGAGCCGGGCCTGTGCCAGGGCCAGCAGCGCGAAGATGACCGCGGCGGCGTCCAGCCCGAGCGCCTCCAGCATCGAGGCGGCGTGCTCGTGCTTCTGCGCGTGGACGAAGGAGTACTGCGCCCGGTAGGACACATAGCCCTGCGCGGCGGCGAGGATGAGCAGCAGGACGCTGGCCACGGCCAGCAGCCAGCCGCCGGCGCGGTCGGTGTGCTCGGCGCGGGGGTCGCGCTCGGCGCCGTTGGCGCGGCGGCGGGCCAGGAAGCCCGGCAGGTACCGCAGGTTGAACACCTGCACCGGCCGCCCGTACCGGTCCTGTCCGCCGGTCGCGTCGGCGTCGGGGCTGTCGGCGGTGGCGTGGTGGCCGTTGACGGTGTGCTGCCGCTCGTAGGCGCGCAGCGGGTCGTAGGTGGGGGTCATCGCCGGTCCCTCCCTTCGTGGTCGTCGGCGGCGCGGGCCGGGTTGGGCACCGGGCCGGGCACGGGGTGGGGGTGGTATTCGGTGTCGAGGTCGGCGGCCATCACCGACCGGCCGCACGGCTCGCAGCGGAACCGGACCGGGCCGCCGTCCAGCGGCGCCGTGCAGGACGGGCAGCGCTTGCCCGCACCGATGCGTGGCCGAGCACCGGCCGGGGCGGGGGCGGGCATGTCAGAGCCCCCTTTCGGCGCGGTGCTGGGCGGCGAGGCGGGCGATGGTCCGGAGGCTGAGTCCCATGCGGGCCGCGATCTGCCGGTGGGTCAGTCCGGCGTCGGCCAGTTCGGCGAACGCGGCGAGCCGTGCGCGGGTGACACCGGCCGGGGTACGGGCGGTGCCTTTGCTGGCGCGCAGTTCGGTGCGCCACAGCCGCGACGGGCTCTCGCCCTCGTGCCACAGGGCCAGGAACCGGCGGCGGGCGCACGACAGCCGCGCGGCGAACCCCTGGTAGCTGATCCCCAGCGCGTCCGCGGCGGCCTGATGGGTGCCGTGTACGGCCAGGGCCTGGACGGCGGCGCGCTCGCCGGGCGCCAGATGCGGCCAGATCTGCCACAGCGCTATCCGGTCCACCGCGGTGTGCTCGGGGCTGGGGGTCGGCCGGATCACCGTGTCCCAGTAGATGGCGTGCCGGGGCGCCGGCGCGTAGGTGCGCTGCTGGACGCCGTGGTGGTGCAGTTCGGTGCGGTGGTGCCGGGCGATGGCCTTCTGCCCGGTGGTGATCAGGTCGGACGGGTCGGGCCGGTCGGCGGCGGTGTACAGGTGCTCGGCGATCGCCGACCATGCCACCTCGAAGCGGTCCCGCGGGTCGATCGTCACGCCGAACACCCGCCGGGTGGCGAACTTGGCGAGCCGGTCCAGGTCGGCCAGGTTGTAGCCGTGCCGCAACGTGTGAACGTCGGCCACCGGCCGGTGCGGGGCGTCGGGGTGCTGGGTGCCGTTGGGGCCCGTGATCGGTTGGGTGGGACGGCCCTGGGCGGCGTGCGGGTTGGTGGCCGGTGCGCCGAGGTCCGTGGTCGAGGTCTGGGCGGGGATCGGGGGCGGGGCGAGGGTGGTCATGCTGCGGTCACCTCCGTGCCGGTCGGCAGGTCGGTGGGGATGTCGCTGGGGAAGTCGGTGGTGGGGGCGTCGGCGCAGTCCACGCAGGTGCCGAGGTGGCGGGGCAGGACGTATCCGGCGTCGCGTCCGCACTCGGGGCAGCGTCGGCGGGCGGCCAGCGCCTTGCCGAGCGCGGCGCGCTGACGCTCGGTCGGGGGCCGCTTGGGCAGCGCCAGGCGGACGTCGTACAGGTAGGCGGCGCGGACCCCGCCACCGCCGCGGCGCGAGTTCCACAGCACTTGTCCGGCGACGTCCTGACCGCCGGGGCGGAGGTTCTCGGCGGCGAGTTGGCGGCGGGTGCGCAGGTGCGGCGGCGCCATCCGCCACGGCCAGGTCGGGATGCCGAACCGGGCGCCGGTCGGGTCGAAGAACCGGGCCGAGCTGCGGCGGCGGCTCATGGCGTCACACCTCCCGCGCGGCTGACCGCGAACGCGGCGCGCTGGACGGTGACCAGGCACCAGCCGCCCTCGCGCAGCGACCGGTAGGCCATCCGGGCAGCGGCCACCGTCAGCACGGCGGTCACCGCGGCGGTGACCGCGATCGTCGCCGCCGGGTGGGCGGCCACCAGCACCGCGCCGGCGGCACCCAGGCGGACCGGGGACAGGCACAGCCACCCCAGCCCGGCCAGGGCGGCGAGCACGGCCAGGACCAACAGCAGGGCGGTCATCGGATGGCCCCCAGTTCGGTCAGCGCGACGGCCAGGAAGTTGCCGATCAGCAGCCACCACGCGGCGAACCGGATCCACTCGCGCGCGCTCATGCCCACCCCTCCCCGGAGTCGGAGTCGTCGGCGGTGCCGGGGGCGTCGTCGGGGTCGGCGGGGATGCGGACGCCGAGGGGGGACAGCGCGTTGTGCGCGTCGGCGAGCGCGGCCGCGAACATCGAGGCGGCGCGGTTGCACCACTGCAGGGCCTCCACCGCCCTGGCCACCGCGGCGGCCGGGTCGGTGGGGAACGGGCCGTGCGAGACGGTGATCTCGCGCGTCGCGGCGATGACGGTCAGCCGGTCCTCCATCTGGCGGAACAGTTGGTCCGTCCCGGCCGCCGCGGTGCGCAGGCGGCTCGCGATGTCGTAGAGAGTGGACGGGTAGGGCGCGCCCGCCGCGGCGTTGTGCGGCAGCGTCGCGTAGTTCAGCACGCGCACCGCTTCGGCGATCGCGCCGGCCACGGCGAGGGTGTAGTCACCGCAGTGACCCCCGGCCGGGTTCGGCTCCAAGGTGATCGGGTCCATTCCGGTTTCCTCCAACAGGCGGATCGAAGAGCTGGCGGCGGGTGAGGCGGCCCCGCACGGCGGCGGAGCCGCCCGGACGCGCCGTCAGCTCTTGCAGCACAGCGCCGCTTCGGCCGGGGTGTCGTAGCCGGTGCCGCAGGTCGGGCACTCGTTCCAGGTGCTCACCGCGATCACTTCTTCTGGCCGGACTTGGCGTCGTAGGCGTCCCGGACGGACTTGGGCTCGCCGTTGGGCCAGGTCGAGGACTTGCCGCTGGTCGGGTTGTCGGCCATCGTGGAGATGCCTTCCTGTGAGGGAGGGAAGTCCCCGGGGCGCTCGGGCTTGGTCGCTGTGGGCGCTCCGGGGCACACACCGTGTGGTGTGCGGGTCCGGCGGATCTCTGCCGTTCCGTGAGCCGCTCCCCCGCGGGGTGGTGGGAAGCGGCCGGACGCAACGTCAGCCGTCCAGGGCCTGGGTGAGCATCGCGACGTGGGCGGCGAACACCTCGCCGTCGAAGTAGGTCGCCAGCGCCTCGGTCAGCTCGGCGTAGGAGTCGGCCGGCACCCAGGCGGCGCGGGCGGCGTCGTCGCCGCCGACCACGCGCGGGAAGACGGGGCGGGCCAGCACGCCCAGGGACGCGTGGCACAGCACGGTCACCATCCACGCCTCATCGCTGGCGCGCGGGTCCGGGACGTAGCGGGCCGGGGTCGCCGTCCACGCCGCGGGGACGGTCAGGCCGGTCTCCTCGGCCAGCTCGCGGGCAGCGGCCTGCACCGGGGTCTCGCCCGGCTCGACGTGCCCGCCGGGGATCGCCCAGCCGTGCCCATCCGTGCGCTCCACCATCACGATCCACCGGCGACCGTCCCAGTAGTCGGTCACCGACACCAGCGCGTCGGCGGCCAGCGCCTCACCCCAGTGCCCCAGCTCGTTGCGGCCATAGCGCACCGCGGTCTTCTCGCACGGGTTCACCGGCCGCCCGTCCACCACGGCGAACGGGATCGCCGCGACGGCCTGCCGCGCCGTCCAGTCGATCCGGGTCGGGTCGGTCTCCGGGTCGGCCCACCCGTCACGGACACCGGCCCCCAGCACGTCGGGGTGGGTGTAGGTCCGGGCGGTCATCTCACCGGCGGTCATCTCAGGCGACCTCTTCCAGGTCAGGGGCGGACAGGTCAGAAGCGGACAGGGCGCGGGCCTCGCGTCGCAGCGCGGCCAGCTCGTATGGCAGGAGCCCGGCCCACACGCCGTGGGCGGGCGGGATCCGCATCGCGTAGTCCAGGCACAGGTCCCAGACCGGGCAGGACTCGCACACCTCGCGCGCCACGTCCTGGCGGGCGCGCCGGTCGGCGGGCGGCTCGTCCTCGAACGCGTCCGGGCCCATGTGCAGGTCCGGATCGTGCCGGCAGTCGCCGTGCGTGGCCAGTTCGGTCAGCAGGTCCGCCAGCGGCAGGAAGACCGGGCGAACGGACATGGAAACCTCCAGGTCAGGGACCGTGATCGGTTGGGGGTGCGGCCCTCGGCGGCGTGCGTGGTGACTGTGCGCCGCGGGCGGCTTGGGCGAGGGGGACGGGGAGGGCATCGCGGGTCAACCCAGCGAGCTTCCGAACGTGGCGATGGCGTGCATCACCTGGTTGATCAGTGCCGCGGCCTTCTCCGGGTTGTTGACCGCGAAGACCGCGATCGCGATGCCGGCGAGCCACTGCGGGATGCTGCTGGACCTCTGCGGGATCACTTGGGACCTCCTGGTCACCGTCTTCGGGGGCACTGCCAGCTGGCACGGGCCCCGTGTGGAAGGCTGCTGGTCGCAGCGTATACGTAGCTTCGTATACGCACAAGCCCTAGGTATACGATGCTGCGTATACGCTGGTCAAGAGCCGCAGAAGACCGAAGGGGTTGATCGAGAAGTGGCAGAACCGGCCTACGTCCGCATCGCGGGCGAGTACGCGCGACGTATCCGCGGTGGGGAACTCCCACCCGGCACCCAGCTGCCGAGCTACGCCGAGATCGCACAGCAGAACGGCGTGTCGGACATCGTGGTTCGGAAGGCCGTCGAACTCCTGCAGAGCCAGGGGCTTGTGCGGTCCGTGCGTCGGCGAGGTGTCTTCGTCGCCGACCGCCCGAATCTCGTTCGCGTGTCTCCCGAACGTCAGATGGAGAGCGCCGAGCAGTCCTTCCAGAACGAATCGGATCAACCGATCCAGGTAAACCGCGAGGTCCAGCAGCTCCCAGCCACGGTCGAGCTCGCCGAGGCGCTCGGTATCCCGGCAGGGCAGGAGATCAAGCACGTCATCACGAAGGCCTCCGAAAACGGACGCCCGATCTCGATCTCCGACACACACCATCCGCTGGACATCGCGGATATCTCGGGCGCCGCCTACCTAGAAGAGACGATCTTCGACCAACTGCCGCCGACGGCACACGCTGAATGGCTGCGGACGACGCCCGGCGATCTCGTCAAGACGGTCCATCAACGATTCATCGCCGCCGACGAACGAGTCGTCATGATTTCAAACATCTCATATCCCCGCGACCGGTACGACGCCTTCGTCTTCCGCATGTCCCTCGAATAAGGCATAGCGAAGGGGGGTGTCGATACATGGGCACCCCCCTTCGCTATGCGCGGCCTCAGATTCTGACCCACCCCTGTGCCAAGTCCGCGTCTGTCCACCATGAAACAAAGTGCGGGTCTGTGGAATCTAGGGTCCAGCGATCAGACAGGGCCTCGAAGAACGCATCGTTCCCAGTCTTGCCACCTCTTGGCTCGCCGATATAGACGAGTCGCTCGCCGCCGGCGTTCTCGAAGGCTGCGAGCGCCTCGGACGACATGGTGTCTCCCCATCCAGGCGGCCAACACAGGAAGAGAACATAATTCGCGGGCCGGGTACGAGCCGCGAAGTCGGACAGATCTTGGACGGGGTACCAGACGTCTGTTTGGCCAGCCACTTCGGGAAATGAGGCGTTCGAAGTCTTGTCTGGCGGCTCTGAATCATACGCGTCGATAGTCAGAACTGACCGTGCCAACTGGGCCGCCCAATAACCTCGCCCAGCTCCAAGTTCCACTATTGGGAAGCCTGCGCAAAATCTCGCTATCCAATCGATCGTCTCCGGTGAGGGAATCGCATATGCATAGGTTGCCTGCAACAGCATCTGTGCAAAGGCGAGACGCGGGCTGCCTTCTGCGCGACCGCCGTTTACTACACGGCGGTCACCATGCTCGACCACGAACGGTTCGACGATGTCCCAGTATGGGTTAGGGCTCACCGCGCTGCCGCCGGTCATGTAGTGCACAAACCGCAAGTCGAACTGCGCGTCTGCTTGATCGTCACCCGTTCCCCCCAGGCTTGCCGCCATGTCTAGGTACTCGGCCACCTTGGGGTACTCAGATCGAAGTCTCTGTTCGTCCTCCAGCAGGGCCGTGAGTTCGTCCCAGCGGCTCGATGTCATGGTCAGCTTGGCCATGCCGCAAGTCTCTCGCACTGCAGACGCGCGGTCCAGGGTTGCTGTGATCGCGTCCGGAATCCCCCCTCTGGAGAGATAAGCGAAACTAGGAGTGATGCGCCCATCACTTCCGCATGGCGGCGACGATTGCAACAACTGTACCAATCACTGTTGTTGTCGTTGCGATAATGGTTAGCCTCAGGGGCGTGATAATTGGCTCCGCTCGTACGACAACGGCGGAGCGTGAGTTTTTTATGACCGTGTACCATGAAATTCCAACCACTAGGAAGAAAATCAGCTCAAGAGGGAAGGCGGTGGCAACGAACCCAGTAACTGAGTTGTGGCGAGGGTCGATAATGTTGCGAACGATTGCCGCCGGAACTGCAATCAATAATGCGAAAAAGAATAGTAATGCGAGCAGCGCGGGGATGCTGATAAGCATTTGCAGTGCAAAAAGAAGGAAATCCTTTGCCAGTTCGCCAACTCCTCGCCTCTTTTTGCCCTTCGGCCATTCGGGACGAGTTCTATCTCCCAAGGCATACCACTTGCGTGTGTGTAGTAGTTTCTCCATGATTTCCGAATGTCGTCCAATGGACCAAGTGTGGTCCTCCGCTTCCACGGTCACGGAGGTAGCTCTGCCTGGACCAATTTTAATCTCCACCTCGCGCAATGGGCTGTCTTGATGTGCTTTTAGTGTGAGGTTGTCTAGCAGGGCTGGTTCGCCTGCTTCTCGAATCAGTTCAATCAGCGTTTTTTGTCTAACCCGTTCCCGATCTTTGATGAAGTGAACGAGTTCGACTTCTTTGTCGGGACTATCAAAGCCTTTTAATGCCAGGTTCCAGAGGTTAGAAAGCTCCTCTAGCGTGGGGCGACAGCCTTCTAGTTCTCCGGTGCATATTCGGGATCTGCTCATGTGACGGAAGGCCTTCCCGGTAAATGGAAAAGTTCTATATGTAAGCCCTTGGGGTATTATCGCAATGTCTCGACCGCCATGCCTAGCGATGGCGGCTCGTAGTCCAGTACTGGCCGATGGTGGGGTCGACCGGCCGGCCACCTATCTGGCGGCCCTTCTCTGGATTCGAAGCCCTGTTGAGCGTTAGGCCCGGTGGCGTGTCTGACAGCCCACCGCCCCGCCGTCGGCCGGAGGGCCAGGCGCGAGTACCAAAGTGAGTATCAAGCGGAGTGGACGCGCTTGGACTCGCGTGGACGGGTCGGGCATTGTCACCTGAGCCTGTATCGGTCGCGACGTGCGGTTTCTGTCGGTGTGGCCGATTCGAGTCCAATCGCGGGAGCTTCTCTGCGCGCGAAGACGCCACAGGTCAGGCCCCAGTTCCGATCAAGGAACCGGGGCCTTTTGACGTCCGGGGGAGCCAGTTGGGGAGCCACCGGGCTACTCATCCCTGAAGACCAGGTCCATCGCCTCTGCCCCCTGTGTGATGACCGGGCGCAGCTGCTTCCGGTAGACGGTCTGGGTGGTGTTTGGTGTGGAATGCCCGACCAGGTCCGCGATGCGCTCGATGGCCACACCCGAGTCACTCATGATCGACACGAACGAGTGCCGCAACTCACGCGGCGTCCACGCCTTGCCAAGGCCGGCCTTCTTAGTGATTCGCCGGAAGCCCCGTAGGACCCGCATCGGATCGAGCCGCGTCCCGTCCTCCTTGCAGAAGACGAGATCATGGTCCTGCCACGCCTTGCCGACCCGCCGACGAACCTGGGCCTGATCGGCCTTCTGCTGGGTCAACGCCTCGACCGCCAACTTCGGCAACGCCAGCGTGCGACGCGACTTCTTGGTCTTGGTGTCGCCACCGGCCCGGACCGACCGCCAGACCGCGACGGAAGGAGGCACCGGAGGAGTTCCGCCCGGAACGCCGACCAGATCGACATTGGTCCACGTAAGGTCGCGCGCCTCTTCCGTGCGCATGCCCGTGAGCAGCGAGACGATCACGTACGGGCCGAAGGGCTCTCCGGCACTGGCCTTGATGACGGCCGCGGCCTGGTCCACGGTGAGCGCCTTGCTCGGTCGGCCTGCCTGCCCGGTCGGGGTCTCGCAGAGCGCCGAGACGTTCCGTCCCACCAGGTCCCGCTTCTCCGCCATGCGGATCGCCCGGGTCAACAGGCCATGAACCTGCCGGATCGTCTTGGTCGCCAGATCTTCGGCCAGCTCGTCAAGCCACAGGTCGACATGCTCGGCCCGCAAGTCTCGAAGCCGGTAGTTCCCGATCTTCGGGATGATCTGATGGTTGGCCAGCGACCGAGCTTGGATCACCGTTTTCTCGGCACGCCCCTTGAGGCCGTGCGCCAAGAAGTCCTCCACCGCGTTACGCACCCGGTAGTTGGCGCTGGACTTGATGCCCTTCTCTGCCTCCTTGAGCAGCTCTCTGACCTTCGGCTTGAGGAGCTTGGCGGCCTGCTCTCGTTGCTCCTCGATCGGCAAGTCCGCCCACTTGGCACCGAGCTTGACTGACGCCTTGCGCCGGATGCGCTTCCCCGCGCCGTCGAAGCCCAAAGAGACGGCGGCGATCCATCGCTCCTTGTCGGTGTCGTAGTAGACCGAGTAGTCCCCGTTCTCGCTGCTCACGCTGCGCCCACCTGTCGCTCAAGGTCAGCCACGTAATCCTCCAGTGCGGTAGTTGAGATGCGCCGCAGCCCATCGATCTTGACCGAGCGGATCTCGCCACGCCGGAGCAGCGCGTAGATCTTCGTGCGACTGATGCCGAGCCGATCGGCGGCCTCTTCCGGGCGAAGAAGCCGGAACCCGCTGCTCGGGTCGGGGGAGGGTTTGATTGCCATGGTGTTCTCCTTGCGTCTACTCATGCGGCCTGCTGGCTGGTGTTGCTGAGGTGCAGTTCATGGGCGAGTTCCTCGCGTCCGGCCTGGTGTCGTCGGCGGGCTTGGTCGGCGGCGGTGTTGGCCAGGAGGGCGTCTCCGGTGGTCTTCCAGCCGGAGCCGACGTAGGACAGGCGGCCGAGGATCACGGTCGTTTCGGTGTCAAGGTCGGCTTGACGTTCGAATCGCTCGGGTGGCTGCTCGGGTCCTGGGGTCTGGGTGCGGCGGTACAGGACGCGTGCGGCGCGTAGAGCGCCGAAGGTGACCGAGTAGCGACGGGCTTTGGTGAGGAAGTGGCCGCCGAAGCCGAGCATGTGTGCCCAGCGGCGCAGGGATTCGAAGCCGGGGTGTTCGCCGAGGGTCCAAGCGGCGTGGACGAGGCGTTCGGTGTGGGTGCCGTCGGGTTTGGCGTAGAGCGCGATGTTGGCAGCGTGGAGGCGGCGGGAGGTGTGTCCGGTGACTTCGGTGCCTTTGGTGGCGTACTTGGCGAGGTAACCGGCCACCATGGCGTCACTGACGGACTCGCCGCTCAGGCTGATGATACGAACGTCGACCTGGTCGCCCCAGGCGATGGGCCAGCCACCGGGCCGGGCGGGGTGCGGGTCGGTGGTGCAGGTGATGTGCGCGGCGGCGTACCGGACGGCGTCGTCCAGATCAGCGGCGGTGATCCCGTCCGGTGGTGGGACGAAGGCGTCGGGGTCGTCGGGGTCGACACCGTCCAGGCGTAAGAGGGCGTGGAAGTGGACGGCGCCGCGTGCCTGGAATTCGGCGACCTTGCCGTGCGAGACCCGGACCGGGGGCAGGTGCCGTACGCGGGCAAGGCGGCTGAGGTAGCGGGTGATGGCTTGTTTGGTGCGTCGCCACAGTTCGCCCGCGTGGTTGTTCCAGACGGCGTGGTGGTCGTGGTCGTAGCAGTCTGGGCAGAGGGGTTGCCCGAGTTGGGCGTCGCCGGGCTGATGGCGAGCGAAACAGACCAGGGGCCGGCCATGGGGGCAGGTGGGTAGGTCGCGGCGAGCGTGGCAGGGCTCGGGGCGGCAGCTGCACCGGGTCTTGTCGGTGCAAGTGTGGCAGCGGACGTGCCGGGTGTGGACGGGCCCGAAGGACGGCGCGGTGAAGGTGGCGAACACGGCTGGGTGCCGGGCAACGGTGGTGGGAACGGTTTTGCCGCCGGTCAGGCCGGAGCGGATGAGTTGGAAGGCGTCGCGGCGGTAGGTGTCGGCGCAGGAGGGGCAGACAGTGACGCGACGGTTTCCGCACGCTTTGTAGATGACGCCATCCGGCATGTCGGTGGTGGGGGTTGTAGCGGTGATTTCGCCGGTGCGGGTGTCGACGGTGTCAAGAGTGCCGAACAAACGGATGGGGTGAGAGCAGCCTGCGGCGGGCCAGACGTGGTCGAGCCAGTCGAAGTAGCCGTCTCCGGCGCGGGTCAGGGCATTGTCGGTGGCGAACAACGCCGGACGGCGGATCGCTGGGATCGGTTGCCGACGGCGAGGTTGCGATGGCTGCGGATGAGTGCGGATCGGAGGTGCGGGGATGGGCAGCTGGGTGGGTGCGGTGAGTTTGCTGGTGACGCGGTGGTGCCATTGATAGGCATAACGGGGGCAGTTGGCGCAGTTCTTGTGGCCGGTGCAACCTGGGAGGGGTTGTTGCAGGCGGCGGGCTTCATAGCTCCAGGCCATCGAGTCGGCTGATGCGAGGAAGTGGCCGTAGCGTTCCAAGCCACGGGTCTTGACGCCGAAGCCGTGCAGGCGGAGGCCGAGATCGGCGAGGGACTGGATGATCTGAGCGATTTCGCCGGTGGATTGACGGCGACATACAGAGCCGACTCCAACGCGGGGCAGATCGGCAAGATTGATTCCAGCGTCGGTGTAGAGCTGGACGCAGGCGAAGTAGTCCGCCAGGGTCCAGCCTTGCAGGACGGGGATGATCGGCAGGTCGGGAGCCAGATCACGCAGGTGTAGGTAGTTATCGACGGTGCGTTGTTGGTGTTCGGCGACGGTAAGGCCGGTACCGGTGAAGTGCTGGCCGCCGAGAGTGCCCCCGTGGATGACGGCGGGCTCACACATCCAGTCCATTGGGGCGGCCCAGTCCAGGTGCCCGATGTGTTCTTGGTATCGACGAATTTGGGCGATGTACTGGCCGGGAGTGATGGTCCAGCAGCCGTGGTCTTTGAGTTCTTGAAAGCCACCGGAGTCCAGCGCCCATCGGGTGGCAGCCTGAGGGAAGGTCTTACGGTCACGTAGCCGCCGGTCAGAGATGAACAGCGGAACCGGGGCGTTCTTCAACCAGGCAGGCAGATGGGTGCCCAGGTAGAAGGTTGGGGGTTCGGTGTTCGCCCCCGTTCCCGGAGCCGGGGAAGCGGTTCCGGGAGCGAGAGCCAGCGTCGAACCCGACGCCGGGGTGTGAGTCACAGGCGGTCCCCCTCGCTGGGGGTTGGTGCCTGGAGCTGCCGCAGTGTGGTGGCGGCGAGAGACGCCGGGATGAAGCGCAGGGCGATGCCGTGTTCGGCGACGTCTTCGAGGGCCGGAACACGTGGGGTTGGGGTGTAGGCATGGGTAATGTGCATGTCGTCCACTCCTTGCGAGGGGGCTGGACGGCGGGGGCCGGAGGTCTTTGGCGAGAGATCCGGCCCCGAGCCGTATCTAGAACCAGGTGGGCGGTTCGACCACCAGGAGGATGGCGCCGCAGTGGGCGCAGTCGACCAGGCCGGGGTGCTGGTCGTCGGGGTGTGCGTCGGGTTCGCAGGGCCACAGACGCAGGTCGATGCAGCCGCAGTCGGGGCAGCGCAGAGCGCTGATGATGAGCTGGTCGGCCCAGGCGTTGAAGCAGTCGGGGCAGTAGATGTTCATGTCGGGCCAGGCCGACACGAGCCACTCGACGTTTTCCGCGCTCATCATGTAGGCGGTGCAGTGGCAGGAGTCGCATTCCATGACCCAGCGGGACCAGGCGGGTTTGCCGTTGGGGTGGTAGTGCTTGTGGATCATTGGGCCCACACTCCGTGGCAGGCGCCGCATTGCAGCGCCATGTCCTGGTGGCGGTCGTCGACCAGGACGCGGGTTTCGTAGACGTCGGTGGAGCCGCAGTACAGGCATCGGGCGATGCGGTCGCCGATGAGATCGGCGACGACGACGGCGCGTTCGGGGTTGCAGGTGTGTTCGCGGGCCCATTCGCCGAGGGCCAGGTAGTCGCCGATGGCGACGGTGTGGGGTTCGAAGCAGACCAGGCAGATGCCGGTGTAGCCGTTGGTCTCCGGGGTGATGGTGGTGACCAGGATTCGGGTCGGGGGTTGCGGTCGCGTCATTTGATGTCCCTTCGAGGGGGTCAGGCGGCCAGCGCGTTGGCAGACGCGGGGGCCGGCGGCCGGGTGTGGTTGGTGCGGATCCAGGTGGCGTGGTCGACCAGGCCGTTGATCTGGTCGTCGCGCAGGTAGGCCGCTTTGAACAGGGCGGGGACGCCGCCTTCGGCGATCAGGTACGCCACGCCCTGGTTGGTGGGGAGGATGTCGGCGGCGTTGAAGCCCGAGTGGGCCCAACCGTGGCCGAGGATGATGTCGCTGGAATTGGGGGTGGTGCAGCGGAACGCGACCCGGAATCCGAAGATGTCGCGCAGCGAGGTGGGGATGATGTCCACGCTGGGGCGCTGGGTCGCGGCGATGACGGGGATGGCGCAGGCGCGGCCCCGGGCGACGATGTCGCGTACGAGGGCGATGAACTCGGCCTGCTGCTCTTTGGTGCCGATGGTGGCGGAGTAGTACGCCAGCTCGTCGAGGATGACCGGGATGACGGTGACGCCGTCAGCGGCGGTGATCTTGCGGCGGCCGTTGGCCAGTAGCCAGGCGTAGCGGTTGTTCATGACCTGCTGCACCCGTCGCAGGGTGACCAGGGCGTGGTCGATGTCGGGGCCGACGAACTCTTCGGCGAGGTCGGCCCACATGCCCAGCTCGACGAGCTTGGGGTCCAGCAGAACGGGCCGGGTTCCGGCGGCCAGGAAGGCGTGGGCGGTGATGTTCTGGATCAGCCCGGACTTGCCGCCGCCGGGCTCTCCGGCGATCAGCATGTTGCGGTAGGCCAGCACCACGTAGACGGGCTGGCCGAACTCGTCGACCCCCAGATAGACGGGGTCGAACATCGAGAGCATCGGTCCCACGGGCACGGACGCCGTGGCGGCCGGACGTGGGACGGTCAGGGTTGCCATGAGGCGAGGTCCCTTCCAGGAAGTTGGGAGGGACCTGGGCACGAGGCGACCCGCGACGGGTGACCTCATGCCCAGGACCCGTGCGAGTGGACACGGACGGGCGCCCCGTCAGGTGGTGTGGTCACCAGGGGCGTCGGTCACCGGTAGCGAGAAGGCACCCAGACGGGGCACCGCCGGTGAAGAAGGACGACCGGGGGTTCAGACCCAGTCGAGGAGATCGTCACCGGTGCCGGGCTTGGCCGGTTCCGGTGCGGGAGCGGGGGCCGGCTTCTTGTCGGACCGCTCGTTGCGTCCCGCGCGCTTCGTCGTGCGCGGGGCGGTGTCGGTGTCGGGGATGGTGCGCTGGGCCGGGATGTCCGGCAGATCCAGCGCGGTCGGGGCCTCGCCAGCGGCGCGAGGCATCACAGGGGCGTCGGGGTCGACCAGGTCGACCAGCGGTGAGGTCACCGTGCCGATCAGCGCGTCGCGGCGCTTGATGTCGGCCCGCACGAAGGCGGCGTTGCGGGTCGAGGCCCGCTCGACGGTGATGTTCGCGGCCCAGCAGGCGACCGCGATTTTGTCGAGGCGCGATTCCAGGTCGGCCAGCGAAAGGCCGGGCCGAAGCCAGATCCACACGCGTTCTCCGACCGGGGTGGGCTTGGCCCACAGGATCAGCGGGAGGCTTCCCGACCGGTTGGAGATAATGAACTCGTTGAAGCACGAGCGGAGCCGGTGCCGGGAGATCAGGCACCAGCCGATGGCGATGAGCCTGCGTCGCACCACCGGGATCCCCGCGGGGACACCGGCCACCAGGGCGACGATGAGGATCCGCACGACCATGTTGGTGTGCGTCGACAGGACGACGAACCCGGACACCACCAGAGCGGTGGCGAGGATTTCCGGCGTCCACCACCACAGGACCCGCAGCACGGGCCAGACGGCGATGAATCCCGCGACGGGGAGGGCTACGCCGACGCCAATTGCGGCACCGGCGAGCAGCGCGAGGATGGGGTGGATGTAGGACGCGGCGACCACGGCGGCCAGCAGGCCGACCACGATGGCGACGACGTAGAAGGTGATCTTCGCGGTGCGTGCGTAGGACCGGGTGACCCGATCCTCGATGAGCGTGACGGTTCCGCCACGTCCCGAGCGACCGGACGAGCGGCCGAAGGACCCTCGCCCGAACGCGGGCAGGCCCGTAGACTTGGACATGTTGATCTGCCCTTTCGTGATGGTTGGGGTGCGATCGATAGCGGGGCCGGAGGTGGCTGCCTCTAGGCCCCGCACTTCTTGGTGTGGCCCGTGGCCTATACGGCCGAGGGCAGCTCGTTCGGTTCGAGCGAGAAGAACACAGTGTTCGCGTGGCTGATGTCGACGTCGCGAACGGTCTCGCGGAGGTAGCTCCAGACCTGGTTGTACAGGTCCTGCCGGGTCTGCCCCGGCCGCGCGGAGACGGTTCCGCCTCGGGTCAGGTAGCCCAGTCCGCCCTGCGGGCCGGGGAACAGAAGCGTGATGATGAAGTGGAACTCCATGACAGATTCCCTTGCTGTCGCGGGAAAGCAGAGGGGCCGCAGGGGCATACGCCACTGACGGCCCCGTCCGCGTGTGCGAAGACGACTGCGCCGATCACTCGGTGATCTAGTCGCCTTCCTGGCACCGCCGTTGGCGGTGATCGGTCCCACCGATGACGGTGTTCGCGCCGTCATTTCGGCTGGTGGGGTTGTCGCCGGACATCACGTCCGGTGCAGGGTTGGGCCAGCTCAGTCGGCTGGCGGCGTCCCGCTTCGGGGACGGTTCGATCTTCGGAGCCATCGGTTCGGCCCCTCCGTGAGTCACCAGATGCAGCAGGTTGCGATGCTGGAGCCAGGAGCCCCGGTCAGGCCGACTTGGCCACCGGACCGGCCGTCTTGATCTCCACCGCGCGGAACGCCACGCCGTTGCGCCCGTTGGTCGCCCACGGCAGGGCCTCCAGCCTGGACACGGTGACGAGCTGCCCCACCTTCACGCTCGGCTTCTCACCCGCCGTGGTGATGGTGATGACCTCGCCGCCGTCGTCGTCCTGGACGAACACCTGCGTCGACCACATCGGCCGGCCGGTGTCCCGCTCGGTCCGCTGACGCCCGTTCTGGTCCGTCTTCTCGACCGGGTCCTTCGACACCATGACCTGCTTCGCGCTGGTGTCCACGTAGAGCTTCATGAGCTCCCCTTCCGATCCAAGGGCCGCACCGCCTCTCGGTGCGCTTCCCTGTGTGCTGCGTCACCACGATCGGACGGGAAGCATGATTCGAACAGACTGTCGATGGGTGATGATGGATGATGATTGCTCGACACCCCTCGCGACATCGCCCGCGACGTGCGCAGACTGGAGACGACACCGAAGCAGGAGGAGAACCTCGTGACGGAGGAGCGCCCGGATTGGGCGAAGCGGATCACTGCTGAACGAGAGGCTCGCGGCTGGAACAAGCCGCAGTTCATCGAGGCTCTACGGGCCCATGCAGAGCGCCAGCTGCCGGGCAAGGCGTCGATGCTTCGCCGCGTGCACGCTTGGGAGAGCGGCGAGTCGTGCCCCGATGACGACTACCGGCCCATCATCGCCAAGACCTTCGGCACCGTCACCGCAGCCATCTGGCCCCTCGCAGGCAACCGAGACAGCGACGCCGAACTCGTCGCCGGGACCGGCATGGACACCTTGGAGATCGTCACCCGCTTGCGGGCATCGTCCGTGGATCCGGCCGTACTCGAAGGACTCCGGATCACTGTTGACCGACTTTGCAGCGAGTACCCGCACATGCCCGCTGACCAACTCCTTGTCGAAGGGCGCGCTTGGCTACGCAGAATCACGACGCTCCTCGACCGGCACCTGTCTCTCGCCCACCATCAAGAAATCTTGTCCCTGGCCGGCTGGCTTGCCGCACTGGTCGGATGCGTCGAATACGACTCGACCAACCGACCCGCAGCGGAGGCGACCCGACAGGCCGCACTGAGTCTCGGCGAGGAGTCCGGCGATGCCGAAGTGATGGCTTGGGCGCACGAGATGCGCGCCTGGTTCGCTCTCACCCGAGGGGACTACCGAGGCGTCATCGCAGCTGCAGATACGGGCAGCGCCATAGCTCCCAACTCACGCGCAGCCGTCCAGCTCCATGCCCAAAAAGCCAAGGCATGGGCGCGCATCGGCGACCGTCGTCAAGTCGAAGTTGCCCTAGACCAAGGCCGAGCGCTGTTGGAGCGGATGCCCTACCCGGACAACCTGGATCACCACTTTGCCGTTGATCCGGCCAAGTGGGATTTTTACTCCATGGACTGCTACCGGCTGCTCGGCAATGGCCAGCCCGCCAGCGCAGCGGAGAACAAGCTCGCAGAGAACTATGCCCAGGATGTCATCCGAGTAGGAACCGATGCCGGTGGAGTCGAGCGGTCCCCGATGCGTAACGCGGAAGCCCGGCTAACTCTTGGACTGATCGCGGCACGCGAAGGCGACGTGGAACGAGCCGTGGACTTCGGTGAACAAGCACTCCAGGGTGAGCGAAAATCGCTACCAAGCTTGCTGATGGTCTCCCGCGAACTCGGCTCCACGATCAAGGAGCAGTACGAGACGGAGCCGAGGGCCGTCGAGTATCTCGACCACCTTCGCCAGCTCCAAGCAGCCGCTCGCTAGTCACCAGGACCAGAGTCGGAGGACGGCTCAGCCAGCGTCTGGGACTCTGTGCAAACTTTCTGTACGTCTTCAAGGCGGCCCGAGAACCGGGCCGCACGCGCCGCCGACTCGGCGCCTGGCCCCTCCGCCTCTGCTTGGGCGCCGGCTACGGGACCAGGCCGACGCCGGTCGGCAGGCGCGAAGACCAGCAGTAGTCACGGGGCCGCACGAAGACGAGGACCAGTCACGGGGTTGATCTGGCCGCGCCCACGCCGCTGGCCGGTTCCCGACTTGCGCGGGGACCCCGCGCGGGGCCTCACGACGGGCCATTGCGGGCAGGCAGGTGCCGCCCGTCCGCCGCACCAGGCTACGAGGCCCCGCCCCCACGCAAGTCCGGAACCGTCCAGCTCAGTTTCACTTGTTATTGGATGTCAACCCTTGCCCTTGTTCTTTTTTTGCCGCGAAAGGGGTCCGATGGCTTGCCTGTATACTTGCCTCGATTTGCCGAGGATTGGCGCTCGCGGTACATCCAAGGCAAAAGCCAGTCGTTCCACTTCTTTTGTAAGAAGATTTGTTATGTTCTGTTCTTCTTTCCAAAGCTTTTCTATCTCATCCTCATCCAATTCATCTCGATGTCCGTCGAACATGGAAATCCGAGCGACGGTAAGCCAGTATGCCTGCTGCAATCGCTGAAGGTTCTTCATTTCTCTAGATTCTGGCTGAATGCTCGCAATTCGGCTGACTAGCCACCTTATTCTGATGTGTGAAAATTCATAGAAGGCAGAGACGGCCTCATTGGCTTTCTTTTCAACCTCTTCCAGGCGTCCGCCCAATTCCTTGGGGACGCCATCTTTGTAACTTGATTCAACATACTTACGAGTAGAGATCATGACAGAAACATTCACTCTGGCCTCTCTGGCCAATGAGGGAAGCTCGGAAGTCAATAGCTCGCCGAGTGCCAAAATGTCGCGTTCCCAGCGATCCTCTCGTCTCTTCTTGCGCTCCACTCTAGGAACCACAAATCTTTGAATCGCCAACTGTGCAATCAAAGTTAATCCCGCACCAATGGCAAGCAGGACTATCTTGTTGTCTAGTATTTCATTTACATTTTTAGTGACAATGATTGTGACAAAAGACATAACACTCATTCTCTAAATAACCTATCGGGCGATGAAGGTGGATACCTTGTATAGGTTAGCGTAATTCCAGTAAGCGCGTCGCGTAGAACGCAGGCCGTCCCGAAGATCAAGTACCTCTACCTGGCCGCTTGAACATCAAGTCATGGGCATGCGCGTCTACCCTGCGTGTCAGCAGAGTGATTGGCTACCAGTGCAGAGGGGAGCCAAGTAGGGAGCCACCTGGAATGAACCGGTGGGAACGAGCCGGGACGCGTGGGGACGTGGTGAGTTGGGCGGGGGACCGAACGGGATTGATCAACATCGTCGGCCGCTGGTTCGAGTCCAATCGCGGGAGCTTCTCTCTGCGCGAAGAAAGCACAGGTCAGGCCTCGGTTCCGAGCATGGAACCGGGGCCTTTTGGCATTCGGGGGAGTCGGCCTGGTACTCGCCTCGGGAGACGTGGTCTGGGCGATGAATTTTCCGGGCCGTGCTGGTCTGTACGCCGAGTACCGGCTCACAGGAGGCTGACGGCATGCGGAAACTGACCTTCGCCATGAACGTGTCCCTGGACGGCTACGTCGCCGCGCCCGGCGACGACCTCGGCTGGAGCGTGCCGAGCGACGAGCTGTTCCAGTTCTGGTCCGACCGGGTGGGGGCGACGGGCCTGGCGCTGTACGGGCGCAGGTTGTGGGAGACGATGAGCTCCCACTGGCCGACCGCCGACCAGCAGCCCGGCGCCACACCGGCGGAGATCGAGTACGCCCGCCGCTGGCGCGACATGCCGAAGATGGTGTTCTCCTCCACGATCAGCACGGTCGACTGGAACACCCGCCTGGTCACCGGCGACGCCGTCACCGAGATCTCCCGGCTCAAGGCCGAGGACGGCGCCCCCATGGACATCGGCGGCGCCACGCTCGCCGCGGCGGCGATGCGGGCCGGACTGATCGACGAGTACGTGCTGCTCACCGCACCGGTCCTGGTGGGCGGCGGCACGCCGTTCTTCACGGCGCTGGACAACTGGGTGGACCTGACCCTCGCGGAGACCCGGACGTTCCCCGACGGCGTCCTCCTGACCAGGTACGAGACCAAGCGCTGAGTGCCCCGCCGTCACTGCCGGGAGAGGACGCGGGTTATGCCGGCGGCGATCGTGGTGGCGAGGATCCAGCCGGAGGCGATCAGCGCGGCGGCCAGCCACTGGTAGGGGCCGCGCGGGTTGAAGGCCGGTTCCTGGCCGAAGCTGATGATCGGCAGGAGCAGGTCGAGGGTGTAGAGGAACGCGTTGAAGGCCGGCGCCTCGTCCTTCTTGAGGGGGACGGGGTGGTGGGCGGCGAAGAGCATGGTCCCGATCGCGAGGAGCGCGGCGAGGAGGATCCCCGCGCGGAGCGGCCGGTAGCCGTAGCCGACGGTCCAGTCCTGGGCGACGCCCCAGACGCGGGCGGGCAGCGTGAGGGTGCGCCGGCGGCGGCGCTGCTTCGCCAGGCGGACGGTCCGGGCCTCGACGTCGCGGCCCATGCCCTGGAAGACCGCCGCGAGCTGCTCGTAGGGCTGCGGATGGTAGCCGTCGGCGGCGTCCAGCCAGGCGAGGCGGGCGGCGAGCGGCCCCGGCTTGTCGATCGCCTGGTAGACGAACCCGTCGAGTTGGGGGCGCGCGGGCCAGTGGGCGGGGTCGTCGCGGAGGATGTCGATGCGGGCGTGCCGCAGGTCGACGCTGCCGTCGGTGAGGGTGCAGCGGGAGAACCACAGCATCTCCGCGCGCACACGGCGGAGGCCGAGGGCGAGGCCGCCGAAGCCGCTGATCGTCGCGTCGTCGAAGCTCAGCTCGCCGGCGCGGGCGCCGGCGAGCGACAGGCGCCCGGCGGAGGTGAACCCGTCGCAGCAGTTCAGGACGCCGCTGACGGTCAGGCCGTAGCCGGTCATCGCCCGGCCGCCGGGGTTGGACAGGTGCGCGCCCTCCAGCTCGACGCTCGCCCCGATGACCGTGTCGACCAGGCGGACCTCGCCCTCGGCGTGCAGGCCGCGGCCGGCGAGGCCGCCGGTGACCTCGGCGCGGCACAGGCTGAGCGCCTGGCCGCCGGGGTCGCTGAGGCGCGCGCCGGCGAAGTCGGCCGTGCCCTGGATGGTCGCCGAGTCCAGGCAGACCCGGCCCCGGGTCCGGAACCCGTTCGCGGCGCGGAGGCTGCTGCCGATGCCGACCAGGCGGGCGTTCAGCGCGGTGCCGCCCGGGGCGTCGAGGTCGGCGCCGCTGAGCAGAAGCGTGCCGCCGATCGCCGCCGAGCGCAGGCTGACCTTGCCTTCGGCGCGGAACCCGCCGTCCAGGACGGCGGCGCCGTCGATCCGGGCGCGGTCGGCGTCGAGGGCCGTTCCGCCCGGGTTGGACAGCCGGGCGGCGGTCAGGACGAGGCGGCGGCCGATCCGCGCGTCCGGCAGCCGCACCTCGCCCTCGGCGACGAGGCCGGGCGCGTGCAGCCCGGACGGCAGCTCGATCCCGTCGGCGTCGAGCGCGACGCCGCCGGGGTTCGACAGCCGCGCGCCGCCGAGGACGCAGGTCCCGTCGACGTGCGCGCCTTTCAGCATGACCTCGCCGGTGATCTCCGCGTCGGTCGCGTCGATGTTGCGGGCCACGGTCAGCGCGTACGCCTCGACGTCCGCGAGGCGGGCCGAGCGCAGCGACAGCGTCCCGTCGATCCGGGTGCCGACGAGCTGCAGCGGGCCGTCCACCTGGCAGCTGCGCAGCCACAGCAGGCCGTCGACCTGCGAGTCCGAGGCGGAGAGGCCGGGCAGCCGGGAGCCGGTCAGGCTGAACTGCCGCAGCCGGGCCGCGTAGAGGGCGGGCGGTTCGTCGAAGACGCAGTCGCGCATCAGCACCGCATAACGGACCTCGGCGAACGACACGTCGAGGACGCCGGTGATCCGCGCGCCCGTGAGCCGCAGTGCGGGGACCTGCCCGACGCCGCCCGGTTGCGCGCCCAGCAGCAGCGCCGAGACGACCTCGCCGCGGACCGCCTCCCCCGTACCGGTCAGATCGACCTTGCCCGCACTCGGGAACGCGTCCCAGACCGCGCGTTCCGCGTCCGACAGATCCTCGATATCCATTTGGCCCCCATGCATACACCGACACGGAGGGCGGCGCCATGGCGGGCCCTAGACTCGGGTTCATGTTGCGCTTGGGCATTCCAGTGATCGGTGTGACCGACCTCGCGCGCGCCGTGGCGTTCTGGACGGCGGCGCTGGACCTCGTGTCCGTCCCGGAATGGGAGAGCCCGACCTGGCGAACCCTGGCCCACGCGGACGGGTCGGGCCGGGCCCTCGGGCTGATGCGCAGTGACTCGCCCGCCGAGCCCCGCCCGCGCCTCCACCTCGACCTGTTCGTGGACAGCACCGCCGAGCAGGAGGCCGAGGTCGAGCGGCTGATCGGGCTCGGCGCGAGCCGCGTCGACTGGGACCTGTACCCGCCGGACCCCGACTTCGTCGTCCTCGCCGACCCCGACGGCAACCTCTTCTGCGTCGTCGACCTGAGCCACGCCCCGTCCGGCTCGCAGTGAGCCGCCGCTAGGCGTCCGGCGGCGTCTCGCGGGCGTCGATGAGGGCCTGGACGCCGTCGGAGAAGCGGCGGGTGAGCCAGGTCGGCGCGGTCGCGGTCCGTCCAGCCGCCTGCGGCCCTGGTTGATCGACGCGACCACGCGGCGGCCCTCGGGCGTGAGCTCGGCCGTCCTGACGCGGCGGTCGTGCGGCGCCTCGGCGCGCGCGGACGGGGTGGGACGGCTGGAGGACGGCACGCGGGTGGCCTTCTTTGGGCCGGTCGCGCCGCACGGCGGGATGGCGGAGCGGGCACTCGTCCGGCGCGGCATGTGGTTCCCGCTCCATGACGGTGTGGACGACGTGACGGCGGCCGCCCTGCTGAACCCCGGCGGCGCGGCATGGAAGACGGTCGTGTGGGAGGGCGGAGCGGGCCCGGGAAAGACGGTGCTGGTTCTCGGCGCCGCCGGAGCGTCCGGACGGATCGCGGCGCAGGTGGCGAAGCGGGAAGGGGCCCGGGTGGACGCGGCCGGACGCGACCGGCGGTCCTCGACGCGCCGGCCGGACGCGGCGCCGACGCGGTGGTTCGGCTCGACCGGACGAAGGACGAGGTGGTCGAGGCCATCGCCGCGCACGGGCCGTACGACCTGGTCGTCGACTACCTGCGGGGTGCCCCGGCGGCGGCCGCGTTCGACCGGATGCTCGGGCTGGTGGCCGAGGGCGGGATCGTCCTCGACGCCGAGGCCGTTCCTCTCGCCGTCGTCGAGGACGCGTGGACGCGTCGCGAGAACGGGCGACGCATCGTCTTCGTCCCCTGAGGCGGCGCCGGAGGGCGAGTGTGGAATGTCGGTGGCGGGTGGGAGGGTGCGGCGCGTGGGGGTTCATGTGGCGAGCCGGCGGCGGGCGCGGGCGTCGGTGGAGGCGGAGTGGCCGGGGGCGGTGGTGCTCGACGTGACGTCGCGGGGGCCGCAGCCGTGGGTGCGGTTCAGCCCGTTCTACCCGCACGGCGGCATACCGGTGCCGTTGTCGGACGGCGCGACGGGCGCGTCGGTCGAGGGGATCTGGCAGGCGTTGAAGGTGTTCGAGGGCGACGACGTCGACCCGGCCCGGCTGGCGATCACGTCGATGAAGGGCATCAAGCGGACGGTCCGCAAGTACGGGCCGGTGCGCGGGCACCGGGCGGGGCTCGACGGGGACGAACTGCTGCCGTACGGGCGGGCGCGCCGCGAGATCTACCTGCCCGCGTACCGGTGGGTGCTGGAGAACGAGGTCGCCGACCTGGTCGAGGAGGTGCGGCGACTGGGCGAGGTGGTGCTGCTCGACTACACCGTCAACGGGGACGTGGACGACCTGTCCAAACCGCTGTCGCACGCGGCGCTGATCGCCCTGTTCGCCGAAGACCGATGGCCTTGACCGGCGCGGACGCCGCCCCTGCGAGGCGTCCGCGCGAGAGGACGTGCACCGGTCAGGCGCGGTTGCGGGTGATGCGGCCCGCGAAGGCCCAGCCGAGGCCGAGGAGCACGCCGCCGATCGCGGCGACGAGGCCGAGGGCGGGGGTGTCCAGCATGGCGAGGAGGCCGATGAGCAGCCCGTAGAGGATCGTGAGGGCGAACAGGGCGGCCCGGATGGGGTTGTTGTTCATGCCCGCAATGCTCCCGGCGGCCGGGCGGCAGTACTATCCACCGGTCGGTGGACAGGCGGGCCGCGCGGCGCGCCGGGGGAGCGGGCAGGTCATGAGCGGTGTCGACCCGGGCGTGGCGCGGGCGGAGGACGTCTGGTACCGGTCGTACCCGTTCTGGGACGCCTACTTCGCGCTGGTGCTGGTCGGCACGGTCGCGGCGACGGCGGCGGACGGGCTGCCGCCCGGCCGGAAGGCGGCGGCGATCCTGCTGCTGGTGCTGCTGAGCCTGGCGTACGCGGCGCTGGGCCGGAAGGCGCTGCGGTCCCGCGGGGAGCGGCATCCCGGGTGCCGGGTGTACGCGGGGGCGATGGTGCTGATGTTCGTCCCGGCGACGGTGCTGGCGCCGGTGACGGCGACGGGGCTGGCCGCGCTCGCGCCGCAGGTGTACATGGTGTACGGCACGGCGCGCGGCTTCGCGCTGATGGTGGTGCTGTTCTCCGGGGCGATCGGGTCGGCGATGGTGGCGTCCGGCGCGGGCGTGACGCTCTCGCTGGTGATGATGCTGGTGGCCATCGCGTGCAGCGGGCTGCTCGCCACGTTCATCGGCCGGCTCAGCGCGCAGAACCGGGAGCGGGCCCTGCTGATCGACGAGCTGGACCGCACCCGGGACGAGCTGGCGGCGGTGAGCCGGGAGGCGGGCGTGCTCGCCGAGCGGGAGCGGCTCGCCCGCGACATCCACGACACGATCGCGCAGGGGTTCACCAGCATCGTGATGCTGGCGCAGGCGGCGGAGGCGGAGGTCGGGCCGAACCGGCATCTGGACCTGGTGGCGCGGACGGCGCGGGAGAACCTCGCCGAGACGCGCGGGCTGGTCGCGGCGCTGGCGCCGCCCGCGCTGGCGGAGGGGTCGCTGGTGGAGGCGCTGCGGCGGCTCGCCGCGGACTTCGCGCTGCCCGTCGACATGGACGTGGAGGGGGAGCAGCGGCCGCTCGGCGCGGCGGCGGAGGCGGTGCTGCTGCGGGTGGCGCAGGAGGCGCTCGCGAACGTCCGCAAGCACGCGGGCGCCCGGTCGGTGTGGATGGCGCTGGAGTTCGGGGCGGGCGAGGCGCGGCTGACGGTCGCCGACGACGGCCGGGGCTTCGACCCGGAGGCGGTCGCGTCCGGGTTCGGGCTGCGCGGCATGCGCGGGCGCGTCGAGCAGGCGGGCGGCGGCCTCGCCGTGCGCAGCGGCGCCGGCGAGGGCGCCGTGGTCGAGGCGGTGCTGCCGTGCTCCGCGTGATGATCGTGGACGACCACGCGATCGTCCGGGAGGGGCTGCGCGGGATGCTCGCGGCCGAGCCCGGCATGGAGGTGGCGGCGGAGGCGGCGAGCGGTGACGAGGCGGTCGCGCTGGCGCCGCGGGTGCGGCCGGACGTGATCCTGATGGACCTGCGGATGCCCGGCGGGGACGGGGTGAGCGCGATCGAGCGGCTCGGCCAGGGGCACCGGGTGCTGGTGCTGACGACGTTCGAGGACGACGCGGACATCGTCCGCGCCGTCCGGTCGGGTGCGGCGGGCTACCTGCTGAAGGACGCGTCCCGCGCGGCTCTGGCCGCCGCGATCCGGGACGTCGCGGCGGGCCGGACGGTGCTGGCGCCATCGGTGTCGGCGAAGCTGAGCGCGGCGCGGGCGGCGCCCGCGCCGGCGGTGCTGTCGGCGCGGGAGGCGGAGGTCCTCGCGCTGGTCGCGCGGGGGCTGACGAACGCCGAGATCGGCGGGCGCCTGTTCATCGGGCAGGCGACGGTGAAGACGCACCTGCTGCGGGTGTTCGCCAAGCTCGGCGTGTCGGACCGGACGGCGGCGGTGATGGCCGCGATCGAGCAGGGCGTCCTGCCGCCGCCCTGAGCCCGCCCTTCATCCGCGGCAGGGTCACTCCTCGGTGGCGGGGCTGCCGCCCGCGACGACCTCGGCGAGCAGGTCCTCCTCGGTGGCGCCGCGCCGCCAGTAGCCGGTGAAGGTGACGTCGCGGCGGTGCAGGCCGCGCTCGTTCACCAGGTGCCGGCGCAGCGCCTTCACGGTGGCGGACTCGCCCGCGATCCACGCGTACGCGCCGTCCGGGACGGACGCGCCGCGAACCGCGTCGAGCAGCCCGCCGGAGGAGACCCAGCCGATGTCGGCGTCGGCGTCGCTCGGCAGGTCCTGCCGGTCGTCCGGGTGCGGGGTTTCGACGAACACCCGCGCGGGCGTCCCGGCGGGCAGCCAGGCGAGGTTCCCGGCGATGGCGGGGAGCGCGGTGAGGTCGCCCGCGATGACGACGGGCCGTCCGGGCGGCGGCCGGAAGTCGCAGCCGCCGTTGTCGGGGCCGGTCGGGCCGAGCACCACGACGCGGTCGCCGGGGCCGGCCGCCGACGCCCAGCGGGACGCGGGGCCGGACGTCCCGCCGGGGTGCAGCGCGAAGTCGACGTCGAGCTCGCCGGGGCGCTGCGCCCGCACGGTGTAGGAGCGCATGATGCCGCGCTCGGCCGGGTCGAGCGCGCGCCAGTCGGCGAACCAGGTGTCGGCCGACCAGTCGTCCGGCATGACGGGCGCGTCCTGGTGCGGGTGCGGCAGGAAGATCTTGAACCGCTGGTCGCGGCCGCCGGTGGCGAAGCCGCCGGGCCCGCCGTCCAGGCACGTCCCGCCGAAGGTGACGCGGACCATGGACGGCCCGAGTCGCGCGGTCCGCAGGACGTGCAGGTCGAAGAAGGCGTACGGGTGGCTGGGGGTCCTCATCGCTGTGCCTTTCGGTGAACGCGGGCCGGCGGGCCCGGCCGCTGGGTCAGCCGGTCTTCTTCGCGGTGCGGATGGTCTGGGCGAGGGCCTCGATGATCGGGGCGCAGCCCTCGTAGGAGAAGCGGGGCTCGGGCTGCCACGCGATGACCTGCCCGGCCTTCACCGCCGGCAGGTCCTTCCAGGACGGCTTCGAGCCGAGGTCCTTGGGCTGCAGCGCCTGGGTGCGGCTGTCGAGCATGATGACGTCGGCCTTGTACTTGCCGGCGTTCTCCCAGCTCAGGTCCTCGAAGTAGCCGTCCTGGCCGAGCTTGTCCGGGACGACGAGGTCGACGCCGAGCTCCTTGAAGTAGATGAGGTCGGTGTTCTTGTTCGGGCTGGAGGCGTAGAACAGGTCGGGGCTGGCGGACGCGGCGAGCACCTTCAGGCCGGCGCTGGCCTTCGCGGCGGCGCGCAGCGACTCGACGGCCTTGTCGAAGCGGGCCTTGGCGGCGGTGACCTTGGCGGACTTCAGGTCGGCGCCGAGCGCGGCGGCGAGCGCGGCGGTCCGCTCGATCGGCTTCGGCAGCGCGACGTCGCCGGCGGAGATCGCGGCCTGCGGCGCGAGCGCGTAGATCTTGTCCTTGCTCTCGGCCGGGACGTAGAAGAGCTCGCCCTTCACGAACATGTTGTCCACGAGCAGGTCGGGGCGGAGCGAGGCGTACTTCTCGATGTTGAACTCGCCGTAGGCGTTGCCGATGATGGTGAGCCGGTCGACGGGCAGGTTCCCGGCCTGCGGGTCGGGCTTGCCGTCCTTGAGCTTCGTCGGGCCGTACACGCCGACGATCTGCTGGTCGACGCCGAAGTCGTAGAGGGCGGCGAGGGCGCCGACGTAGCCGACGACGCGCTGCGGGCGCGCCTTGAGCCGGATGGCGGTGCCGCGGTCGTCGGTGAACGTCCACGCGCCGCCGGACGGGGACGCGCCGGACGTGCCGTCCCCGCCCCCGCCGCACGCGCTGATCAGGGCGCCGAGGGCGACGGCGCCGCCGGCGCCGAGGAATCCGCGGCGGGTGAAGGGGGGCGAGGGGATTGTCCGCATTTTCGGCTGCTCATCTCTGATCGAACGTGGTGGCCGGATTCCGGCCCGATGGGCGCTTAGGTTAACCTAACCTAAGTCGTTGTCCAGTGGCAGGGGGCGGGCCGCCGCCCCCGTCCGTCCCCCCGGAGCCAGCCCGTGCCGTTGACCAGAACCGCGCAGCCGACGGCCCCAGCGCGCGCGCCCGCCGCCCCTGCGCCGGCACCGGCGCGGCGTCATTCCGCCCGCGCGTTAGGGCTCGTCGCGGCGGTGCTCCTCCTGCTGGCCGTGCTCGTGCTGAGCCTCGCCGTCGGCGCGAAACCGCTGTCGATCGGGCAGGCGTGGGACGGCCTCCTGCACCGCGGCTCGGGCTCCTACACCGTCGTCCACCAGATGCGCCTGCCGCGCACCCTGCTCGGGCTGCTCGCCGGCATCGCGCTCGGCCTGGCGGGCGCGGTGATGCAGGCGCTCACCCGCAACCCGCTCGCCGACCCCGGCCTGCTCGGCATCAACGCGGGCGCGTCCGCCGCCGTCGTCTCCGCGATCTCCTTCCTCGGCATCGTCTCGTTCGCCGGGTTCGTGTGGTTCGCGTTCGCGGGCGCCGGGGTCGTCGCCGTCCTGCTGTACGCGGTCGGCGGCGGCCGCGGCGCGACGCCCGCGCGGCTCGCGCTCGCCGGGTCCGCGCTCAACGCCGCGCTGTACTCCTACGTCAACGCCGTCCAGCTGCTCGACACCGCGTCCCTCGACCGGATGCGGTTCTGGACGGTCGGGTCGCTCGCCGCCGCGCAGACGTCCACGGTCGAGAAGGTCGCGCCGTTCGTCGCGGTCGGGCTCGTGCTCGCGCTGCTGCTGGCCCGCCCGCTGAACGCCATGGCGATGGGCGAGGACGCGGCGCGCGCGCTCGGCGCCCGCCCCGGCCGCGCCAAGATCCTCGCGATCGTCGCCGTCACGCTGCTGTGCGGCGCCGCGACCGCGGCCTGCGGGCCGATCATCTTCGTCGGGCTGATGGTGCCGCACCTCGTCCGCGCGCTGACCGGGCCCGACCTGCGCTGGCTGCTGCCGTACTGCGCGGTCCTCGCGCCCGCGCTGATGCTCGCCGCGGACGTGCTCGGACGCGTCGTCGTCCGGCCGTCCGAGCTCCAGGTCGGGATCGTCATGGTGGTCGCCGGCGGGCCGGTGTTCCTCTACTTCGTCCGGCGCCCGCGCAGCAAGGTGGTCGCATCGTGAAGCCCGCAGGGGTGAAGGGCGCCGTCGTCAGGACGCCGAACGGGCTGTCGCTGCGGTTCCGCCCGCGCGCGCTCGCCGTCGCCGTCCTCTGCCTGGCCGTCGCGCTGGGCGTCAGCGTGCTGCTGATCGGCAGCGGCGACTTCCCGATGAGCCCCGCCGACGTCGTCCGGACGCTGCTCGGGAACGGGACGCCCGCCGACTCGCTGATCGTCAACGAGATCCGGCTGCCCCGCGCCGTGGCCGCGCTCGCGGTCGGCGCCGCGCTCGGGCTGGCCGGCGCGATCTTCCAGTCGCTGACCCGCAACCCGCTCGGCAGCCCGGACGTGCTCGGCTTCACCCAGGGCGCGGCGACCGGCGTGCTCGGCGTGATCGTGCTGGCCGGCGGCGGCAGCGCGGCGGTCGCCGCGGGCGCCGCCGGCGGCGGGCTGCTCACCGGCGCCCTCGTGTACGCGGTGGCCGGCCGGCACGGCGCCCACGGGCAGCGGCTGATCCTCGTCGGCATCGGCGTCGCCGCGATCCTCACCGGCGTGAACGGCTACCTGCTCACCCAGGCGAAGATCACCGACGCGGCGCGCGCCGTGCTGTGGCTGACCGGCAGCCTGGACGGCCGCGACTGGGCCGACGCGGCGCCCGTCCTCATCGCGCTCGCCGTCCTCGGCCCGCTCGTCGTGGTCGGCTGCGGGCGGGCGCTGCGGATGCTGGAGATGGGCGACGACGCGGCGCACGGCCTCGGCGTCCCGATCGAGCGGGCCCGGCTGATCATGCTGGCCGCGGCCGTGCTGCTCACCTCGCTCGCCGCGGCGGCGGCCGGGCCGGTGTCGTTCGTGGCGCTGACCGCGCCGCAGCTCGCCCGCCGGCTGACCCGCACGCCCGGCCCCAACCTGCTGCCGTCCATGTGCATGGGCGCGGCGCTGCTGGTGGCCGCCGACTGGGCCGCGCAGCGCGCGTTCACCGGCCACCAGCTCCCGGTCGGCGTGGTGACCGGGCTGCTCGGCGGCGGATACCTGGTCTGGCTCCTCGTGACCCAACGCAAGACGGGACGGATCTGAATGAAGGACGCGAACGCGCGGCTCAGCGGCACGGGCCTCACCCTGGCCTACGACAAGCGCACCATCACCCGGGACCTCGACGTCACGGTGCCGGACGGCTCGTTCACCGTGATCGTCGGGCCGAACGCGTGCGGCAAGTCGACCCTGCTGCGGGCGCTCGCGCGGATCCTCAAGCCCGCGTCCGGCACCGTCGTGCTGGACGGCGAGCCGATCGCGGCCTGGCCCGCCAAGAAGCTCGCGCGCACGCTCGGGCTGCTGCCGCAGTCGTCGATCGCGCCGGAGGGGATCACGGTCGCCGACCTGGTGTCGCGCGGCCGGTACCCGCACCAGGGGCTGCTGCGGCAGTGGTCGCGCGAGGACGAGCGGGTCGTCGCCGAGTCGATGGAGGCCACCGGCGTCGCCGCGCTCGCGGACCGTCCGGTGGACGAGCTGTCCGGCGGGCAGCGGCAGCGGGTGTGGATCGCGATGGCGCTCGCGCAGCAGACGCCGCTGCTGCTGCTGGACGAGCCGACCACGTACCTCGACATCGCGCACCAGATCGAGGTGCTGGACCTCTGCGCGCGGCTGCACGAGGAGGGCCGCACCGTCGTCGCCGTCCTGCACGACCTGAACCACGCCGCGCGGTACGCCACCCACATGATCGCCATGCGGGACGGCGCGATCGTGGCGGAGGGCGAGCCGGCGGCCGTGGTGACGGCGGAGCTGGTCGAGGAGGTGTTCCGGCTGCCGTGCCGGGTGATCGACTGCCCGGAGACGGGGACCCCGCTCGTCGTCCCGGCCGCCCGCGCAGCCCGCACCGCCCGCGCGGCGGGCTGACCGAGAGCGCGGTGGGGTGCCGGGGACCGCGCGGCGGGCTGAGGGGAACCGCGCGGCGGGCTGCCGGGGACCGCGCGGCGGGGTGACGAGGGACACGGCCGCCGAGGCGCGGAATAGTTGTACGCTTACAACGGTTATAGGCGTACAACGATTGGAGTCCGCTTGACCGACCTCACCCCCCGCCGGCGGATGCTGGTGCTGGCCATCTGCTGCATGAGCCTGCTCATCGTCAGCCTGGACAACACCATCCTGAACGTCGCGCTGCCCACCCTGCGGCGCGAGTTCCACAGCTCCGTGTCCGGCCTGCAATGGACCATCGACGCCTACCTCATCGTCCTCGCCTCGCTGCTCATCCTGGCCGGCTCCACCGCCGACCGGATCGGCCGCCGCCGCGTCTTCCAGACCGGGCTCGCGCTGTTCGTGCTCGGCTCGGTGCTGTGCAGCCTCGCCCCGTCCCTCGGCTGGCTCGTCGCCGCCCGGGTCGTGCAGGCCGTCGGCGGCTCGATGCTCAACCCGGTCGCCATGTCGATCATCACCAACGTGTTCACCGAGCCCCGCGAGCGCGCCCGCGCCATCGGCGTGTGGGGCGCCGTCGTCGGGCTGAGCATGGCGATGGGACCGCTCGTCGGCGGCGTCCTCGTCGACTCGGTCGGCTGGCGGTCGATCTTCTGGCTGAACGTGCCGATCGGCCTCGCCGCGCTCGCGCTGACCGCCCGGTACGTGCCGGAGTCGCGGGCCGAGCGGCCGCGCCGCGCCGACCCGGCCGGCCAGGCCTTCATGATCGTCCTGCTCGGCACCCTGACCTACGCGATCATCGAGGGGCCCGGGCGCGGCTGGGGCGACCCCGCCGTCCTCGGCGCCGCCGCGCTCGCCGCGCTCAGCCTCGCCGGGTTCGTCCGGCACGCGCTGCGCGCCCCCGAACCGCTGATCGACCTGCGCTTCTTCCGCAGCGTCCCGTTCACCGGCGCGACCGTGATCGCGGTGTCGATGTTCGCCGCGTTCGGCGGCTTCATGTTCCTCAACGCCCTGTACCTCCAGGACGTGCGGGGCATGTCGGCCCTGCACGCCGGCCTGTACCTGCTGCCGATGGCCGCGATGAGCGCCGTGTTCGCGCCGCTGTCCGGACGCCTCGTCGGCACCCGCGGCCCCCGTCCCTCGCTCGTCGCCGCGGGCGCCGCGACCCTCGCCAGCGCCGTGCTCGTCGCCGCGTTCGACGCCGAGACCCGCGACGTCACGCTGTTCACCGCCTACGTGCTGTTCGGCATCGGGTTCGGCATGGTCAACTCGCCGATCACCAACACCGCGGTGTCCGGGATGCCGCGCGCGCAGGCCGGCGTCGCCGCCGCGATCGCCTCCACCAGCCGGCAGGTCGGCAACGCGCTCGGCGTCGCGGTGATCGGCGCGGTCCTCGCCGCCGGCACGTCCGGCGCGCGCTCCGGCGGCTCCGGCTTCGTGGACGCCGCCCGCCCGGCATACTGGGTGCTGGCCGGCTGCGCCGCCGTCGTGCTGGTGCTCGGCGTGCTCACCACCGGGCGCCGCGCGGCCCGCAGCGCGGAGCGGACGGCCGCGCTGTTCGAGACCGCCGAGCCGGCCGCCGGCGGACGCCATGTGACGGGAGCGAGCACCCGATGAACCAGTCCGGCCCCGCGTCCGGCGGATCGTCCGCCCCCGCGGCGGGCGACCGGCCGGACGACCCGGCCGTCCGCGCCTGGCGCAACCTCGGCATCCTGATGCACGAGCGCAGCGACCGGCGCGCCGAGGTCACCGAGGCGCTCGGCATGAGCTTCTTCCGGGTCAAGGCGCTGCGCCGGCTGGCCGCCGCGCCCGAGCCGCTCACCCTGCGCGGCCTCGCCGACCGGCTCGTCTCCGACCGCCCCTACGTCACCCTTGTGGTGGACGACCTGGTCGAGCGCGGGCTGGTCGAGCGCACCGAGAACCCGGCCGACCGCCGCTCCAAGCTCGTCACGGTCACCGACGCCGGGCGCGCCGTCGCCGCCGAGGCCGAGCGGATCCTCAGCACCCCGCCGGCCGCCCTCTACGAGCTCCCGCCCGAGGACCTGGCCGTCCTCGACCGCGTCGCCGCCCGCCTGGTCGCGGACGAGTAGCCGGCCGTCACCGCTGGCCGGCCGCGTCCATCCGGGCCCAGTCGGCCTCCCACATCTCGTCGCGGCGGCGGTCGCAGCGGCGCCGGACCAGGACGTACGCCAGCAGGATCGGCATCGACACGCCGAGGACCGCGGCGGTCGAGGCGTAGGCCGCGTCGGTGACCGTGCGGCTGTGCGGGCGCGGCCGGACCGTCGGATCGCCCTTCGCATCGATCCAGATCGTCCGGTGCGCGCCGACCTTCGCGTTCTTCCAGGCGGGCAGCGTGCCCGTGCGGGTCGTGCCGCCGGTGCCGGGCCATCTGGCCTGCACGGTCTCGTGGATGTAGCGGTCGCCGGACGAGCCGATCCCGCCCGTCGAGGTGACGGTCGCGACGACCTCGTGCCGCTGCGCGCGCTCGGCGCGTTCCGCGCTGCTCCCGGCGTGGTACGACCACGTCCCCGCCCAGAACGCCAGCGGCGGCGCCACCACGAGCATCAGCAGGAGCAGCCCGAACCCGATCAGCCGCTGGACGCGGTCGATGTGCCGGCGCAGCTCGTTGTGCTCCAGGCCGCACCTCCGGCGCAGCCTGACGAGCGACCCGCCGGCACGTCCGACGCCGGACCCGCGCATCTGCGTCACCTCCCCGGGGCGTGCCCACCCGGCAGGGGGTCCTGGACCCTCTTTTCCCAGGATATTCCCGAGTTCCAAGATCGGCACATGACCGGTGACCGAATCCTTTCCCAGCTGGGGTCCGGTATGTCGATGCGGTGGCCGGATCCGGCCACCGCATCGGCGGATCCCGGCACCCTCAGGTGGTCCGTGGCGCCGCGGGGCGGACGCCGTCCGCCGCCCGCACCAGCTCGTCCAGCCCGGCCTGCACGCCCTTCGCCAGGACGTCCAGATCCGGCATCGCGTCGAAGTCGCCGGTGATCCCGAAATGCAGCGTCCCGCAGTAGGACACGATCGCGGTCGCGACCCGGATCCCGCCGGTCAGCGGCACGTACGGGTGCATCTCCAGGACGCGGCGCCCCATCACGTACAGCGGGAAGTCCGGGCCCGGCACGTTCGTCGTCACCGTCTGCACGATGTCCTGCCGCAGCCGCACCGGGATCCGCGCGGCCAGCGACAGCAGCGCCGGCGCGACCGCCGTGTCGGTGAGCCGGGTGATCGCCTGCGTCCCCGCGGCCTGGTTGCTGCGCTTGACGTCGTCGGTCTGCTCCCGGACGCGGCGCAGCCGCTCGAGCGGGTCGTCCACGCCGACCGGCAGGTTCACGAACACGGCCGCGACCCGGTTGTTCAGCTCGCCGCGCTCGTCCGCGGCGCGGTGCGACACCGGCACCGCCGTCCGCACGACGGTGTCGTCCTCCAGCCGCCCCCGCGCGTTCAGCAGGTCGCGGTACCCGGCGGACACCGCGGTCAGCACGATGTCGTTGACCGTCCCGCCGAGGGCCTTGCGGGCCGCCTTCACCTCGTCCAGCGGCACTGCCTGCCAGCACCAGCGCCGGTGCGGGCCGATCGGCCCGTTCAGGCCGCCCGCCGACGGGCTGGCGAACCGGGCGGTCGCGCGGGTCAGGCCGGACGCGAACTCGCGCAGCCGGTTCGCCTCCCGGACCGCGCCCGCGCTGCGCGCCACGTCGGTGAGCTGGCGCAGCGGGCGGAAGACGGTGCGGCGCGCGGCGTCCGCCAGCAGCGCCAGGTCGGACGGCTCGGCCTCCGGCTCCCACGGCTCGCCCTCGCGGGGCTGCTCGAACTCGGGGGACAGGTCGAACATGACCGTCGCCAGGTCCATGCCGGCGATGCCGTCGACCATGCAGTGGTGCACCTTGGCGATCAGCGCCCAGCGCCCGTCGGCCAGGCCCTCGACCAGCCAGATCTCCCACAGCGGCTTCGCCGGGTCGAGGCGCTGGGCGAGCACCCGCCCGGACAGGTTGCGCAGATGCTCGTCGGTGCCCGGCGCCGGGAGGGCGGTGTGCCGGACGTGGTACAGGATGTTGAAATGCGGATCGTCCACCCAGACGGGCCGGCCGAGGTGCAGCGGGACGCCCCGCACGCGCTGCCGGTACCGGGGGACGAGGGGCAGCTTCGCGGCGATCGTCCTGACCACGTCGCCGTACGAGGGCGCGGGCCCCTCGAAGACGACCACCGAGGCGACGTGCAGGGGCGTGTTCTCGTCCTCCAGGAGGTAGAAGCTGGCGTCCAGTCCGCTCATCCGATGCACGGGCTCACCGTCTTTCTGCCGCGGTTCCGCGGGGTCGGGGGGAAAGCGCCACCGGCCGGGCGCCGGGGCGCGGGCGGCGGAGCAAGTCACGCTAACCAGGTGCCGCGCGAGCCACGGGATGAACGCGCCCGGTGTGAGCGATGTGGCATCCGAGCCTGGCCGCATCCGGCCATTTCTTTTCCGACCCTTGCTTCCCGGACGAACCGCGAGGTCAGCGGGCGGCCATGGTCTCCGCCGGCTCCGGGGCCGGCTCCGCGCCGTCCCGCCGCGCCCCCGCCACCAGCGCCAGCACGGCGCCCAGCACGCAC
Source organism: Actinomadura montaniterrae (assembly GCF_008923365.1). GTDB lineage: Bacteria > Actinomycetota > Actinomycetes > Streptosporangiales > Streptosporangiaceae > Spirillospora > Spirillospora montaniterrae. The sequence continues at coordinate 36,441 of NZ_WBMR01000043.1, forward strand.
ATCCCCGCCGTGATCCAGAAGATCTCCCGGTACTCGGCCCGCAGCGCGTCCCGCACCGCCGCCTTGTACACGGTCATCTCCTTCGCGAACTCCGCCTTCGACATCAGGAACGGCAGCGGCGGCTGCAGGTGCGCCGTCAGCACGTGGAACCGGTGGAAACCCCACGCCGACAGCGCCGAGATCCCGATCAGCATCCCCATCATCCGCGCGACCACCACGGCCGCCGACGCCACCCCGTGCCGCGCCGGCGGCACGAACGCCAGCACCGCCGACGACACCGGCGCGATCACCAGGCCCAGCCCGAGCCCCGTCACGACCAGGTCGACGTCCATCCGCGGCAGCGGCCCGTACGACGCGTGCGCCAGGTCCGCCGGCCACCCCGCGATCAGCACGTAGCCGGCAGCGGACACCAGCATCCCCGCCGCCATCGGCCACCGCTCGCCCACCCGCCGCGCGACGAACCCGCCCGCGACCGCCGCGACCGGCAGCGCCACCAGGAACCGCGTCAGCAGCAGCGCGCCCTCGGTCTCGTCCTTGTTCAGGACGGTCTGCGCGACCAGCACCACGTCCACCAGCGTCACCATCAGCGCGGCCCCCGACAGGAAGCTCACGCCCAGCGTCGCCAGCAGCGGCCCGCGCCGCACGCCACCGAGGTCCAGCAGCCTCGTCCGGGCCCTGACCTCCCACAACACGAACACCACGAGCACCACCGCGCCCGCGGCCATCACCGGCAGCCCCCACGACGGCAGCGCCGACCTCTCCGGATCCGGGTTGTAGACCCCGACGACCAGGAGCGCCAGCCCCGCCGCGAGCAGCAGCCCGCCCACCACGTCCACGCCCGCACGCGGCCCCGCCGGCCGCCCGCCCGGCACCGTGAACTGCACCGCCGCGATCGCGAGCACCGCCAGCGGCACGTTGATCCAGAAGATCGCGCGCCACTCCAGCGCCGCCGCGATCCCCGCCCCGTACAGCGGCCCGAGCACGCTCCCCAGCTCCTGCGCCGCGCCCACCGCGCCCAGCACCACCGGACGCCGCCGCTCGTCCCACAGGTCCCCGGCCAGCGCCATCGTCACCGGCAGCAGCGCGCCGCCCGCGATCCCCTGGACGACCCGTCCCGCCGTCAGCACCGGCACCGTCCCCGCCAGCGCCGTCACCACCGACCCGGCCGCGAAGAACACCAGGCACGCCTGCAGCACGGGACGCCGCCCGAACCGGTCCGACAGCTGCCCGAGCAGCGGCATCGCCGCCACGTACCCGAGCAGGAACCCGGTCAGCACCGGCGTGATGCGCTCCAGCCGGTTCACCGGGACGTTCAGGTCCTTCACCACCGGCATCAGGATCGTCGTCACGACATAGGCGTCCAGCGCGGCCAGCAGCACCACCGCGCCGCCGGCCCCGATCGCGATCCCGCGCCGCGCGGTCACTTCGGCGCGTTGATCGTGTAGGGGGCGTCGAAGTCGGTGAACGTGATCACCACGGCGCCCGCGTCCTTCGGGAACGCGCCGCGCACCTTCAGCAGCCGCCCGTCGGCCTTGCTCACCCACACCTGCCCGGCCAGGTCGTCGTTGATCCCCGGGATCAGCCCGCCCACCTGGTCCTGCGGCAGCGTCGCGCCGACCCGGTAGGCCTCCTTGCCGTCCACCTTCTCCACGGCCTCGGCCTTCGGCGCCTTCAGCGAGGTCAGCAGCTTCGGGATGCCGCGGTTCGGGTCGAGGACCGCCGACGGGTCGTACACCGCGGACGCCATCGACTTCGGCAGCTTCCGCCAGCCGCCCGTCCCCGCGTCCAGGTAGAACGTGTCGCCCTTCGCGACGACCTTCGCCTCGACGTTCTGGCCCGACTGCTCCAGGGTCAGCGTGCCCTGCGCGTCGCCGTCGCGGAGCAGCTTCATGTCGCCGCCCTTGACCATGATCGGCGTCTTGCCGTCCGACGTCACCGTGAACGCGACGCTCTTCAGGGCCGCCATGGCGGTGGCCGACCGCTGCAGCGCCTGCGCCCCGTCGAAGTCCGCCTTCGGCGCCGGCTTGCCGGATCCGCCGCCTCCGCACGCTCCGGCCAGGAGCACCAGCGACAGGGGGACGAGACCGAGGATTCGTCTGGACATACGCGGACCCTACCGACCGGTCACCTCACCCGTCACTCGGTACCAGGTCTGACCTTCCCTCGTCCTCCAGAGGGACCCCGGCGCCGCGTCCCAGTGTCAGGAACGAAGGGTGCGCAGCCCGGTGCGGATTTCGTCGACCAGGATCCCGGGCTGTTCCAAGGCCGCGAAGTGCCCGCCCCTGTCGGCCTCCCCGTAGTGGATCAGATTGCTGTAGGCGTCTTCGATCCAGCTTCGGGGCAGGCGCGGGATGTCCTTCGGGAAGACGGTCACCGCGACCGGAAGCGACAGCTTCGGGCCGGCGAAAGTGCTCGATCTGTTCTCCCAGTAGATTCGGCCGGACGACGCCGCGCTGTTGGTGAACCAGTACAGGGATATCGCGTCGAGCATGTCGTCGCTGCCGAGGGCGTCCTCGGCGAGCCCCTGGTTGTCGGTCTTGGACTGGAACTTCTCGTAGATCCAGGCCGCCTGGCCGGCGGGCGAGTCCGCCAGGGCAAATCCGACGGTCTCCGGCTTCGTGCGCTGAAGGTGGTTCGATCCGCCGAGATCGCCGGTGTAGAGGGCGAGGGTCTCCACGGCGTATTGCTCTTCGGGCGACAAGGTGTCGGGTATCCGTGCAGGAAAGGCGTACTGGGTGTTCAGGTGAATTCCGAGAAGCCCCTCAGGTCGCATGGCCCCGAGGGCGGTGGTGACGACGGCCCCCCAATCGCCCCCTTGCGCGGCCCATCTCGTGTAGCCGAGACGCTTCATCAGCTCCACCCACGCGTTCGCGATGCGAGGTACGGTCCATCCGGTCTCCCTGGGCTTCTGGGAGAACCCGAAGCCGGGCAGCGACGGGACGACGACGTCGAAGGAATCGGCGGCGTCTCCTCCGAACGAGACCGGATCGGTCAGCGGGCCGATCAGCTTCAGGAACTCGACGATCGAGCCCGGCCATCCGTGCGTGAGCACCAGCGGCATCGCGTCGGGATTCTTGGACCGGACGTGGATGAAGTGGAACTCCAGCCCATCGATCTCGGTCAGGAACTGGGGGAAGCGGTTGAGCGCGGACTCCAAGCGCCGCCAGTCGTAGCCGTGCTCCCAGTGGTCGACCAGGGATCTGGCGTTCTCCAGGCGAACCCCTTGCGACCAGTCGTCCACCGTTTCCGGGTCCGGCCATCGAGTGCGCGCAAGTCGCCGCTTCACGTCGTCGATCTCCGAATCGGGGATCGAGACGGTGAACGGGCGGACGAGGGGCGCCGGTGCGGTCATCGCGTTCTCCTGAACTCTCTCGTTGCACACCAGTGTGCATTGCACATCGATGTGCAGCCTACGTCGTTGCTCACGGGTGTGCAACAATGCCGTCGTGCCCACCGCGTCCTCCCGCGTGCGCTCGATGAACGAGACACGCGATCGCATCCTCGACGTCGCCCTCGAAGTGCTGGGAGAGAACCCCGACGCCGGCATGGGCGACATCGCCTCCGCCGCCGGCGTCGTCCGTCGCACCGTCTACGGCCATTTCCCCTCGCGCCTGGACCTGGTGCGGACGCTCACGGAACGGGCCGTCACCGAGATGACGGCCGTGCTCACCGAGGTCAACGCCTCCGGCGCGGAAGCGGACGCGACGTGGGTCGGGTTCATCGCCCGCCTCTGGCCGGTGGCGCACCGGTACCGGGTGCTGCTGGCGCTGCGCCGTGGCGAGTACGGGGATGCGATCCACGGCCTGCTCGGGCCCCTTGACGAACTCCTCGCAGACCTCGTGAACCGGGGCCAGGACAGCGGCGTGTTCGCACGGCACCTGCCGCCGGGCGTCCTGAGCCAGGTCGCCTACGGCGCCGTGTTCGCCATCGCGGACAGCGACCTGCCGAACGGCGCCCGGGCGGCGACGATCACGACCCTGCTGACGCTGGGAGTCCCCGAGCCCCGCGCGATCGCCCTAGTGGATGACCGGCCCTGACCCGCGGCACGTGAGCGGAGCCCCACATCAGGGTCTGGGGCCTCGCCTTCCAGACCACCAAGCTGCCGGGGCGGCTGGGGGCCGTACCCCGCGCGCAGGTTCAGGTGAGCGCCAACCGGGACCGGGAGGGGGCGTGGGGGCGGAGCCCCCACATCGGGGGTCTGGGGGTCGCCCCCCAGAAAGACACCACGAGCGGGGGAAGGCGGCCAAAGGCCGCCGAACAGCCCGACCGTAGGGCGGGCGGGACTCGAACCCGCGACCGGGAGATTATGAGTCTCCTGCTCTGACCAGCTGAGCTACCACCCCGGAGGCGGCGCCCCTTCGGTGACGCTGCGGTCGGGGGCGTGCCGGGTGTCATCTTAGCGGCGGGGTGTCGGCGGGGGCCAGCGAGAAGCGGCCGGGGCGGTGGTCAGGCGGGCCAGGTGGGGCGGCGCTTGTCGAGGAAGGCGCGCATGCCCTCTTGGGCCTCGGGGGTCTGGCTGGAGGCGGCCATGACTTCGACGGCGTAGGTGTAGGCGTCGGTTTCGGGGCGGTCGAGCTGGGCGTACATGGCCTGTTTGCCCAGGGCTTTGCTGCGGGGGCTGCCTTGGGTGGCGCGCTGGAGGAGGGCGAGGGTGGCCTTGTCGAGGTCGTCGTCGGGGACGGCGTAGTTGATGAGGCCCCAGTCGGCGGCGGTGGCGGCGTCGATGGTGTCGCCGGTGAGGGCCATTTCGGCGGCGCGTTTGCGGCCGATGTTGCGGGAGATGGCGACGAGGGGGGTGTGGCAGAACCAGCCGCCCTTGCCGCCGGGGGCGGCGAACGCGGCGCTTTCGGCGGCGACGGCGAGGTCGCAGGACGCGACGAGCTGGCAGCCGGCGGCGGTGGCGAGGCCGTGCACGCGGGCGATGACGACCTGCGGGACGGACTGGATCGTCTGCATGAGGTCGGTGCAGACGCGCAGGAGGTCGCGGACGTCGGCGTGGGACGCGCCGGCCATGTCGGCGAAGTCGTGTCCGGCGGAGAAGACGGGGCCGTTGCCGGCGAGGACGACGCCGCGCGCGTCGGTGGCGGCGATCTCGGTGAACGCGTCGGTGAGCTGCAGGAGGAAGGTGCGGGACAGAGCGTTGCGGCGGCGCGGGCGGTTCATGGTCACGGTGGTGTGGGGGCCGTCGCGGTCGATGAGGACATCGGTGGTTTCGCTCATGCTTCTGACGTTACGTCAGACCCTCGTCGTACGGTGGGCTCGTCCACGGACGCCGAGGGGGTATGGCCTTGAAGCTGCTCACTGCCACCAACTCCAGCCAGGGTTTGCGCGACAACGATTTCGACTGGTGCGTCGAGGGGGAACTGGTGCACATCGGCGTGGTGTGCGCCCGTGACCGGGACGACCCGGACGGCGGCTGCGGGTGCGGCCGTTCGTTCGCGGGGCTGAACTCGCACCGTGCGACGACGACGGCGATGGTGCGGGAGGTACCGGGGTTCACCGATGAGGACTATGTGGAGGCGATCCGCTCCAGCCTGGAGCAGCAGGGGTGCGATCCGTCGTTCGCGGAGCACGACGCGGCGCTGCTGCGCTGCCTGGTGCGCGACTGGCCGGTGGGGGTGATCGTGGAGCGGCGGCTGAATGAGATCGTGGTCAGGCAGGTCGTGCAGCCCTGACCAGGAGGTGCGTTGTGCTCGTTGCGTTCTCGGTGACCCCGCTCGGTGCGGGGGAGGACGTCGGTGAACTGGTGGCGGAGGCGGTGCGGGTGGTGCGGGCGAGCGGCCTGCCGAACCGCACGGACGCGATGTTCACGACGGTGGAGGGGGAGTGGGACGAGGTGATGGCGGTGGTGAAGGCCGCGACAGACGCGGTGGCGGCGCGGGCGCCGCGGGTGAGCCTGGTGGTGAAGGCGGATCTGCGGCCGGGGGTGACGGGCGCGTTGGACGCGAAGGTGGAGTCCGTGGAGCGCTACCTGTCCGGGGGCTGAGCGGGGCCTAGGCCAGCCAGTCGGAGATCTCGTCGTCGGTGCGGGGGACGGCGCACCAGAGGGCTTCGTCCATGGAGGCGCAGAGGGGGACGCGCTGGTCGAGGCCGAGGACGTGGAACATGCGGCGGGCGAAGGGGCGGGCGCCGACGACGGCGAGGCCGGCGCCGTTGTCCTCGCATCGGCGGGCGCAGTGGGAGACGGCGCGCATGCCTTCGGCGTCGAAGAAGGAGACGCCGGCGATGTCGAGGACGATGGGGCGTGCGGCGAAGTCGAGGAGCCGGGTGCGGACGGCGGGGGCGGACGCGCGGTCCATCTCGCCGGTGAGCAGGACGGTGGTGTGCCGTTCGTGCTCGATGACGACCATGGCGACGGCGGTGTCCTTCATGGTGCCCCCAGTGGCTCGGGCCGGTCCCGTGACTCAAAAGCATCGCGCGGGCACGCATGGTTGCCAAGCCGTTGCATCGGATCGGCATGTTCCTGTTCGTTCCGATGGCCCGCGGGGGCGGGGGCGGGTGCGGTCCAGGTGAGGCGGGTGCGGTCAGGTGAAGCAGGCGGGGACGCCGCGGGCGCCGCCGCGGGAGAAGGCCTGCAGCCGCTGGGAGGCGGTGCCGTGGTCGCCGGGCCTGGTCCAGGGGGTCCTGTCGCCGATGACCTGGAACGAGTCGACGATCTCGCGGGTGTCGCCGGTCTCGAAGGTGAGGTCGCCGTCGGCGGCGGATCCGTAGAGGACGGCGCCGGCGAGGCAGTCGGCCTGGAGTTCGGCGGCGGCGGAGACGAGGCGGCGCTGGAGGCGGTTCTGGACGGCGTGGCCCCATTCGTGGGCGACGACGAGGTACACCCAGGCGTCGCCGTTCGCGTAGCCGGACCGCATGAGGTGCGCGTCCCAGGCGAGGAAGTCGCCGGCGGGGCAGTACTCGGCGTTGTCGCGTTCGAGGGGTTCGCCGCCGCAGGTGGGCGTGGCGGCGGGGTCGGAGCCGTCGTAGAGGCCGACGACGCGCGGGGACCGGTAGGCGCCGGTGAAGAACCGGGTCCAGTGCCGGCGCCAGAAGCGGTCGGTGATCGCGGTGGCGGTGCGGAGGTCGCCTTCGAACCCGGCCTCGTCGAACCGGCGGGGCGTCGCGGGGGCGTGCGGTGAGGCGGTGGGGGAGCCGGTGGCCCGGGGGCTCTGCGCGGGACGTGCGGGGGCGGCCGTCCGGGCGGCGGCGGTGTACTCGCAGGCGCCGGTGAGCGTCATCGCGGCGGCGAGGGCCGCGGCGGCGATGGGGCGTCGGTTCATGCTGGGGGATACGCACGCGCGCCCCCCGGCGGTCGGGCCGGATCCGGCCGTTATGCCTGGAGCAGCATCCCGGCGGTCTGGACGAGGGCGGTGTTGTCGGCCGCGGCGGTGCCGTCCGGGAGGGTGAGGACGTCTTCGAGGCCGACGCGGACGTCGAGGTTGAAGCGGACGGCGAGGCGGAGGACGGGCCAGGCGCCACCGTCCTCGCCGTGCAGGAGGACGGGCCGCCCGTGGCCGGTGCCGAGGGCGTGCAGAAGGTCCTTCGCGGTGCCGGTCGAGGTCTCCGGATCGGTGTCGGTGACCTCGGCGAGGACGCGCAGCACCTCGCGGGCGCGCGGCCAGCGCAGGAAGCGCGCGGCGGCCTCGGTGCCGGAGAAGATCCCGGCCTCGACGCCGACGCCGCGGTCGAGGAGGGTCGCGGCGACGTCCTCGGCGCCGTCCTCGTGGAAGTTGACCGACGCGTGGTCGGGCAGGACGGTCCAGGACCGGATCAGCGCGGCGCGTTCGGCGGGGTCCGGCGCGGTCCAGGCGCCGGTGGTGACGCCGACGGGCACGCCCGGCGCGGCCTCGCGGACGGCTTCGAGCGCGGCGGCGACGTGGCCGGGGTCCATCGTGTCGGCGCCGGCGGCGTCGCGGGGGTGCAGGTGGACGTCCTGCGCGCCGACGTCCACCGCCGCGCGGACGGCCGCCGCGAGCTCGTCCGGCGTGACCGGGACGCCCTGCGCGCGGCTCCCGTTCGGACAGACCTGGAGCATGCTCCGATTCTCTCAGTAGCCGGTCAGGGCGTTATCACGCAGGGGCCGCCGTCGCAGACGTCGACGGTCCGCCCGGTGGTCAGGAAGATCGCCTTCTGCCGGCGCGCGTCGGCGTTGCCGCGCGGGTCGGAGTGCGGGTCACGGCCCTCGGTGGGCGGGGTGTTCGTGGTCGGCGGCGCGGGGGAGCCGCTGTCCCAGACGACCATCGCGGAGCCGCCGGTGGACGCGCCGAACGTCGGGATGTTCCAGTACGGGGCGACGTCCAGGCTGCGTCCGGCCCGGACGGTCGGGGCGTGGATCCTGGCGCCGACGGTGCGGGCCTCGACCTCGGCGGCGACGGTCGCGACCTGGTGGTCGCCGAACGCGACGTGCATCAGCACCTGGTGCTTCGGGGTGCCCGGGTACGGGTGGTCGGTCATGTGCCAGGCGTACCCGTCGGCCTCGCCGCGGTCCCAGAGCATCTGGATCAGCGCGAGGCCGATCTGCTGGTCGAGCTTGTCGGGGTAGAACAGGTCGAGGACCTTGGCGTACTGGGGGAAGTCGGCGCTGCGGTTGAGCAGCGTGCTGTAGTTCATGGCGGGCACGCCGAGGACGGAGCGGCGCAGGTCGGGGGAGACGGCGGTGAGCGCGCCGCCCATGATCCCGCCCTGGCTGTTGCCGTCGTAGGTGAGCGGTGCGCCCGGTGCGATCAGCGGCTTGCCGGAGTCGTCCTGGAACGCCTTGTCCGCCGCGAAGCCGCGGGTCATCGCGCGGCCGAGGAAGACGAAGTTCAGCATGCTCTGCTGGAGCCGGTCGGCGACGGTGCGGAACCGGCTGATGTCGGCGAGCGCGGAGACGACGTTCGGGACGTCCTCCTCGGACATGCCGATCCATCTCGTCGCGCAGAACGCGAAGTCGTGCTCGGCGGCCATCGCCTTGACGTTCCCGGCGTCGACCTCGCCCTCGCTGCCGAGGAGCCCGTGCCCGTAGAGGGCGGGGTTCGCGGGCTTGCCGAACGCGGCCTTCGGGATCTCGCACTGGAACGGGACGGCCTGGTTGTTGCCCGGCAGTTGCGAGGGGAGGCCGTCCTTGCCGTAGTGGAACGCCGATCCGGGGAGGCCGCCGTACTGGTCGAGGTAGCTCGGCGCCCACACGACGCCCTTCACCTCGCGGGCGATCTTGTCGTCGACGTTGTTCGTCACCTGCGTGACCAGGAACGACGGCGACCGGTTCCCGAGCTTGCGGAGCGCGTCGTCGCGGACGTGCAGCATCGGCCCGGCGATGCTCCGCGCGCTGGCGACGGTGAAGTCCCAGGCCAGGTACAGGCCGTCCCGGCTCACGCCGCGCCCGGCGAGGTCGGCGAGCACCTTCTTCTCCGCCTTCTGCCGGGCGGCGAGCGGGTCGGTGGACGGCAGCGCCGGGCCGAGGATCTTGGCGAACGCGGCGTTCGGCGCGATGGGGTTCCCGGACGCGTCGCGCAGGTTCCGCAGCGCGACCGCGTAGTGGTGGCCCTCGACGAGGTTCTTCGCGGGGTGGACGATCAGCGCCTTGCGGTCGTCGGGCGCGTTGGCGTCGAGCTCGGCCCAGTACGGCCAGCGCTGCCCGGTCGCGGTGTCGACGATGACGATCGGCGCGTCCGGCTTGAGCGACGCGCCGATGTCGGTGACGGGGGCGGCGCCGGTGCGCGCCAGGTCGACGCCCGGGACGCGGCTGAGCAGTTCGGACCCGGGGGAGAAGCCGTCGGCGCGGTTCCATTCGTCCGGCGAGACGGGCAGGCCGAGCGCGTTCTTCAGCGTCGTGCGCATGTCGATCCGCAGGCCGGTGGCGGTGTGCGGGTCGGGCCTGGTGTACCAGTTGCTCGGGAACGGCAGCAGGCAGGACGCCGGGTCGATCGGGTCGCAGCCGTCGCCTGCGGGGGCGGCCGGGGCGGGGGCGGCGGACGCCGGCGTCACGGCGAGCAGGGCCGCGGACAGGACCAGAGCGGCGCCCGCCGAGAGGGCGCGCAGGGACAGGACACGCATCGTCCACCTCCGGGGAGATCCGCGGCGTTCGGGGAGATCTTGGTCTCACCGCGGCCCGCGGTCAATGGGCGGCGGCCGTCGGCCGATGCCGGTCATCCGGAGACGGCCCGGAGGGCCATCGGCCCCCGGATGTTCCGACGACGTTAAATCTTCCGAAGTGACGGTTTCATCTCCGTTTCGGGGGGTGATCCGGTCTTGATCGCAAGCGATAGTGAGCGCAGCGCCGCACCCCACCGGGAAAGGAACGTTCCATGAAAGCCGTCCCGATCATCGACCTCGACCCCTGGTTCCACGGCGGCGAGCGCGACCGCGCCGCCGTCGCCGCGCGGGTCGACGCCGCGCTGAGCGAGATCGGCTTCCTGGTGGTCACCGGGCACGGGGTGCCCGCCGCCGACCGGGACGCCATCCGCGCCGCGGCGAAGCGGTTCTTCGCGCTGCCGGAGGAGGTCAAGCGGCGGTACGCGGCGACCGTGGGGGAGCGCGGCTGGCTGCCGCCCGGCGTCGAGGCCAACGGGTACGCCGAGGGCACCGCGACGCCGCCGGACCTGAAGGAGACGTTCGCGGTCGGCGCGGACCGCCCGATCGGCGACCCGCTCTTCGACGCCGAGTGGTTCCTGCCGAACGTGTGGCCGGGCGAGGTGCCGGAGCTGGAGGCGCTGCTGACCCGCTACCTGGCCCGGATGAAGCGGCTGTCGGACGACCTGCTCGCGCTGTGCGCGGTGGCGCTCGGCCTGCCGTCGGGCTTCTTCACCGCGCACGCCCTGCACCCGTCCTTCACGCTGAACATCAACCGGTACCCGCCGCTGTCGCAGCTCGGGGAGCCGGAGCCCGGCCAGTTCCGGATCGGCCCGCACACCGACTTCGGCACCGTCACGGTCCTGGACCGCCAGGACGGGGTCGGCGGCCTGCAGGTGCACTCCGAGGAGGCCGGCTGGGTGGACGCCCCGTGGGTCGAGGACTCCTTCACCATCAACGTCGGCGACCTGCTCGCCCACTGGACCGGCGGCCGCTGGAAGTCCAACCGGCACCGCGTCCTGCCGCCGGACCCGAGCGCCCCGGACGAGGAGCTCGTGTCGCTGATCTTCTTCTACGAGTGCGACCCGGACGCCCGCGTCGAGCCGCTCGCCCCGCCCCTCGGCCGCACCGCCGGCGGCGCGGCCGTGCGCGCGCACGACTTCCTCCTCGAACGCCTCGACGCCATCACCCTCGCCTGAGCACGCGGAAAGGTCCCCCCATGACGGAGATAAAGGAAGGCGCGCCCGCGGGCGTGGTCGTCCGCGAGGGCGACTACGGCGCCCGGGTCGCCGCCGTCGAGCCGGGCGGCGTCGGCTTCATCCCCCTCGACCAGCGGCACGGCCGGCCGCTCAACCTGCTGTGGACCTGGACGTCGCCGAACCTGGAGTTCGCGACGGTGTTCCTCGGCGTGCTCGCGGTCGCCGCGTTCGGGCTGACGTTCTGGCAGGCCACCGCCGCGATCGTGGCGGGCACGCTGCTCGGCTCGGCGACGCACGCGGTCCTGTCGGCGCGCGGCCCCCGCTACGGGGTGCCGGAGATGGTGCTCGGCCGGGTGCCGTTCGGGCACCGCGGCAACATGCTGCCGTCCGCGATCAACTCGGTGGCGGGCGGCGTCGGCTGGTTCGCGGTGAACAGCGTCAGCGGGTCGCTGGCGCTCAACACTCTGACCGGGATGCCGAAGCCGCTGTGCCTGGCGATCGTGGTCGCGCTGCAGGCGGGCGTCGCGTTCTTCGGGCACAACCTCGTGCACGCCTACGAGCGGTACGCGTTCCCGGTGCTGGCGGTGGTGTTCGGCATCGCCTCCGTGATCATCCTGGCGAAGGCGGACTTCGGCGCGCCCGCGCCGGAGGGCGCCGGCGCGGGCGGGATCGGCGCGTTCCTCATCGTGGTCGGCGCGAGCTTCGGCTACGCGGCGGGCTGGAACCCCTACGCCGCCGACTACACCCGCTACCTGCCGGCGACGACGAGCCCGCGCGCGGCGGGCCTGTGGGCGGGGCTCGGCGTCTTCGCCGGATGCACCGTCCTGCAGATCGTCGGCGCGGCGTCGGCGACGCTCGGCGGCAAGGCGCTCGCCGACCCGACCGGCGCGTTCACCGGGCACCTGCCCTCGCTCGTCGCGAACCTCACCCTGCTGGTCATCGCGATCGGCGCGGTCGGCGCCAACGCGATCAACATCTACTCCGGGTCGATGTCGTTCGTCGCGACGGGGATCCGGCTGCCGCTGCCGGTGCGGCTGCAGCGCGCGCTGGTCGCCGGGGCGTTCGGCGCCGTCGGGCTCGTCGTCGCCTACTTCGGGCTGGACGACGCCGGCCACGACTACGAGGCGTTCCTGCTGGTCATCGCGTACTGGATCGGGCCCTGGCTGGGCGTGGTGCTGGCCGACCTGGTGCTGCGGCGCGGGGTCTGGTCGGCGCGGGCCGCGGACGCGCGGGTGGACGCGATGGTGTTCGACGTCCGGCGCCGCAGCTGGGCCGGGCCCGCGGCGATGGCGGCCGCCGTGGTGGTGTCGGTCTGGCTGTTCTCCAACCAGGAGAAGTACGTCGGGATCGTGCCGAGCCACCACCCGTCGTTCGGCGACATCACGTTCGCGGCCGGGTTCGTCCTCGCGGCGGTGCTCTACGCGGTCCTGCGCAAGGTGCCCGGGTTCCGCGAGAACGGCTGACCGGTGGCGCGCTTGTCCGACGACGCGGGGCCGTGCGAGGTCAGCACGACCGGGGCGCCGAGCGCGTCCTCGATCGTCTCGACCGGACGGCGGCCCAGCGGAGCGTAGACCGGCCGCGCGGACGCCAGCCGGCGGGTGAGGGCGGCCTGGCGGTCCAGGTCGCCCCCACCTTCCGGCAGCCGGTCCACCCGCCCGACCGGCGTGGCGTAGGCGTGGCAGACGCGCAGATCGGGACGCGCCCCCGCGACGTCCAGATGCGTGACCGCCAGGCCGTCCACGCCGCCGGCGACCTCCAGCGCGTACCGGAGCGCGACGGCGTCGAGGTGGCCGGCGCGGAACGCGCCCTGCCAGGGGCCCGTGCCGTTGTGCGGTTCGGGGAGCGCGGCGGTCAGCGCCGCGTCCTCGGTGACGAACGGGCCCGGGCCGTGGCGCGTCGCGTACGTCCGCAGGACGCCGAGCCGCGCCGCCGCTCCCACCTCGCCCGCCTCTTCCAGCAGCGTCTCCGCGTTGGCGAAGGTCGTGGTGGACCAGGTCGTGTACGGGTGGAAGCCGTGCCACTCGTCGAGCAGCACGCCCTGCGCGCCCTCGAACACCACGTCGCCCGACCGGAGCAGGCCGTGCAGGTGGCCGCCGCCGACGATCCGCACCCGCCCGGCGAACGCGGTGAACGCGTCCGCGCAGGCGGCGACGTCCGGGACGTCCTCACCGGACGGGAACATCGCCCGGTACCAGTCGTGCAGGGCGCCGAGCCGGCGCCGCAGCCGCGCGGGGGACAGGCAGTCGCCCGCGCGCGGCGCGTCGTCGTGCGCGAGGGCGTACGACGCGGTCTCGCCGACGCCCATCCCGCACGACCCGTGCCGGGCCGCGCCGCGCGCCCGCTCGCGCGCGCGGTTGGCGGCCCGGTGGTACGGCGTGGTGAGCAGCGCGTCGCGGTCGACGGTGAGCCGGTCCAGCGCGTCGTCCACCCCGAGCCGCCCCAGGTGGTCGGCCTCGGCGGCGAGCGCGAGCGGGTCGACCAGCATGAACCGCGACAGGTGCGTCCGGACGCCCGGCACGAACGTCCCCGAGCCGAACTGGGCGAACGTGTGGTGCCGCCCGTCGTCGGCCACGACGTTGTGCGCGGCCTGCGCGCCGCCGTTGAACCGGACGACCGCCGTCACCGGGGACGTGCGGCAGAGGTGGTCGACGACCGTGCCCTTGCCCGCGTCCCCGAACCCGAGGTCGACGACGATGACGTGCCCCATCGCGGTGCTCTCCTCTCCTACGTGGGGTCTCAGAGCCGCGTCGTCGCGGACGGCCCCGCCGCGTCCAGGCCGGGCGGCGTCGCCGACACCGCGACCGGCGCGCGCGACGCGTCCAGCCGGGCCAGCGCCCGCGACACCGACGCGCCCGCGTCCGAGCCGGCCTCCGCCAGGTGGTCCAGGCCCTCGTCCAGGTCGATGGCGTCCTCGGCCAGCCCGACGGTCAGCGCGATCGTCTCGCACACCGCGTCGAGGTCGTCGAGGTAGAGGACGTGCTGGCCGAGCAGCCCCTGCCAGAAGTCCTTCAGCTGGCGGCTGCCGGAGTGGTAGGCGCCCTCGGGGATGATGAAGTACACCTCGTACATCCGCTGCAGCTCGCGCAGGACGTCCTCGATCGGCAGGTCGCGCTCCAGGTCGTCGCCGATGACCTTGGCGACCTCGCGCCGCTTGATCTTCGGGTAGGCCAGCTCGTCGCCGATCATGAACAGGTAGCCGCGCTTCCCGCGCCTGTCGAAGCAGTCGATCGAGGTGTGCCGCGCCATGAAGTACATGGCCAGCTCGTAGGACTCGCGCATCTGGCCGCCGCCCCCGCCCTCCAGCAGGATCTTGCCGAGGTCGTCGTCCATCCGGTTGTCGGCCTCGAACTGGCCGATCTGCAGCGGCGCCCGGTCGCAGGTCGCGTCGCCGACCGCGCCGAACAGGATGTGCGGGTCGGCGGCGTAGCCCTTGCGCAGCAGCAGCCCGAGCAGGTCGGGCAGCTTGGTCTGCAGGGTGCGCGGCACGCCGCCCATCGAGCCGGTCACGTCGAACAGCACGCCGATCGCCAGCGACTCGGGGTGGTCGTCGGAGTCGCGGCTCTCCCGGACCTTCACGCCCTTCGGGTCGAGGTCGGGGTGGACGGTGGTGGCGCCGCCGTCGCTGTAGGCGAACGCGCTGGCGCCGGTGGACGCGCGGTAGCTCGCGCGCGCGGCGTAGACGTCGGTGGACCAGTTTCCGCTTCCCATGGGTGGTCTCCTTCAGTGGGTGACGGGCAGGTGGAAGGGGCGGAAGCGCCGCGGGCCGTAGAGCCGTTCGAGCAGCTCGTCGAGCTCGCCCAGCAGCCGCCAGGCGTCGCGGGGACGGCGGTTCTGCGCGGACAGCAGGCAGCCGCGCGCGAACCCGCGCAGCGCCTTGGGCGCCTGGTCGCCCATCAGGTCGGTCATGCACCGGGTGGCCATGTAGAGGTCGGTGGCCTCGCTGGCGGGCCGCCGTGCCGGCACCTCCGGCGGGTACCAGTCGCGGTACCGCTCCACCAGGGCGGGGACGCGCCCGGTCGCGTCGGCGTAGGAGTAGCAGCCGGGAACGGAGTAGCACCAGTCGACCAGGACGAGCCCGTGCTCCTCCGGGTGGATCATGACGTGGTCGGGCAGCACCGCGCCGTGCAGGACGCCCGCGCGGTGCGCGAACCCGAGCCCGACCAGCAGGCGCCGCCACATCCACGCGGCGTCGCGCGGGTCGACGCCGCCGGGGTAGGCGGCCTTGACCTCGGCCAGCGTGCGGAACCCGTCGAGCGCGGCGACCGCGTTGGCCTGCCGCTGCGTCCCCGTCGCGGCGTCCTTGTGGCGGAACGACTCGACGAGGTACGGCACGTACGGCAGGAACCGCCCGTCGCCGTCCTTGGGGAGCTGCCGCAGCGCGACGGCCTCGCGTTCGAGCAGGTCGCCGTCGCGGGGGTCGCGCGGCATCTTCAGCAGCACCCCGCCCGGCCGGGTGTCCGTCCCGGCCCGGTACAGCTCGGCGAGGTCGCCGGAGACGGGGTCGCCCGCGATGCGGTAGGAGTGCCGGCGGGTCGTGACGACGGTCGGGTCGGACCGGTTGTAGGTCCGCCACAGCGCGTTCAGCCGGACGAACGCGTCGCGGGTGCGGCCGCCGGTCGCGTCCGGGTGGACGAGCCGGACGAGCCGCCGGTAGCGCCGCGCCGCCTCGGCGGCGTCGTCGCCGAACAGGTCGGCGGGGACGCGGACCCGGTCGAGCCGGGCCAGCGCCTCGTCGAGGTCGCGGGTCTTCCCGATGTGCCTGGTCATAGGGGGCATCACCTGATCTCTTCCTCGCGGCTGGGGCGCAGCAGTGCGGGGTGCAGGAGGCGGGCGTCGCCCGCGCGGTAGAGGCGGGGCCGGGGGCCGCCGCGCCGGCCGCCCTTGTCGGACGTCGCGCCGGTGCTCTCCACGAAGCCGGGCACCGACAGCACCTTCCGGTGGAAGTTGCCGGCGTGCAGCTCCTCGCCCCAGACCGCCTCGTAGACGGCGCGCAGTTCGGGGATGGTGAACTCGGCGCCGCAGAACGCCGTGGCGAGCGGGGTGTACTCGAGCTTGTCGCGGGCCCGCTCCAGGCCGTCGGTGAGGATCCGCGCGTGGTCGAACGCGAGCCGCCGGGTGGTGCCGGGCCGCTGGTCGCCGGACTCGGCCAGGCCGAGCGCGTCCACCGGGACCCAGGCCGCGTCGGCGGCGTCGCCGCCCGCCTCGGGGTCGGGGAGCTCGGGCGCGAACGCCAGGTAGGCGACGGAGATGACGCGCATGCGCGGGTCGCGGCCGGGGGTGCCGTAGGTGCCGAGCTGCTCCAGGTGGACGCGGCCGAGCGCCCCGTCCTTCCCGCTGAGGCCGGTCTCCTCGGCCAGCTCGCGGACGGCGGCGTCCGGCAGGTCCTCGGCCTCGCGCCGGCCGCCCGCGTGGACGAACCCGCCGGGCAGCGCCCACATCCCCTCGTACGGCGCGCCACCGCGCCGGACGAGCAGGACGTGCAGCGCGCCGTCCCGGATGGTGAGGGCGACGACGTCCACGGTCACGGCGACGGGGTCGTAGGCGCGCGGGTCGTAGCTCGCGAGGAACGCGCTCTCGTCGCGCATCGGTTCCGGGGACATCCGGGTCCCTCCATGGTCTCGGACTGAGTAAGTCTCATGTTGAGTTCATCTCGATATGAGAAGAACATAACCCGGGGTGCGGCGCTCTGTCCACCCGTTTCTCCGCGCATGCGCAGAGCGCCGTCTCCCACCTGGGGAGACGGCGCTCTGCGGGTGATCGTCAGCGGCGGTGGCGGCCGCCTGGGTACGGCGGCTCCTCGCGCTCGCCGTCCTCGTAGGGCTCCTGGACGGAGGGTTCCTGGACGTACGGCTTCTCGACGTACGGGTCCTGGACGTACGGGTCCCGCGTGTGGGGGCCGGTGCCGTACCGTCCGCCCTCGTAGGGGTTGGAGCCGAACTGCTCGGCGGAGTACCGCCCGCCCGGGTGCGGACCGGACGCGAACGGGTTCGGCACCCCCGGATCGAGCGCGTACGGATCGGCCGGCGGTTCACGGTCGTACGGTTCACGGTCGTACGGGCCGCTCGGCCGCCGTCCCACCGAGTACCGGCCCGTCGGGTAGGGGCTCTCTGGCGCAGGGACGTTCGGCCGCGGCCCCGCCCCGTACGAGCCGGGCGGCGGCACAGGGAACCCGCCGCCCTGCCCAGGCCCCGCGAACGACCCGTCGAAGGGCGCCACGCCGGGCGGCGGCGCCTGCGTCCGCGCGGCGGCCGGGCGCTCGGGCGGCGGCGCGTCCAGCAGCAGCTTCATCTGGCTCTTGCGACGGCCGTACGCCAGGTAAATCACGATGCCGACGGCCATCCAGACGGCGAAGTACCCCCAGGTCTGCACCTTGAGGTTGAGCATCAGCCAGCCGGTCGCGAGGATCGTGGCGGCGGCGGTGACCGGCGCGGCCGGGACGCGGAACGGGCGGTGCAGGTCGGGGCGGTCGCGGCGCAGCGCGAGCACGGCCGCCGAGACGAACAGGAACGCGAACAGCGTCCCGATCACGACCATCTGCTCGAGCGTGAGCACGTTGATGGTCTGCGACATCACGACCGCCGCGCCGCCCGCGACCAGCGTCGCCCGCGACGGCACCCGGTACCGGCTCATCCCGGCGATCGGGCGGGGCAGCAGGCCGTCCCGGGACATGGAGAACACCACCCGGGTCAGGCTGATCAGCACCACCAGGATCACGGTGGTCAGCGCCAGCACCGCGCCGACGTCGATGATCTTGCCCATGGAGTCCGCGCCGACCAGCCCGAACGCGGTCGCCAGCAGCGGCTTGGCGGGGTCGAGCCGGTCGGTGGAGACCATGCCGACCATCGCGACCGCGACCGCGACGTACAGCACGACGGCGATCGCCAGGCTGGTCAGCATGCCGCGCGGCACCTTGCGGGGCGCGTCGTCGGTCTCCTCGGACGCGGTCGCGATCAGGTCGAAGCCGATGTAGGCGAACGCGATCGCGGGCGCGGCGGCGAAGATCCCCCAGATCCCGAACACCCCCGGCTTGCTGCCGGTGACCGCGCCGAGCACCGCGTCCAGCACGGTGGTGGCGCCGTCGGGTGCGGGCCGCTCGGGCGGCACGAACGGGGTGAGGTTGCCGGCGTGGAAGAACTTCAGCCCGGTCGCGACGACCAGCCCGATCACGATCAGCTTGGCCATCACCATGAACCACAGGCTGCGCAGGCTCAGCCGGCTGCCGGTGGCGAGCATCGTGATCAGCAGCACCAGGATGCCGAACGCGAACAGGTCGAAGCCCTTCTCCTGCCCGATGATCCCGGCGAGCCAGGACGGCACGGGCACGGCGAAGTCGGCGAGCGCCTGCGTGGCGTACAGCGACCAGGCGCGCGCGACGACCGACGCGGCGAGCAGCAGCTCCAGCACCAGCGCCCAGCCGACCACCCACGCCCAGATCTCGCCGAACGCGACGTAGCTGAAGGAGTAGGCGCTGCCCGCCACCGGGACGATCGACGACAGCTCCGCGTAGGACAGCGCGGCGAGCAGGCAGACGCCGCCGGCGATCAGGAAGGAAATGATCACCGACGGGCCGGCGGTGGTCGCGGCCTGCTCTCCGGAGATCTTGAAAATGCCGGAGCCGATCATCACGCCGAGCCCGAGGACGATCAGGTCCCGGGTCCGGTACACCACCCGGAGGCGGTGCCGGCCGCCGTACAGCCGGCCGGTCGCCTGCTCTACCGGCAGCCTGCGGAACATGTTGTTGCGCATGCGGACGTCCCAGGTCATAGGTATCCCCCCTGGCCCGAACCCGCGCCGCTGTTCGCGAGAGACGGTGTGGTCGAAGTCCCTAAGAATTCACCAGGTATGACCATAATCGCAACGTTTTCCAGCGGATTGCTGTCGAGCGTCTGTTGTCGGATGCTGCCAAACCCCGGTCCGCCAGTATGGCGGAAGGAGCCGCAGGTGAGAGGCGGATGCCGAGTCCGTTTCTAGTGGACCGTTCCCATCAAATGCCGCCATTTCGAAGGAAAGCGCTTTCGATCGAGGCCGGGGAACGGCCGGGGTCGGCCGGTGCGGACGGTGGCGATCGGTGAAGATCGGTGACACCGTAGGGACGCCGCGTCCCACAGGAGGTTCGGTGTCCCGCCCAGCACAGCGCCCCTCGCCCTCGGCGGCCCTCCGCCGCACCGCGTTCGCCGCCGCCCTCGCCGTCACCGCCGCGCTCGCCGTCCCCGCGGCCGCGTCGGCGGCCC
>NZ_WBMR01000430.1 GCF_008923365.1 Actinomadura montaniterrae
GAGCTCGCGGGCATCGCCGCCGACCGCGCCGCCGCCGCACCGCGCGGCGTCCGAGGTCTGCTGCGGGCGCTGCGGCCGGGCTCGCCGCTGCTGCCCGTCGCCGCCCGCGTCGCCGTGGGCGCCGCGCTTGCCGGCTGGACGTCGATGGCGCTCGGCGTCGGCCGACCGTACTGGGCGGTCGTGACCGCCGCCGCCGTCTTCCAGGCCAACATCACCCTGAGCTGGCGCCGCGGCCTGCAGCGCGCCGTGGGCAACCTGGCCGGGCTCGCGCTGTTCACCGTGCTGCTCCCGACGACCCGCGCCGGCGGCCTCGCGCTGGTCGCCGCCGTGATGGCGCTGCAGTTCTGCACCGAGGCGACCATGGCCCGCAACTACTGGCTGGGCAGCGTGTTCGTGACGCCGATGGCGCTGCTGATGGTCGAGCTCGCCGCGCTCCAGCCGGCCGGGAGGCTCGCGGCCGAACGCTGGCTGGACACCTGCGTCGGCGTCGCGGCCGGCCTGCTGAGCTGCGCGCTCGTCACCAACCGCCGCGCGACCGGCCGGATCGGCGCCGCTCTCGCCCGGCTCGACGCCGCCACGGCCGGAGCCCGCGCGCTCGCCGCCGGCGCCCCGGAACCTCTGGAGGCCGCGCGGGCGCGCGATCGCCTGGCGTCCGCGCTGGTGGACGTGCGTGACGCGGTCGACGTCGCGTCGGGCGAATGGTGGCAGGGCGCGCTGCCCGCCGAACGGGTCGAGCGCGCCGAACGGGACGGGCACCGCGCCCTCGCCGCGCTCGCCCCCGGCCGCGTCCCCGCGTCCCGGGCGGCGTGACGGGCGTACGATCACCCGGACGGCACGCGGAGGGGGAGCCGGGCGTGGAGGACGTGGTCGCCGAGGTGATCCGCCAGTGGCGGGCCATCCATCCCGGGCTGGACACCGCACCGCTCGCGGTGATCGGGCGCATCACCCGCTGCGCCGCGCTGCTCCAGCAGGCCGAGGAGGGCCCGCTGAGCCGCGAGGGGCTCGTCCGGGCCGAGTTCGACGTGCTCACCGCGCTGCGCCGGCTCGGGCCCGGCGTCACCCCGACCCGCCTCGCCCGCGAGACGTTCTCCTCCGGCGCCGCGGTGACCAAGCGGGTGCGCCGGCTGCAGGAGCGGGGCCTGGTCGAGCGGCGTCCCGACGAGCGGGACCGGCGCGTCCAGCACCTCGCGCTCACCGAGGACGGCCGCGTGCTGATCGACCGGATCATGCCCGACCAGGTGGGGTACGAGTCCGCGCTGCTCTCGGGGCTGCCGGAGGAGCGGCGCGACGAGCTCGCGGGCGCGCTCGCCGAGCTCCTCGTCGTCCTGGAGGGACGGCTCGGCGGGCTGATCGGCTAGAGCCGCCGCCGGGCGGCGCACCTGCGCCGGGTGACCCTGCGAACAGGGTCATCTGCGGTACGTTCGGAGCACCCCGCGCGAGACCCCCCCCAGCCCGTACGCGCCGCCCGGAGGAACGATGCCCGTCCTCGACCAGCTCCTCGCCGCCCTCGCCGGCGGCTCGGTGGAGATCGTCGATCTCACCGCGCCGCTGTCGGACCGGACGCCGATCCTGCGGCTGCCCGAGCCGTTCGCGAACACGGTGCCCTTCTCGCTGCGGGAGATCAGCCGGTACGACGACCGCGGGCCCGCCTGGTACTGGAACGACATCACGACCGGCGAGCACGTCGGCACCCACTTCGACGCGCCCGTGCACTGGGCGACCGGCCGCGACGGCGAGGACGTCGCGCAGGTCCCGGCGGGACGGCTCGTCGCCCCCGCGGTCGTGCTCGACGCCTCGGAGCGCGCCGCCGCCGACCCCGACTTCCTGCTGGAGATCGACCACGTCCGCGCGTGGGAGCGCGCGCACGGCCCGCTGCCCGACGGCGGGTGGCTGCTGTACCGGACGGGCTGGGACGCGCGCTCCGGCGACGCGGAGGCGTTCCTCAACGCCGACGAGAACGGCTCGCACGCGCCGGGCATCTCGCCCGAGTGCGCCCGCTGGCTGGCGGAGGAGACGCCGCTGCTCGGGCTCGGCGTCGAGACGGTCGGCACCGACGCGGGCGGCGCGCACGCGTTCGACCCGCCGTTCCCCTGCCACTCCTACTTCCTCGGCGCGGGCAAGTACGGGCTGACCCAGCTGCAGAACCTCGCCCGGCTGCCTGCCCGCGGCGCGGTGCTGGTCGCCGCGCCGCTGCCGATCGTCGGCGGCTCCGGCAGCCCGGCCCGCGTGCTGGCCCTGGTCGAGCGATGATCGTCGCGGAGGCCGTGGGGGAGGCCCTCGCGCGGCTCGGCGCCGAGACCGTGTTCGGGGTGGTCGGCAGCGGGAACTTCCACGTCACCAACGCGCTGGCCGCGCACGGCGCCCGGTTCGTCGCCGCCCGCACCGAGGGCGGCGCGGCGACGATGGCGGACGCGTACGCGCGGGTCAGCGGCGGGCTCGGGGTGGTGTCGGTGCACCAGGGGCCGGGCCTCACCAACGCCGTCACCGGCATCGCCGAGGCGGCCAAGAGCCGCACGCCGCTGCTGGTGCTGGCGGGCGAGGTGGCCGCGTCCGCGGTCCGCTCCAACTTCCGGATCGACCAGGCCGCGCTCGCGGCGTCCGTCGGCGCCGTCCCGGAGCGGGTCCACTCGCCGCAGACCGCGCTCGCCGACGTGGCGCGCGCCTGCCGCACCGCGGTCGCCGAGCGCCGCACGGTGCTGCTCGGACTGCCCCTGGACGTGCAGGGCGCGGAGCTGCCCGCC
This sequence comes from Actinomadura montaniterrae, assembly GCF_008923365.1. Classification (GTDB taxonomy): domain Bacteria; phylum Actinomycetota; class Actinomycetes; order Streptosporangiales; family Streptosporangiaceae; genus Spirillospora; species Spirillospora montaniterrae. The sequence continues at coordinate 2,742 of NZ_WBMR01000430.1, forward strand.
GCGGACGCGCCCGCGCGGCCTCCCGCGGGCCACCGTCCCCGCCCGTCGCGGGTGCCGCCG
>NZ_WBMR01000431.1 GCF_008923365.1 Actinomadura montaniterrae
CGCCGAGCACGGCCGCGCCGTCGCCGGGCGCGAGGTCGGGCACGACGGCGCCCGATGCGGTCAGCACCGCGAACGGGTCGATGACGAGGCCGCCCCGGTCGCGGCGGACGGCGCCGGTCACCATGCGGGGCGCGTCGGCGAGCGCCGCCGCGAGCGCGTCGAGCGCGGCGGGACGGTACGGCCCGTGCTCGGCGGACACGACCGCCGTCGCGCCCGCCGCGTCCGCGACGACCGCCTCGAGCCGCTGATCGCCGGGGTGGTAGCCGACGTCCCGCACCTCGGCGATCTCGACCGCGCGCACCAGCTCGGCCTCCACGCGCGGCCGGACGAGGCGGGGCGGCAGCGCGTCCAGCGCCCGCTCCTCGGCCTTCAGGTCGCGGACGAGCAGCCCGGCGGGCAGCCCCTCCCAGGCGTTGCCGAGCGGGGTGACGGTGGTCTTGGCGATCCGTCCGGCGGCGACGCGGACGACCCGCCCGGCGCTGCGGGAGGCGCTCTCCGACACCACGTTCGCGGCGGCGAGCGTGCGCAGCGGCGACCCGAGGATCCGGCGTCCGGCGAGGTCGGCGCCGGTGAGCGCCTCGCCGTCCGGGACGTTCCAGTGCCGCTTGAGCACCAGGACGACGCCCGTGCCGGCGTGCGCGAGGAACAGGTCGGCGGTGCGGACCCGGTCGGTGCCGCCGACGCGGCAGCCGAGCGCGGTGAGCCGGACGCGGCGCAGCGGCGTCTCGGCGGACTCGTCGGTGCCGAGGACCTGCGAGCGGGTGCCGCCCGCGGCGGACGCGCGGTGCCGCGCGTGTACCTCGGCGATGAGCGCGGCGAACCGCGCGGGGTCGTGCGCGGCGTCGCGGTCGTGGTAGGCGGCGAGCTGTCCGGCGAGGTCGTCGACGGCGCCGGCGGGCCAGTGCAGGTTCCGCGCGGCCAGCTCGGCGGCGGTGCGGCGCAGCGCGGTGGCGAGGACGGGCCCGGCGTGCACGGCGCCCTCCAGCAGGACCTGGTCCACGAGGCGGGCGGCGGCGCCGAGCCCGCCGGAGGCGTCCGTGCCCTTGCCGTCGCCGCCGACGTCGAGCCGGACGTCGGTGCCGGTGAGGCCCCGCTCGTCGGCGGCGCGGAACGCCCAGGCGGCCAGCACGGTCATCTCGCCGCGGACGGACGCGACCGCGTCGGTGTGCACGTAGCCGAGCTCGCCCGGCACGAGGAACCGGACCGTGCAGGTCTGGAGCTCGACGCGGGCGACGGGGTCGTCCGGCGTCGGCCGGTGGATCGCGGCGGAGTACCCGGCGCGGTGGGTGCGGCGGGCGGCGGTGAGGGCGCGGCGGCCGAGGACGGCGGCGAGCGCGTCGTCGTCCAGCGATCCGGGCGTCCAGTCGGTGACCTCGGCGGGGGCCGGCTCCTCCTCCGGGGCGTCGGCGTCGGCAGGGCCGGCGGCGTCGCGCTGGTAGGCGAGGACGAGGCAGATCTGGTGGCGGCACGTCCCGGTCGCGGCGCAGGTGCAGGTCGCGGCTTCCAGGCCCGCGCCCGCGGGCAGCGCCGCCGCGGTCCCGTCGGGGTACCGGCCCTCGACGCCGCCGTCCGGCGCGACGGTGATCTCCGGGCCGTTGCCCGCGTCCAGGTCCTTCGCGGCGCGCTTGACCAGGCCCCGGTTCGCGAGGGCGGCGAGGGAGTCCGGCGTCAGCGCGAGCAGGTCGGCGCGCGTCACGACCCGATCCTCTCGGCGACGAACTCGGCGAGCCGGCCGGGCGTCATCGCGCCGACGTGCGCGCCGGCGGCGGCGAGCCGCCGGCCCATCTCGCGGTCGAAGGCGGGGTTCGCGGCCTCGTCGAGCGCGGCGAGGCCGAGCACGCAGGTGCCCTGCTCGACGAGGCGCCGCACCTCCCGGACGAGCCGCCCGGGGTCGCCGCCCTCGTAGAAGTCGCTGATGACGGCGACGATCGCGCGGCGCGGGTTGTCGACCAGCCCGGCGCCGTAGGCGACCGCGCGGGCGATGTCGGTGCCGCCGCCGAGCTGCACCTTCATCAGCAGCTCCGCCGGGTCGGTGACGTCGGACGTCAGGTCCACGACGGAGGTGTCGAACGCGACGAGGTGCGTCCGCAGGCCCGGCAGCCCCCACAGGCAGGCGGCGGTCACCGCCGAGTGGATCACCGAGTCGAGCATCGAGCCGGACTGGTCGACCAGCAGGATCATCTGCCACTGCTCGACGTGCCGCCGCGTCCGCGACACGAACCGCGGCTTCTCGATGTAGAGGCGGCGCTCGTCGGGGCGGTAGTGCGCGAGGTTGGCGCGGACCGTCCCGTGGAAGTCGAAGTTGCGGGAGTTGCGGATCCGGCTCGGGCGCCGCGACCGGGTCCCGTGGAAGGCCCGCCTGACCTCGGTGGCGAGCTTGTCCATCAGCTCCCGCACGACGGCGTCGACGATCCGCCGGGCGAGCGCGAGCACCTCCGGGTTCATCAGGTGCTTGGTCCGCAGGACGGCGCGCAGCAGCGCCCGGTCCGGCTCGATCCGCTCCAGCACGGCCGGGTCGGTGACGATGTCGTGGATCTCGTAGCGCTCGACGGCGTCGCGTTCGAGCCGCTCGATGGTCTCCTTGGGGAACAGCCGGTGCACGTCGTCGAGCCAGTCGACGGTGGTGAGCACGGACGCGCCGTCGCCGCCGGTCCGGTCGTCGGAGCGGCCGTCGCCGGGGGCGGGGCCGGGCGCGGAGCCGCCGCCCCGGCGGACGCCGCGCCGCGCGAGGTCGGGGTCGCGGCCGTAGAGCCAGT
>NZ_WBMR01000432.1 GCF_008923365.1 Actinomadura montaniterrae
CGCGCCGATGGGCCCGCCGCCCGCCGCGCCGGGCGCACCGGGACCGCTCGGCGCGCCTCAGGCGCCCGCACAGGACACGCCATGGGGACGGCCCCCGCAGTACGGCCAGCAGCCTCCCGCGCAGCCGCAGTACGGCCGCGCGGCGCAGCCGGGCCTCCCGCAGGCGGCGTCCCCGGCCCAGCCTTCGTCCGCGCCGCCGTCCCAGCCTCCGGCGCGCCCCGCGTCCGGCGCCGTCCCGTTCGAGGACGACGACGCCTCCCCGCCCGCCCAGGGCGGCGGCTCCGGCGAGGGCGTCGGCGAGTGGACGCAGATGTACGGCGGCGACGACCTCCGCGGCAACCGCTAGCGTGTCAAGGACAGTACGCTGAGTCTGTCAGGGCCCGGTCCGGCCGACACAGCCCGGGGAGGTGCGTCATGACCGCCGGGATGGTCGCCCCCGCGTGGATGCATGAGCAGATCACGGCCGAGCAGTACGACTCCTGGTCCGACGAGCAGTGCGCGGGTATCGAAGTCGTGGACGGGATGGTCGTCGTGAGCCCCAGCGCGTCCAAGCGCCACAACCGCCTGGCCCGCGTTCTGGCGAACGCCTTGGACGACGCCGGTGGCCCGGAGTGGAACGCCGACACGGACTTCGACGTCCGGCTGCAGGACGTTCCGCTCACCAATCGCCGGCCGGACGTCGTCGTGTACCGGGCGGACACGATCGACGTGACCCCGACCCGCCCGGAACACGTGCTCCTGGTGGCCGAGGTCGTCTCACCGGGCTCGGAGACCACCGACCGGGTCGTGAAGGTGGACCAGTACGCCCGGGCGGGCATCGCCTTCTACTGGAGGATCGAGCAGGCCGCCACCGGCGTGCCGCTGCTGTACACCTACGTTCTGGACCCGGCGACGGCGGCGTACCGGGAGGGCGAGGTCTTCACCGGCAAGGTCAAGGTGTCGGCTCCGTTCGCCATGGAGGTCGATCTCGGCTCCGCTTGAGGGCGACCCGCCGGGGCTTCGGCTAGGAGAGGGCGGTGAGGACGCCGGGGACGTCGTTGACGACCATCGCGTCGACGCCGGCGGACGCGTAGTCCGGGGCGCGGTCGGCGGCCGGGCACCAGGCGATCACGTCCAGGCCCGCCTGGTGCGCGACGTCCACGCAGTGCTCCAGCGGCCGCAGCCGGCTGTCGGGGTGCTCGAACCCGCACGAGCCGGTGTGCACCGCGATGGCCTGCAGGTCCAGCCCGGCCGCGGCCGGGACCGCGTGCCACATCGGGAACCGCAGCCAGGTCAGCAGGCCGAGCGGGACGTCCGGCAGCTCGCCGCGCAGGAACACCAGCAGCGCCGGGTCGAACGAGGTGACGAGCAGCCGGCGGCGCCGCGCCTCGCGCTTGAGCACCGGCAGCAGCAGCGCGCCCGTCCGGCGGGACCGGGCGTCCACCGCGTCCTCCAGCACGGTCTTGACGTCGACGTCGACCGCGATGCCGGTGGGCAGCGCGTCGAAGATCTCGGTGAGCAGCGGCAGGCCGCTGGCGTCGGCGGGCATGTCGACGATGTGGTCGCCGCCCTCGACGGTCGGGTCGTGCCGCAGCACGAGGTGGTCGTCGGCGGTGCGGGTCACGTCGATCTCGACCCAGCTCAGGCCCGCGGACGCGGCGGCGAGCAGCGACTCCAGGGTGTTCTCCGCGACCGGCGCCGCGGCGCCGGGCGGGGTGAGCAGGCCCGCGCCGTAGCCGCGGTGCCCGATGACGGCCGGGGACTTCTCGAAGATCACGGCAGGTCCCTCCGGGCGAGGTGCTCGGCCACCACCGCGTCGAGCGGCTGGGTGACCTTGAGGTTGCGCTCGCTGCCCGCGACCACGCGGATCGGCACGTCCGGCAGGTAGCGGTGCACGATCCCGCAGTCGTCGGTGGCGCGCAGCGCCGGATCGGCGAGCGCCAGTTCGTAGGCCTTGCGGATGGTGCCGAGCCGGAACCCCTGCGGGGTCTGGAACCGGCTCATCGTCTCGCGCGGCGGCATGGACGCGACCACCCCGTCCTCGACGACGACGATCGTGTCCGGCGACGGCACGCCGACCGCGACGGCGTCGTGGCCGTCGAGCGCGTCCAGCACCCGGTCGATGACCGGGGCGTCGACGAACGGGCGGGCCGCGTCGTGGAACAGCACGCGGGTGTCGTCGGGGTGACCCTCCAGGGCGCGCAGCGCCGCGACGGTCGAGGCGGTGCGGGTCGCGCCGCCCTCCACGACGCCCGTCACACTGCGGAACGGCGCGGCGATCACGCCCGCCTCGCGCAGGTGCCCGGCGGCCATCACCACCAGCACCTCGCCGACCTCGGGATGGGCGTCGAACGCGGCGATCGCGTGCGCCAGGATCGGCCGCCCGCCCACCTCAATGAGCTGCTTGGGGCGTCCCGCGCCCATGCGCTCGCCGATGCCTCCGGCGAGCACCACCGCAACCGTCCGCGCCGCCATCTCTCCCTTTCACCGCGCGCAGGACGTGCGCTCGTTCCTGCGACAGTCGGTCACCGAGTCGCTACGCTGAGCTGTCACCCGTACGCTTCGATCTGGCCTGGAGGCGCCGATGGTCAGGGTGCGCCCCCGCCGCCGGCCCGCCACGCTCAACGTACCGGAGGCGGCCGACGCCGTGGAGGAGAACCGCGCCCGCCCGGAGCGGGCCGCCGGACGCGCGGAGCGCCGGCGCGCCGCCGCGCACCGCGGCGACGGGCTCGTCGCGGCGTACGCGGTCGGCGGGTACGCGCCGTACCTGGTGC
>NZ_WBMR01000433.1 GCF_008923365.1 Actinomadura montaniterrae
GCCCCCGCGTTCCGCGCGGGGGGCGGCCGGTGCCCCGCCGCCGCGCCGGGGTGCCCGGGGCGGCGGCGGGACCGGCGGTCACGCCGGGCCGGTCGTCACTACTTCTTCTTCTGGAAGGCGCTGTAGTCGTCCTGGGCCGCCTTCATGACCTCTTGAGCGGACTTCTTGCCGGCGACGAGGCCCTGCAGCGGACCGCCGAACGCGTCGGTGAACGTCGGGGTCGTGTAGTCGATGTAGGGGGTGGTGCCGTCGTTCTTGCTGAGCTCGGCCCAGGCCGTCGACACCTCCTTCATCAGCGGCTTGTCCGGCTGCGTGGTGGCGGGCAGCACGGGGAGGCTGCCGGCCTGCACCGCGACGTTCATCGCCTCGGGCGAGGTGATGAAGTTGATGTAGGCGGCGGCGACGTCGGCGTGCTTGGACTTGGACGTGATCGACCACGGCAGGCTCTCGCCGCCCATCGTCGCGACCGGCTGGCCCGCCTGCGGCGCGGGCGGCAGCAGGAAGCCGACCTTGTCCTTCATCCGGTCGTTGAGGTCCGGCGCCCACCAGGTCCCGCCGAACATGAACACGCCCTCGCCCTTGGCGAAGTTCACCGGGGTGTCGTCCCACTTCACCGAGTTGGAGTCCTTGGTGAGGTAGCCCTTCTTCGCCCAGTCCGCGAGCTTCTGCGCGGCCTGCACGTTGGAGGCGTCCGTCCAGGCGCCGCCGCTGCCGAACACCAGCTTGCGGACGGCGTCCTTGCCGGTCGCGGCGTCCTGCAGGATGCCGTACAGCTGCATCGCGGGCAGCTTCTCCAGGTTGCCGAACGCGATCGGCACCTCGCCCTTGCCCTTGGCGGTGGCGAGCGCCTGCTCGAACTCGTCCCAGGTCTTCGGCGGCTGGATGCCGAGCTCGGCGAGCTTCTCCTTGTTGTAGTAGAGCCCGACGATCTCGCCGTTCAGCGAGACGCCGTACAGGTCGCCCGACCCGATGAGCTTGCCGTCCTTGGTGACGCTGTTGAGGTCCAGCAGGCCCTTCGGGTACCGCTTGGACCACCCGTACGCCTGGTCGTAGGCGCCGAGCGGCAGCAGCATGCCGTCCTTGACGTACTGGGCCATGGACGCGTAGCCCTGGTTGGCCTCGACGACGTCGGGCGGATTGCTGCCCGACAGCGCGAGCCGCAGCGTCTTCTGCAGGTCGCTGAAGGAGCGCGACACCCGCTTGATCTTCACGTTCGGGTACTTGGCCTCGAACTGGGCGTTGAGCTTCTCGATCTGCTCCTTCAGCCCGCCCTGGACCTCCTGGTCCCAGACGGTGAGCGTCACGTTCCCGGCCTTGGCGACGTCGGTGCTGACCGCCGCGGGCGCCTTGCTCGCCGGCTTGTCGTCCGACGAGCCCGGCGCGCAGGCGGCGGCGAGCGCGGTCACCAGGGCCGCCGCCGCGGCGACCGTGCTCCGTCTCATGAGCGTCGGCATTCCTGCGGCTCCTTTCTTGTGCTGCTGTCCCGTGCCGGCGCGGGGCCGCGCCGGCACGGGTCCTGGGGTGGGGCGGGGGGGCTGGGACGATCCGTCAGGACGAGTGCTGCAGGTCGTCGCGGAGCGTCGGCTCGGCGCGCACGACGGTGTCGGTCGCCGAGTCGGGAATGTAGTCGACGACGAACGCGTAGGGTTCCAGGACCTCCTCGGGGACCTCGCCGGACTCGCCGAACGCGGCGATCTCCCCCCAGCAGGGGGCGCCGAGCGAGCCGCTGCGGTGCCGGACCGACAGGCCCGCGCACAGGTTGGCGAACTTCAGCCGCTCCGCCAGGGGCAGCCCGGCGAGGGTGCCGAACAGGAACCCGGCGCCGAACACGTCGCCCGCCCCGGTGGCGTCCAGCGCCCGGACCGGCAGCGCGTCGGTCTCGGCGACCTCGCCGCTGCGCGAGTCGATCGCGATCGCGCCGGCGCCGCCGCGCTTGACCACGACCACCGGGACGCGCTCCGACAGGGCGCGGGCGGCGGCCTCGGGCGAGGCGGTGCGGGTGTAGGCCATCGCCTCGACCGCGTTGGGCAGGAACACGTCGACGTGCTCGAGCCGGTCCAGCACCTCGCTGGACCAGGTCTCGGTGGCGTCCCAGCCGAGGTCGGCGAAGACGGTGGTCCCGGCGGCGCGCATCTCCCGCGCCCACGCCGGCACCGGACGCTCGATGTCGATGAAGCAGGCCCGCGCCGACGGCGGCGCCGACCCGAGCACCTCCTCGTAGGAGTCGTCGGCGGAGCCGATGTCGGGGACGGGCTTGGCGTAGGTGACCATGCTGCGGTCGGAGTCGTAGGCCAGCGACACCGTCACCGGCGTGGGCCAGGCGGGGACGCGGCGGGAGTGGCCGAGGTCCACGCCCTCCTGCTCGGCGAGGGTCCGCCACAGGTAGGCGCCGAACAGGTCGTCGCCGAACGGGGCGGCGAGGCCGACGCGCAGCCCGAGCCGGCTCATCGCGACGGCGATGTTGGCGATGCCGCCGGGCGCCGAGCCGAGGCCGTCGGTGAACAGCTCGGTGCCCGGCGGCGGCAGGCCGGGCAGCCCGGTGAAGATCATGTCCATGAAGACCTGGCCGGACAGGAAGACGTCCAGGTCGGGCGCCGGTCCCCGGCCGCCGTCCGCGCGCGCCGCGAGCAGCCGCTCGCTCACCGCGCCGCGCTCGGCGCACGGGTCGGCCATCGACGGCTCGGGCGGCCGGCCGGGGGCCCCGGTCTCGCCGTCGGACGG
>NZ_WBMR01000434.1 GCF_008923365.1 Actinomadura montaniterrae
GCCTCCGCGACCGCCGCGTACAGCAGGCCGCCCGCGGCCGCCAGCCACGGGCGCGCACCGGTCAGGTCCGGGTCGATCGCGAACGGCGCCGGAGTCGTGGACGCGCGGCCGTCCGCCGGGTCCACGACGTCGACGCCCGCCGGGAGGAGCTGGTCCGCCAGCCGGGGCCGCAGCGCGTAGACCGTGCCGCCCGCCTCCGCGAGCGCCGCGTAGCCGGGGACGTCCCGCGACCACGCCACCGCGCCGGACGGGACGTCGACCGCCTCCATCCGGTCGGTGCCGGCGCCCTTCCCCTCCTGGTGGCGGACGACGATGAGTCGCCCGCCCGCGAGGACGGCCGGGCACATCCGGTCGCCGCACACCCCGTCGCCGTCCCAGCCGGCGATCTGGTCGCCGCCGGCGGTGAACGCGCGCAGCGCCGCGCCGTCCGCGACGAGGACCGCGCCGTCCAGCACACGGACCTCGGGCGACTCCCCCGCCAGCGTCCGGCTCCACAGCACCCGCCCGTGCCCCGGGTCGACGGCGAGCAGCCGGCCGTCCTGGTCCCGGCAGCCCACCGCGAGCGCGGCGAGGGCGTCGCCGGGGGTCTTGCGGGCGTTCCCGCCGTCCGCCGGGTCGGGGGCGCCGGGCGGGTCCAGGGAATCGGAGGGCTGCGCCGCGCCCTCGAACAGCCGGCACCCCTTCGGCAGCGGCGACCGCCACAGCCGCTTCCCGGTCAGCGCGGACACCCCGTACAGGGTGCGGCGGCCGTCGTCGGTGGTCAGCACCACGCCGGCGCCGGCGGGCCAGCGCAGCGTGGCGCGCGACACCGCCGCCGGGCGCTCCCCGTCGCGCCGCCACAGCTGCGCGCCCGACAGCTCGTCGAACCCGACGAGCAGCCGGTCACCGCGCCGGCCGTCCCGCTCGAAGTAGGCGACGAGCCGGGACCGCGTGGACGTCCAGCCGAGCAGCGTCCACCCGGTGCGGCGGTAGCTCCAGCGCTCGGCGCCGTCGCGGGCGTCCCGGACGACGAGGCCGCCGCCGGACGCGGTCACCACCTGCCCGCGCGACACGTCGTAGGCGACGCCGTCGTACCCGGCGGCGGACCCGCGGTGGATCCGCGTGGTCTGCTCCCAGCTCACGGCGAGCGGCCCGGGCGGCGGGCCGACGTCGGTCTGCGGCGCGACGGGCCGTCCGGTGACGGTGTGGCGCACCTGCCACCACTCGGCGTGCAGGACGAACCGCTCGACGAGGACCGCGCACAGCGCGACGGCGAGGGCACCGGCGACGAGGCCGAGCGCCATGCGGACGCCGCCTCCCGGCCCCGGCCGGCTCCCGCCCACGCCCGCGCCGCCTCCCTGTTCCGCCGACCGCATACCCGTTCCACTGGCCGTATGGTGTGGACCTCCACCTTGCCGTGTCGCGCCCGCCCGCGCGACACGGCCCGGACAGAATCGCCCGCGGGACATGCCCGGCTTCCCTTGGGCGCACGGGGCCGGAACGAGCAGGGAGGGAACTTGGAGGTCTTCACCCGGTGGCGGACCTGGGACGCCGCCCGCGCGGACCTGGAGTCGTCCGGCGACGGCGCGCGCCTGGACCTCGGCGCGCTCTCGGCGGCGGCGGACGCGGCGCTGCGCTGGCACGGCGACCAGCGGCGCCCGACCGGCGACCCGTACGTCGAGCACCTGCTGGAGGCCCTCGAAGTGCTGGTGCGCGGCGCGGGCGTCACCGACACGGCGGTGCTGTCCGCCGTTCTGCTGCACGACGTGGTCGAGGACACCCCGGCCACGCTCACCGACGTGGAGGACGCGTTCGGGCCGGAGGTGACCGAGCTGGTCGACTGGGTGACCAAGCCGCCGGCGGGCGGCGCCGGGCGGCAGGCGAAGCGCGCCGCCAAGTCCGCGTACCTGCGGCGGCTGCGCGACGCCCCGCCGGAGGCGATCCTGGTGAAGCTCGCGGACCGGGTCAGCAACGTCCAGCGGCTCGACCGGATGCCGCCGGACTTCCAGCGCCGCTACTACGCCGAGACGATCACCTACATCGTCCCGCTGGCGGAGCCGCACCCGTGGTTCGCGGCGTGGTACGGCGAGTGGCGCGAGGCGTTCGCGCACCTGCGCTAGACCGCCTAGTGACCGGGCGGTCATGAGATGGGATGATCGGCCCATGGAACGCGAGTGGGTGGTCGAGGAGAGCGTCGCGATCGGCGCCGGGACGCGGGCGGTCTACGCCGCGGTCGCCGACCTGCGGCGGATGCGCGAGTGGAGCCCCGAGGTCTTCGCGACGTGGATCCGCGGCCGGGCCGTCAAGGCCGGCACGAAGTTCGTCGGGTTCAACCGGCTCGGCTGGCGGGTGTGGTTCACCACCTGCGAGGTGACGGTCGCCGTCCCCGGCGAGGCGTTCGCCTTCCGGGTGTCGAGCTTCGGCCTCCCGGTGGCGCTGTGGGGCTACCGCATCGAGGACGTCAGCGGCGAGGACGGCGCCCGGACGCGGCTCACCGAGTACTGGGAGGACCTGCGGCGCGGCAACCGCGGCGCCGGGCTGGTCTCGCTGCTCGGGAAGGTGTTCACGGGCGTGCCGGCCGAGGAGCGCGCCGCGCTCAACCGCGCGGGCATGCGGGCCACGCTCGGCCGGATCAAGGCGGGCGTCGAGCGCGGCTGACCCTGGCGGGGCGCGCGGGCGCGCGCCACGGCGGCCCCGGACGG
>NZ_WBMR01000435.1 GCF_008923365.1 Actinomadura montaniterrae
GCGCGGGCGGCGCGCTCCTGCGGGGACTCGGACGAGGGGTTCTCGATGTCAGGTGGGGTGTCGGTCACGGGCTTCCCGTCGCGGCTTCTCACGGTTGGCGGTGGACCGTCCCGAGCGTGCCACGGACGGCCCGCCCGGTCACGGAGGCGGGCACGGAGGCGGCGGGCGCACCGGGGACGGCCGCAGGGGCGGTCACGGGGCGGGTGCGGTCACTGGTGCGCCGGGGACATGTCGGAGACGTCGTCCAGCGCGGACCGGATCTCGTTCGGCAGCGTCAGGTCCTCGCTGTCCAGGATGGCCTCCAGCTGCGCGGCGGTGCGCGCGCCGACGATCGGGGCGGCCACCCCGGGCCGGTCCCGCACCCAGGCGAGCGCCACGCTCAGCGGCGACACGCCGAGGCCCTCGGCGGCGGTCACCACCGACTCCACGATCCGCGCGCACTCCTCGTCCAGGTACGGCTGGACGAAGTCGGCGAAGCGCGGCGCGGCGGCCCGCGACCCGGCGGGGATGCCGGTGCGGTACTTGCCGGTCAGCACGCCCCGCCCGAGCGGCGAGAACGGCAGCAGCCCGGCCCCGGCGTCCAGCGCCGCCGGCACCACCTCCCGCTCGATGTCGCGGCTCAGCAGCGAGTACTCCAGCTGCGCCGACACGATCGGGGCGCGCCCCGGCCAGGCGCGCTGCCACGCCGCCGCCTTGGACACCTGCCAGCCCGCGTAGTTGGACACCCCGACGTACCGGGTCCGGCCGGACGCCACCGCCTCGTCCAGCGCCGACAGCGTCTCCTCCAGCGGCGTCGCCGGGTCGTACACGTGCAGCTGCCACAGGTCGACGTGGTCGAGGTCCATCCGGTCCAGGGACGCGTCCAGGGCGCGCAGCAGGTGCCGCCGGGACCCGTCGTAGCGGCCGTTCGGCCGGATCGCCGCCTTCGTGGCGACGACCAGGGAGTCGCGGTCCACGACCTCGCGCAGCAGCGCCCCGAGGATCCGCTCGCTGTCGCCGTCGCTGTAGACGTCGGCGGTGTCCACCAGCGTGCCGCCGGACTCCGCGAACGCCACGAGCTGCGCCGCGGCCTCGTCCGGCTCGGTGTCCTGGCCCCACGTCATGGTGCCCAGCCCCAGCCGGGACACCAGCAGCCCGCTCCGCCCGAGGTGACGCTCCTTCATAGGCGGTCAATGTAGCGGTCATCGCGGGCCTCCCACGGCGCCGTCACCGTCCGCATCGGCCCGGTGACGTGCGCGGAGTCAGATGGACGACGGGTGACGGGAAGGTGAGCATGATCCGTCCCGCCGGTGACGGACGGGGGTGTCGCCGCAGGTGGCCGGGGATGCGGGGCGGGCGGCGGGGGCGGGCCGGATCCGGGGCGCGGCGCGCGGCGGATACGCTTCACCGGGGTCGGCGCCGTGGCCGATCTCGCATTCGGAGGGAACCCGCCGCTCGTGAACGTCGTGGAAGCGACCGTGCTCGGGATCGTCCAGGGGCTCACCGAGTTCCTGCCGATCTCCAGCTCCGGCCACCTGCTCATCGTGCCGAAACTGCTCGGCTGGAAGGACCCGGGCGCGGCCTTCACCGCCGTCATCCAGCTCGGCACCATGGCCGCGGTCGTCATCTACTTCTGGCGCGACCTCGTCCGCATCCTGACCACCTGGACGAAGAGCCTGTGGACGCCGGAGCTGCGACCGCAGCAGGACGCGCGGCTCGGCTGGTACATCGGCCTCGGCACCGTCCCGGTGGCCGTCATCGGCCTCGCCCTCAACGGGTTCATCGAGGGCGGCGCCCGGAACCTGTGGCTGAACGCGTCGTCGCTGATCGTCCTCGGGCTGCTGCTGATGGTCGCCGAGTGGGCCGGCATCGGCAAGCGCGAGGTCGCCGACCTGAACATGCGGGACGGGCTGATCATCGGCGGGTTCCAGGCGCTCGCGCTGATCCCCGGGTCGTCGCGGTCGGGGTCGACGATGACCGGGGCGCTGTTCCTCGGCTACACCCGCGAGGCCGCCGCCCGGTACTCCTTCCTGCTGTCGATCCCCGCGGTGGTGCTGTCGGGGCTGTTCGAGCTGCGCAAGGCGTTCGACGGGTCGCTGCAGGTCGTCCCGACCGCGATCGCGACCGCGGTGTCGTTCGTGGTCGGCTACGCGTGCATCGCCTGGCTGCTGAAGTTCCTGACCCGGCACTCCACGAACGTGTTCGTGTTCTACCGGGTGGCGCTCGGCGGCGTCCTGCTCGGCCTGCTCGCGGCCGGCGCGATCTCCGCGACCTGACGCCCGCGGCGCCGCCCCGCGCGCCCTACCGCCGTCCCCCCGCGCCCGACCGCCGCTGCCCCGCGCCCTACCGCCGCCGCCCGGCCCGGCCGGGCGAATCGGGGGCACGAAGATCCTGGTGGGATCTGTTCCGGCGGGTCGCCGCCGGGCTAAAGTGCCGGGCCATGGCCCCACCCCCGTACTCCAAGCACCTCCCGGAGGGCGCCGGCGGCCCGTCCGCCGACCCGGTGTTCGGCGCCGGTCCCGGCGACGACCCGGGCTACCTCGCCTCGCTCCGGGACGCGGCGCTGCTGCGGGGCGGGCGCCGGGGTGAACCTGTCGTCCGCGCCGACCGTCCCCGCGATCAGGTTCGGCGCGACGCGGACGCCGCCGTTGGCGATGGTCGCGTAGACGCTCGCCATCTGCA
>NZ_WBMR01000436.1 GCF_008923365.1 Actinomadura montaniterrae
CTCGATCCTGTGGGCCGCGATGCTGCTCGACCACTCCGGCGCCGGCGAGGCGGCGGGCGGTTCGGCGGGCGGTTCGGCGGGCGGTTCGGCGGCGCGCGGCGCGGAACGCGACGTCCTGCGGGCGTGCGCCGCGCTCACGGCGCCGCTGCTGCTGGCGCACGGGACCCGCGACGAGGTCATCCCCGTCGCGCACTCCCGGGCGCTGCGGCGGCGCCTCCTCGAACTCGGCAGGACCGAAGGGGCCGGCCTCGACTACGTCGAGGTCGACGACGGGCACACCGCCGTCGTCCAGGCATGGTCCCCGGTCCTCCGGACGGAGGTGGTCCGCTTCTGCCTCGCGGCGGAGCGGATCTCGGCATCGACCGGCGAAGGGAGGTGAATCGAATGGAGAGCATCTTCGAGGGCGACCTCGTGGCGGAGCTGCAGGAACTGCCCGAGACCGACCCCATCGAGATCGAGGGCGTTCAGCTCAGCGGCACGTGCGCGTGCGTCGGCCTGCTGACCCTGCTGAACTCCGTGTGCGTCGGCATCTCCTGCGCGTGATGTCCGGCACCCTCCGCGGGCCAGGGCGCATGAGGTGACCCCCGTCCGCAGACACCGGTCACGGGCCGGCCGGAAGGCCGGTCCGTGACCGGACCCACTTGCCACTGTAACCCGGCGCCCGCCGAAACCCGAGCCCGCCGCAACCCGAGCCCCCGCAACCCTGTGCCCGCCGCAACCCTGTGGCCACCGCAACCCCATGCCCGCCGACAGCGAACGGAGCCGACGAGCGTGCCCGAGCCAGAGCCCGCCGCCGGCGGGTCCCCGCCGCTCGCGGGAGCGCCCGCCGCGCCCGCCGCGCTGCGCCGGGACGGGAGGCGGCTGCTGCGCGCGGCGGGGCGCCGCTTCCGCGCGCTCCTCGGCCTGCTGGCGGCCGTCACGGTCGTCCGGGTCGCGGCGACGCTCGCGACCCCGGTCATGCTCGGCCGGGCGATCGACGCGGTCCGCTCCGGCCGGGGCCTCGGCGCCGCCGTCGCCGGGCTCGCCCTCGTCCTGGTCACCGCCGCCCTCGCGGACGCCATCGAGGAACTCGCCGGCACCTACTGCGGCAGCCGCATCACCGCGTGGCTCCGGCACCGCCTCATCGGGCGGGTCCTGGAACTCGGCGTGCCCGGGCGGCGCCGCTTCCCCGCCGGGGACGTGCTGGCGCGGCTCACCGAGAGCGCGGGCGGCCCCGCCGCGTTCCCGGCCCTGCTGCTGTCCGGCGCCGCGACGCTGGTGACCACCGCCGGCGCCGTCGTCGCCCTCGGCCTCATCGACTGGACGCTCGCGCTGGTCTTCGCGCTCGGCGTCCCGCCGGCCGTGCTGGCGCTCCGGTTGTTCGTCGCCAGGGCCGGCGAGCCGTTCGCCGACTACCAGCGCCACCAGGCGGAGATCGGCACGCGGCTCCTCGACGCCCGGCAGGGCGCCCGCACCATCCGGGCCTCCGGCACCGCGGGCCGCGAGGTCCGGCGGATCCTGCTGCCGCTGCCGCTGCTCGGCGCGGCCGGGCGCCTGACCTGGGACGCGCAGGGGCAGGTCGGCTGGCGGCTCTCGCTGCTCGCGCCGCTGCTCCAGGTCGCGGTGGTCGGCGTCGCCGGGCTCCGCCTCGCGACCGGCGACGTCACGGCGGGCGGGCTCGTCGCCGCCGCGTCCTACACGTCCCTGGCGGCCGGCGCGGCGGCGCTGTTCGACACCTTCGTCGCGCTGCTGAACTGCGAGGTCGGCGCCGGACGCGTCGCGGAGGTCCTCGGCGCCGAGCCGGCCGTCCGGCCGCCGGCGCGGCCCGTCCCGCTGCCGGACGGCCCCGGCGCGCTGCGGCTCCGCGGCGTCACCGTCCGGGTCGGCGGCCGGACGGTGCTCGACCGCCTCGACCTCGCGGTGCCGCCGCGGACCGCCGTCGCGGTCGTCGGGACGTCCGGGTCCGGCAAGAGCGTGCTGGTCGCGACCGTCGCGCGGCTCGCCGACCCCGACGAGGGCCGCGTCGAACTCGACGGCGTGGACGTCGCGGACGTCGCGCTCCCGGAGCTGCGGCGCGCCGTCGCGTACGCCTTCGAGCGCCCCGCGCCGCTCGGCGCGACCGTCCACGACATGATCGCCTACGCGCGGCCCGGCGCCACCCGCGCCGAGGTCCGCCGCGCCGCCCGGACCGCGGCGGCCGACGGGTTCGTCCGGGCGCTGCCCGCCGGGTACGACACCCCGCTGGCGGAGGCGCCGATGTCGGGCGGCGAGCTGCAGCGGCTCGGGCTGGCCCGCGCGGCGCTGGCGGACGCGCGGCTCCTCGTCCTCGACGACGCCACCAGCAGCCTCGACACCGCGACGGAGATGCGCGTGACGCGGGCGCTGCGGGAGGTCCTCGCGGGACGCACCAGCCTGGTGGTGGCGCGCCGTCCCGCGACGGCGGCCCGCGCGGACCTCGTCGCCTGGCTCGACGCGGGCCGGATCCGCGCGCTCGCGCCGCATGCCGAACTGTGGGCCGACCCCCGGTACCGCGCCGTGTTCGCCGCCGAGCCCGGCGAGCCGCCGGACGCGGCGGTGCCGTACGCCGCCGCGCCGGGACCGGCCGCGTGACCGCCCCG
>NZ_WBMR01000437.1 GCF_008923365.1 Actinomadura montaniterrae
ACTCGCTCTCGGCCTGGGCGGCGGCGCGCGGACGGCGGGCGCGGCGACGGCGCGGGGCCTCCTCCGCGGGCTCCGCCGCCTCAGCGGACTCCGCCGGGACGGCGCCGTTGGCCTCGGCCGGAGCCGTGCCGTTGGCCTCCGCCGGGGCGGCGCCGTTCGACGCGACCGCGACCGGCTCGTCGTCGAGGATGCCGGGCGAGGTGCCCGCCACCTCGTCCGCCGCGTCCGCGGCCTCGACCGCCGCCTGCGCCGCCGGCTCCTCGCCGTCGACCTCGGGCGGCGGGCCCGCCGGGCGCTTGGCCGGGCCCGACTTCTTCGGCCGCGATCGGGCCGGCTCGGGCCGCGCGGCCTCCGCCTCCGCGGCCGGCTCGGCCTCCTTCTTCGGCTCCGCCGGCTCCTTCTTCGCCTCGTGCTGCGCCAGCTTCTCCTCGACGGCCTTCTCCACCTCGCCCTTGCGCTTGCGGCGGCGGCCCGTCTCCTTGCCGGCGGCCTTGTCCGGCTTCGGCTCGACCGGGGTCAGGTGGACGTGGATGCCGCGCCCGTTGCAGGACTCGCAGGTCTCCGAGAACGCGTCCAGCAGGCCCTGCCCGACCCGCTTGCGGGTCATCTGGACCAGGCCGAGCGAGGTCACCTCGGCGACCTGGTGCTTGGTACGGTCCCGCGACAGGCACTCGACGAGGCGGCGCAGCACCAGGTCCCGGTTGCTCTCCAGCACCATGTCGATGAAGTCGATCACCACGATGCCGCCGACGTCCCGCAGCCGCAGCTGGCGGACGATCTCCTCGGCCGCCTCCAGGTTGTTGCGGGTGACGGTCTCCTCGAGGTTGCCGCCCTGCCCGGTGAACTTGCCGGTGTTGACGTCGATGACCGTCATCGCCTCGGTCTTGTCGATCACCAGCGAGCCGCCGGACGGCAGCCACACCTTCCGGTCGAGCGCCTTGGCGATCTGCTCGTCGATCCGGAACGCGCCGAGCACGTCCTGGTCGCCCGTCCAGCGCTCGACGCGGTCGGCGAGGTGCGGGGCGACGTACTCGACGTACTCCGAGACGGTGTCCCACGCCTCGTCGCCCGAGACGACGAGCTTGGAGAAGTCCTCGTTGAAGATGTCGCGGACGACCCGGATCGTCAGGTCGGGCTCGCCGTACAGCAGCGACGGCGCCGAGGCGGTCTTGACCTTCTTCTGGATGTTCTCCCACTGGGCGGCCAGCCGCGACACGTCGCGGCCGAGCTCCTCCTCGGTGGCGCCCTCGGCGGCGGTGCGGACGATCACGCCCGCGTTCTCCGGCATGACCTTCTTCAGGATCGACTTCAGCCGGCTGCGCTCCTTGTCGGGCAGCTTGCGGCTGATGCCGGTCATCGAGCCGTCCGGCACGTACACCAGGTACCGGCCGGGCAGCGAGACCTGGCTGGTCAGCCGGGCGCCCTTGTGGCCGAGCGGGTCCTTGGTGACCTGCACCAGCACCGACTGGCCCGACTTCAGCGCCGACTCGATCCGGCGCGGCTGGCCCACCAGGCCCGCGACGTCCCAGTTGACCTCGCCCGCGTACAGCACGGCGTTGCGGCCCTTGCCGATGTCGACGAACGCCGCCTCCATCGACGGCAGCACGTTCTGCACCTTGCCGAGGTAGACGTTGCCGACGTACGACTGGTGCGTCGCGCGGTTGACGTAGTGCTCGACGAGCACGTCGTCCTCCAGGACGGCGATCTGCGTGCGCTCGCCCTCCTGCCGGACGACCATGACCCGCTCGACGGCCTCGCGGCGCGCCAGGAACTCCGCCTCGGTGATCACCGGCGGGCGGCGGCGGCCCTGCTCGCGGCCCTCGCGGCGGCGCTGCTTCTTCGCCTCCAGCCGGGTCGAGCCCCGCACGGACTGGACCTCGTCCTCGGCGGCGGCGCGCTCCTCGCGGGCGCTGCGCACGTGCACGACGGTGTTCGGCGGGTCGTCGGTGCCGCCGGACTCGCCGTCGGCGCCCGAACGGCGCCTGCGGCGGCGGCGCCGGCGGCTGGTGCCGCCCTGGCCGCCGTCGCCCTCCTCGTCGCCCTCGGCCTCATGCTCGGCCTCGGCGTCCTGCTCGTCCTTCTCCTTGTCCTTGTCCTTGCCCTTGGCGGACCTGGACTTGGACTTGGCCTTCGCGGGCTTGGCCGGCTCCTCTTCCTTGGCCTCGGCGGCCTCGTGCTCCTCGGCCTCGTCCGCCTCGTCCTCGCCGCCCTCCTTGCCGCCCCGGCCGCGGCCGCGGCCGCCCCGGCGACGGCGGCGGCGCGACGGCCGGTCCTCCGACTCGTCCTCGTCGGCGGGGCCGTGGTCACCCTCGGCCTCTTCCTCGGCGGCCTCGTGGTCGCGGTCGCGGTCACGGTCGCGGTCGGACGGCTCGGGCTTCGGCTCGTCCTTCTGGCGCGCGGACGGCTCGGCCGTCGGCTGCGGCGGCTGGAACACGACCATCGGGGGCTGGAACGTCACGCCGGGGACGCCGACGCCGCTGGCGGGCTCGGCCTCCGACACCTGGCCGGCGTCCGGCTCGGCGCCGGCGACGGGAACGGAGGGCACCTCCGGCACGGACGGCACCGGGGGAACCGTCGGCGCCGCGGGCGGCG
>NZ_WBMR01000438.1 GCF_008923365.1 Actinomadura montaniterrae
GGCCCCCCGCCCATCGGCCCGAACCCCAACGGCGGCGCGGCGCCGTACGGCGGCGGGAGCCCCCTCGGGTTCGGCGGCGGGCGGGCCGGGGGCGCGCCGCAGCCGTCGCGGTTCGGGCCGTCCGGCCACGAGGGGCACGACGCCACCCGCCGGTCCCGCAGGGACCAGCTCCTCGGGCCGCTGACGAACTGGTGGCAGGGCCGGCGCCGGTGATCAACGTGGCGGAGACGTGCGTCGGGACGCGGGCGCTCGGGCCGGGGCTGCGCTCGGTGGTCTGGGTGCAGGGCTGCCCGTTCCGCTGCCGGGGCTGCGTCGCGCCGGACTGGATCCCGTTCCGGGAGGCCCGCCGGGTCGCGCCGGACGAGCTGGCGGACGAGCTGCTGGCCGACCCGGACGTCACCGGCCTCACGCTGTCGGGCGGGGAGCCGATGGAGCAGGCGGCCGGGCTGGCGGACCTGGTGCGGGCCGCCCGCGCGAAGCGCGACCTGTCGGTCATCTGCTTCACCGGGTACCGGCGGGCCGAGCTCGCGGGCCGCGCGGAGGCGGCGGCGCTGCTCGCCGAGGTGGACGTGCTGATCGACGGCCGGTACGTGGCGTCCCGCAACGACGACCGGGGCCTGCGCGGCAGCGCGAACCAGCGCGTCCACCACCTGACGAACCGGCTCGCAGGCGCGGCGGACGAGCTGGCGGGCGGCCCGCGCCGCGCGGAGGTGCGGGTCCGCGGCGGGGAGGCGCTGCTGGTCGGCGTGCCGCCCCGCGCGCTGTCCGAGGGCTTCGCCCGCGCGCGCGAAGGCACCGCCAGCGGCCCCGGCGGCGGCACGGGCGGGGGCGAAGGTTTCACCGGCACGGTACGCGAGGGCACGAGCGGCGAGGAGTCCCGATGAGCGGCGCGAAGGTGATCTCGGTGGACGCGGCGGCGTGGCGGGACGCGCAGGCGTCCGCCCGCGACCTGGCGAAGGTGCGGCGGGACATGCCGCGCCTGCTGCGGCAGGTGGAGCGGGCCGCGCGCGACGACGTGGAGCGCGTGCGGCGGGAGGCGGCCGCCCGGCAGGACGGCACCGACCGCGCGCTCGCCGACCTGAGCGAGCACGCGAGGAAGCTGGAGGACGAGACCAGCCGGCGGCTGCGCAAGCACGGCAGGCAGCTGGCGGAGGGCCGCAAGCGGCTCGCCGAGCAGGGCGAACGGCTCGCCGCCGAGATCGCCCGCGAGCGCGCGGAGCGGCGCGCCGGGCTCGCCGCGGTGGACGCGCGGGTCGGCGAGCTGCGCGGCGAGAGCGACGCGGCGGCGGAGGCGGCGCGCCGGCTGTTCGGCGACGCGCGGACGATGCACGACGCGATCCGCGACACGCTGCCGCACGGCCGGTTCGCGCCGGGCCGGCTGGAGCGGCTCGCGTCCCGGCTGGACGTCGCGCGCGGGAACCTGGAGGCGCACGCGGCCGGGTACTCGCTGAGCCAGGTGCAGGACCTCTACCTCGACCTGAGCGAGCTCCGCGCGGACGTGGAGCGGCTGGCGCTGGAGTGGGAGGCGCTCCGCGCGGAGGCGCTCGCCGCGCTGCGGACGGTCGCGGCGACGATCGAGGACAACGCGGAGCGTCCGATCGCGGAGGCCGACCCGGGCGTCGTCCTGGACGTCGACCACTGGACGGACGGCGGGCTCGGCGCGCTGCGCGACGAGGTGGCCCGGCAGGTCGACGCGGTCGCCGACCCGGACTGCCCGCTGGACGCCGCCGCGCTGCGCGCGCTGATCAGCGAGGCGGCGCCGGAGTACGAGGGGCGGCTGGACGCGCTGGTCGAGCGGGCCGCGGAGCGGATCGTCGCGTCGCAGCTGCGGGTGAACGTCGCCGAGCAGGTGGTGGCGGTGCTGGAGGGGCAGGGGTTCGCCTGGTCCGGCAACACCTACGCGGCCGGGGACGAGCGGCGCGCGTTCTTCAGCCGGCTGCGGCACCGCGCGGACGGCGGCGAGGTCGTGGTGGAGGTGGCGCCGGACGGCGACGGCCCCGGTTTCACGCTGCGGATCCTGTCGTACGAGGACGACCCGGACGAGGCGGCGCGGCGGGAGCGGTCGGCGGCGGTGAGCCGGGCGCTGCGCGCGGAGGGCCTGGACGCGGGCGACCCGGCGGAGGACGCCGCCGGGCCCGATCCGGCGCTGCGCGACTTCGCGGCGCTGGCGCGTCCGGCGGCCCGGGACGAGGCCGGCGAGAGCCCGCTGGTGGAGCGGGCCGGGGTGCGCGCCCGAGGGGCCGATGAGCGCTGAACCGGCCCCCGTCGACGCCGCCGAGGCGGTGCCCGAGCGGCTGCCGGCGGTGCCCGAGCGGCTGCTGGCGCTGCGCGACGCGGCGCGCGAGGGCGAGTCGGTGCTGCCGCTGTACGGTCCGGGCGTCAAGGACGCGTTCGTGGACGGCCTGTACCGGCAGCACGACCTCGGCAGCGCGGTGTGGGAGGCACTGCACGACGCCGGCTACGAGCGCGTCGTGTTCTTCTCGCTGGACGCGACGCTGACCGTGCGGGACACGGCGTCGCGGCGCCTGCCCGCCGACCCCGAGGCGGCG
>NZ_WBMR01000439.1 GCF_008923365.1 Actinomadura montaniterrae
CCCGGCCGCCCGTCCCGCCGCCCGTCCCGCCGCCCGCCCCGCCCGTGCGGTTCCGCGTCCCGTCCGGCCCGTCCGGGCTCGGCGCCTCGGCGGCCCGCACCCCGTTCCGGCCGGCGCGCCCCGCACCGGTGCGGCACAGCCAGACCCAACCAGCGATCCCCGGAGGTAGCGGCACATGACCGACCCGCAGCTGGCCCTGAGCACGCGGGCAGCGCGCAATCTCGCGACGACCACCAAGTCCGTGCCGCAGATGCAGGGCATCACCCCGCGGTGGCTGCTGACGCTGCTGCCGTGGGTGCGGGCGGACGCCGGCACCTACCGGGTGAACCGCCGCCTCACCTACGAGCTCGGCGACGGGCGGGTGACGTTCGTCAACGACGGCGCCAGCGTCCGCGTCATCCCCGGCGAGCTGGCGGAGCTGCCGCAGCTGAAGGGGCTCGACGCGATGGTCCTGGACGCCGTCGCCGGCCGGTTCACGCAGGCCGAGTACGCGCCCGGCGAGACGATCGCGACGGCCGGCGACCCGCTCGACCGCGTCCACCTGATCGCGCACGGCAAGATCGCCGAGATCGGGACCGGCGAGTACGGCGGCGAGACGCAGGTCGCGATCCGCGACGGCGGTGACTTCTTCGGCGACGAGGCCCTCCTCGGCGACGCGGGCGAGTGGCCGCACACGTTCCGCGCCCTCACCCCCGCCATCGTGCTGACCCTCTCGCCGACCGCGATCGTCGAGCTCACCGAGCGGTCGGAGACGCTGCGCGCGCGCTTGGACGAGTACCGCGACGCGCCCAGGCCGCCGCAGACCCGGCACGGCGAGGCCGCCATCGACCTCGCGTCCGGCCACGAGGGCGAGGCCGTCCTGCCCGGCACGTTCGTCGACTACGAGGCCTCGCCCCGCGAGTACGAGATGGCCGTCACGCAGACGCTGCTGCGCGTCCACACCCGCGTCGCCGACCTCTACAACAAGCCGATGAACCAGATCGAGCAGCAGCTCCGCCTCACCATCGAGGAGATCCGCGAGCGGCAGGAGCACGAGCTGGTCAACAACCGCGACTTCGGCCTGCTGCACAACGCCGACCTGCGGCACCGCATCCAGACCCGCGGCGGCCCGCCCACCCCCGACGACCTGGACGACCTGCTCGCCCGGCGCCGCAAGACCCGCTTCTACCTCGCCCACCCGAAGGCGATCGCCGCGTTCGGCCGCGAGTGCACCCGCCGCGGCGTGTACCCGGGCACCGCCGAGGTGGACGGCGGGCGGCGCGTCCAGGCGTGGCGCGGCGTCCCGATCTACCCGTGCGACAAGATCCCGATCAGCCCGACCGGCACCACCTCGATCATCGCGATGCGGACCGGCGAGGACGACCAGGGCGTCATCGGGCTGCACCGCACCGGCATCCCCGACGAGGTGCAGCCCGGCCTGTCGGTGCGCTTCACCGGCATCGACGACAAGGCGATCCTGTCCTACCTGGTCAGCGCCTACTACTCGGCCGCGGTGCTGGTGCCGGACGCGCTCGGCGTGCTGGAGAACGTCGAGATCGGCCGCTGACGGGAGGACGGGACATGCCGGTGGAGACCTCCGCCCGATCCGCCGCCGAGATCCTGGCGTGGAGCCGGGACCTGGTGGAGCCCGCGATGCGCGCCGTGGTCGAGGCGATGCCCGGCTCGATGCGCGCCATCGCCGAGTTCCACTTCGGCTGGCGGGACGAGGCGGGCCGCCCGGCGGCGGGGGCGGGCGGCAAGGCCGTCCGCCCGGCGCTGACGCTGCTGGCGGCCGAGGCGGCCGGCGGGACGGCGGCCGCCGCCCTGCCGGCCGCCGTCGCGGTCGAGCTGACGCACAACTTCTCGCTGCTGCACGACGACGTCATGGACGGCGACCGCACCCGCCGGCACCGGCCCACCGCGTGGACGGTGTTCGGGGTCAGCGCCGCGATCCTCGCCGGGGACGCGCTGCTCGCCGGCGCCTACGAGGCGCTCGCGGACGCGCCGTCCCCGGACCCGGCGGGCGCGGTCCGGGTGCTCAGCCGCGCGGTCCTGGAGCTGGTGGAGGGGCAGAGCGCGGACACCGCGTTCGAGGACCGCGCCGACGTCACGCTGGCCGAGTGCCTGGCGATGGCGGGCGGGAAGACCGGCGCGCTGCTCGGCGGCGCGTGCGCGCTCGGCGCCCTGTACGGGGGCGGCGCCGGGCGCGCGTCCCGGTTCCAGGCGTTCGGCGAGCGGCTCGGGCTGGCGTTCCAGCTGGTCGACGACCTGCTCGGCATCTGGGGCGACCCGGAGGTCACCGGCAAGCCCGTCCACTCCGACCTGCGGAACCGGAAGAAGTCGCTGCCGGTGGTGGCGGCGCTGACGTCCGGGACGGCGGCGGGGGAGGAGCTCGCGGCGCTGTACCTGCGGCGCGGGGCCCTCGCGGGCGACGAGCCGGCCCGCGCCGCCGCGCTGATCGAGGCGGCGGGCGGGCGCGCGTGGGCGGCGGCGGATAGGTGACCGAGGTCCTCAAGAACATGCCCTTTCGTAAAC
>NZ_WBMR01000044.1 GCF_008923365.1 Actinomadura montaniterrae
GCCCGGCTGGGCCGCGAGCGCGCCCGCCGAGCGCGGCGCCGCCCTGCACGCGGCCGCCCGCGCGGTCGAGGAGCACGCCGACGAGCTCGCGGCGCTGGTCACCGCGGAGATGGGCAAGCCCGCGGACGACGCGCTCGGCGGAGTCCAGGCCGGGATCGGGACGCTGCGCCAGTACGCCGAGCTGGGCCCCCTGCACGGAGGCCGCAGCCTGCAGGGCGGCTGGAGCGCCGCCGACTTCATGGCCCGCGAGCCGCTCGGGCTCGTCGCCGTCATCACGCCGTGGAACGACCCCGTCGCCATCGCCTGCGGCCTCATCGGCGCGGCCGTGGTCACCGGCAACACCGTCGTGCACAAGCCGTCCGAGCGGACGCCGCACACCGGCGCGCTGCTCACCGAACTGCTCGCCGGCGCCCTGCCCGCCGGTGTCGTCAACATGGTCAGCGGCGACGGCACGACCGGCGAGGCGCTCGCCGCCCATCCGGACCTCGACGCGGTCGCCCACGTCGGCTCCACCCGCACCGGCCGCCGCATCGCCGAACTGACCGCCGGGACCGGCGCGAAGGCGCTGCTGGAGAACGGCGGCGCCGACCCGCTGATCGTCGACGCGGGCGTCGACCCCGCCTGGGCCGCCGCGCAGGCCGCCACCGGCTGCTTCGCCAACGCCGGCCAGATCTGCACCTCCGTCGAGCGGATCTACGTGCACGAGTCGGTCGCCAAGGAGTTCGTCGGCGCGCTGACCGCCCGCGCGCAGGCGCTGCGGACCGGCCCGGGCCGCGACCCGGCCACCGAGCTCGGCCCGCTGGTCGACGAGCGGCACCGCACCCAGGTCCACGAGCAGGTCGAGAAGGCGGTCGCGGACGGCGCGCGGCTCCGCGCGGGCGGCCGGATCCCGAGTGGGCCCGGCTGCTTCTACCCGGCGACCGTCCTGGACGGCTGCACCGACCAGATGGCGGTCATGGCGGAGGAGACGTTCGGGCCGGTCGCTCCGGTCCGCGGCGTCGCGTCCTTCGAAGAGGCCCTGGACAGGGCGAACCGCTCCCGCTACGGGCTCGCCGCGACCGTCCTCACCCGCGACATGGCGCACGCGCAGCAGGCCTGGCGCACCCTGAAGGCCGGCACCGTGAAGATCAACGCGGTGTTCGGCGGCGCCCCGGGAGGCGCCGCCACCCCGCGCCGGTCCAGCGGCCAGGGCTTCGGCTACGGCCCCGAGCTGCTGGACGAGATGACCGCCGTCAAGGTCGTCCACCTGCAGGCGGACGTCCCCTGAGCGATCACCCCTTGACGGTCAGCAGCGGCCGCAGCTCCGCGACCGGCGTCGCGACGCCGCCGCCCCGCAGGCTCGACACCACCGGCCCGATGTCCTTGTAGGCCCACGGCGCCTCCTGCTTGAGGTCGCGGCGCCACGCGGCCATCACGTCGGACCGCCGCGCCACCATCGGGTCGCGGTGGTCCAGCGGCGTCACGACGCGGAACTCGCGCAGGAACGCGTCGAGCTCCGCGTCGTTCCCGCGCGCCGACGCCCCGCGCGGCACCCGGCGTCCGGCGCCGTGGCACGCGCTGGCGAGCGTGCGCGGGTCGCCGTGCCCGCGCAGCACGAAGCTCGCCGCGCCCATCGAACCCGGCACGATCACCGGCTCGCCCCACATCGCGTACGGGCCGCCCGCCATCGCCTCGTGCCCGCCCGCGGGCGTGGCGCCCTTGCGGTGCACGACGCGTTCCCCGTCCTGCCAGAACAGGTTGTGCGGCGCGTCGTACAGCAGCCGCGCGTCCGCGCCGCCGCACTCCGCGGCGAGCCCGGCCCGCATCGTCAGCGACAGGAAGAACCGGTTCCCGGCCGCGAAGTTGGCGGCGTTGCCGAACGCGTCGAGGTACCGGCGGCGTGCGCGCGCGGACCGCTCGTCGAGCAGGAACGGCAGGATCCCGTTCCCCGGACGGGGAAGGCCGCTCGGCCAGCCGGCGCGCAGGGCGTCCAGGGCCGTCGTGTTGGCCTGATGGCCCAGGGACAGCGAGCCGCTGTGCACCATCGTGACGACCGTGCCGGGCGCCAGCCCCCACGCGTGCGCCGCCGCCGCGTCGTGCACCTGCGACACGTACTGGAGCTCGGCGAAGTGGTTGCCGCCGCCGATCCCGCCGATGACGCTGTCGTGGCTGGCGCCGCCCGCGCTGCCGATCCAGTCGGCGAACGCCTCGGCCGTGCCGACCGGGAAACCGGGCGCGTGCATGCGGTCCAGCGCGTCGTCGGCGTCCTCGGGGCGGACGCCCTGCCAGGGCGTGCCGCCCGCCAGCAGCAGGCCGGGCAGCCCGTCCCGCAGCAGCGCCTCCCGCTGGACGGGCGTGAGGGCGATCCGCCGCCCGCCCTCGAAGAACAGGTGCCGCAGCCGGCGCTCCAGGGCGTCCAGCCTTGGCCGGACCCTGTCGGCGCGCAGGGACGTGACCTCCAGCCGCATCCCGCAGTTGACGTCGTTGCCGACGGCCTGCGGCAGCAGCGCGTGCTCGGTCTCCAGCACCGTGCCGATCGGGATCCCGGCGCCCTTGTGGAAGTCGGGGGTGAGCGCGACGCGGGCGACGCGCGGGTCGGGGCCGTCGTAGCCGGGCGTCGCCTCGGCGAGGCGTTCCAGCGTGCGGGCGGTCTCCAGGAGCGCGAGCGCCTCGTCGACGGCGGCGTGCTCGAGCGGGACGTCGTCCCCCGCGCAGATCGCGACGGGGACGCCGTACGGGTTGGGAAGGTGAAGCCAGTGGTCGCCGGTGCGGACGAGCCGCCGGTCCTGACGTGCGTGCATGGGGGGAAGATCCTTCGGGCTGCCGGAAGGCGCGCGACGGCGCGCACAGGAAAGAAGGCCGTTTCGCGCGGAAGGCGCGACGGCCGGGGGAGCGGGGCGGAATGGCCCGCTCGTTCCTCGGGTTCAGCAGCCGCGAGGCGGTTACGACCGTACCGCGCGGCCCCCGGAGGGGCCACCGGTTTTCCCGTAGGCGCCGATGTAGCTCGTCACCATCCGGGCGATGAAGTGCGCGACCTGCTCCGGCGGGCCGGACGGCAGCATGATGTGGCTCATCGTCAGCCGGACCGCCGCGTCCGCGATCTCGACGAGCGCGTCGCGGCCCACGTCCGGCCACTGCCGCAGCGCGTGCTCGGCGAGCCGGGAGCTGGCGGTGAACAGCACCGGCTCCGCCCGCGTCGTCAGCAGCGGCAGCAGGTCGTCGCCGTCCGCGCCGGTCAGCACCGCCTTCTTCAGCTGGTCGTCGGCGGACATCTCCAGCGTGAACAGCACCGCCGCGACCACCGCCGAGTACAGGTCCTCGTGCTCGGACAGGACCTGGTCGATGCCGTCGAGGTAGCGGTCGTTGTCGCGCACGACCACCGCCTGGGCGAGGCCCCACTTGTCGCCGAACTCGTTGTAGACGGTCTGCCGGCTCACCCCGGCCGCGGCGGCGACGTCCTGCATCCGCACCGCCCGGTAGCCGCGCTCGACGAGGAGCGCGGCGGCGGCGTCCAGCAGGCATTCGCGCACCGGACGTTCCGCGCTGCTCATGAGTCGTCCTTCCGGCCGGCGGTCACCCCGCCATTATCCTTGCCCGGTGACGGAAATGGACTACCGGGCGCTCAACCGCGCGCTCTGGGACGAACGGGTCGGCATCCACGTCGCCAGCGAGTTCTACGACGTCGCCGGCTTCCGCGCCGGCGGGACGGCGCTGCGCGACTTCGAGATCGCCGAGGTCGGCGACGTGGCGGGCCGCCGCCTGGCGCACCTGCAGTGCCACTTCGGGCTGGACACGCTGTCGTGGGCGCGGCTCGGCGCGCGGGTCACCGGCCTCGACTTCTCCGAACCCGCCGTGGAGGCCGCCCGGGAGATCGCGGCCGGATGCGGCCTTGACGCCCGGTTCGTCCAGGCGGACGTGTACGACGCGGCCGCCGCGCTGGGGGAGACCTACGAGATCGTTTACACGGGCATCGGCGCGCTGGTGTGGCTGCCGGACGTGGACCGCTGGGCGCGGGTCGTGGCTGGGCTGCTGGAGCCCGGCGGTTTCCTGTACCTCAGCGAGTTCCACCCGTTCAGCGACGTGCTGGACGACGTCGAGGGCTCCACCGTCGCCTACGACTACTTCGACAGCTCGCCGCAGGTGTGGGACGAGCCCGGCACCTACACCGACGGCGGCGAGCACACCCGCAACACGCGGTCGGTGACGTTCCAGCACGGGATCGGCAGGGTCGTCAGCGCCCTCGCCGCCGCCGGGCTGCGCATCGACTTCCTGCACGAGCACGACCACACGTACTTCCAGCGCTTCGCGGCGCTGGAACGGCACGGGACGGTCTACCGGCTGCCGGAGGGCCGCCCGCGCGTCCCCCTGATGTACTCACTGCGCGCCACCCGCCCCGCGGACGGCTGAACCGGGGGCGCGGGCGCCGGGACGGCCGGCTCGCCGCCCCCGTCGAGCAGATGCGCGAGGGGCAGCGTCGCCGCGCCCACCGCGACCGCCTCCGGGCCGAGGTGGCACAGCTCGACGGAGGTCTGCGCGAACGGCTGCCGCAGCGCGTACCGGGCGGTGGCGTCCACGATCCGGCCGAGCATCCGGCCGCCGAGCAGCAGCCCCGCCCACCCCCCGATGATGATCTTCTCGGGGCTGAACAGGTTGACCAGGTCCGCGACGCCCGCGCCGAGGTGCTCGGCGACGTCGGCGCGCAGCTCCGCCGCGGCCGGCGACGGGTCGTCGAGCAGGCCGGCGAGCGCGGTCTCCTCGTCGGCGCCGGCGGGCCCGCCCGCGGCGCGGTAGCGCTCCAGCAGCGCCGCCGCGCCCACGTAGGCCTCCAGGCAGCCGAGCGACCCGCACCGGCACGGGACGCCGCCGACCCGCGACGTCGTGTGCCCCCACTCGCCGGCGCTGCCCGCCGCGCCCCGATAGGGCGAGCCGTCGATCATCACCGCGGAGCCGACGCCGGAGCCGATGAGCGCGACCACCGCGTTGCGGTGCCCGCGCCCGGCGCCGAACCACATCTCGGCCTGGCCGAGCGCGGTCGCGCCGTTGTCGACGAACAGCGGCAGCCCGGTGCCCGCGCGCAGCATCCGCTCCAGCGGCACGCCGTCCCAGCCGATCGTCTGGCAGTGCACGACCGCCTCGGGTCCGCCCTCGGCCGGGCGGTGCTCGACGACGCCCGGGACGCCGACCCCGACGCCGATGACGGTGGACGGGTCGACCGAGGCGCGCCCGGCGACGTCGTCCAGCCCCTCCAGGATGTGGCGCGCCACGGCGCGGTCGTCGTGCCCGCCGTCGCCGAGCGGCAGGTCGGCCTTGGCGAGCGGGGTGAGGTCGAGGTCGAACAGCTCGACCATGACCCGCGTCTCGCCGACGTCCACGCCGATCAGGTGGCCGAAACCGGCCGCGACCTTCAGCAGCACCCGCGGCCGGCCGCCGTCGGACTCCACGCTGCCGGCCTCCGCCACCAGGCCCGCCTCGATCAGCTCGCCGACGACGTTGCTGACCGACGCGGGGCTGAGCCCGGTCTCGCGGGCCAGGTCCTGGCGGCTGAGCGGGCCGTCGAAGTAGAGCCGGCGCAGCAGCACCGAGCGGTTGGCACGGCGCAGATCGCGCACGGTCCTGCGGCGCCGGTCCGGCATCGGGCCCCCTTTCGCGCGGCCGTGCGGCCGCGTCCCCCGAAGGTTCTCAGGTCTTGACCCCGGAATTATGTCACTGCTTAGATCACGACATGAATTAAGGGGTGACATAACTCGCCCGAGTGACGCGCCCCACTCCTACGCGGAAGGCCGAGCCGATGCGCCACCCCACCTCACCGGCGTCCGGACACAGCGCGACCCCCTCCGGCGAACCGCCCGCCGCCGCACCGTCCCGGCCGGCCTCGCCGCGGGGCTGCTGCTGGCCGCCGCGGCGGCGTGCGGCGGCGGCACGTCCTCGGGCGGCGGGAACGGCTCGCCGAAGACGCTGACCTACTGGGCCAGCAACCAGGGCGCCGACATCGCCGCGGACCAGCGGGTGCTCAAGCCCGAGCTGGCCAAGTTCGAGAAGCAGACCGGCATCGAGGTCAAGCTCGAGGTCGTCCCCTGGACCGACCTGCTCAACCGCATCCTCGCCGCCACCACCTCCGGGCAGGGCCCGGACGTCCTCAACATCGGCAACACGTGGTCGGCGTCCCTGCAGGCGACCGGCGGGCTGCTGCCGTTCGACGCCAAGACGATGGCCGAGGTCGGCGGCGCCCAGCGGTTCGTGCCCGCCGCCCTCGCCAGCGCCGGCGCCAAGGGCAAGGACCCCGCCGCCGTGCCGCTGTACTCCACCGCCTACGGGCTCTACTACAACAAGAAGATGTTCGCCGACGCCAAGCTCGACCCGCCGAAGACCTGGCAGGAGATGGTGGACGACGGGCACAGGCTCACCAAGGGCGGCGTCCACGGCATCGCGATCGAGGGCGCCAGCATCCCCGAGAACGTGCACGCCGCGTTCAACATCGGCCAGATGTACGGGGCCGACTTCTTCACCCCCGACGGCAAGCCGCAGTTCGCCACCCCGCAGGCCGTCGCCGCGATCAAGTCCTACCTCGACCTGCTCGGCACCGAGAAGATCGCCGCGCCCGGCAACGCCGAGTACTCGGCCAACCAGTCCATCAACGACTTCGCCACCCACAAGGCCGCGATGCTGATGTGGCAGACGACCACCAGCGGCTTCACCAACCTCGGCATGAAGCCCGGCGAGTGGGGCGTCGTGCCGATCCCGGCGCCGTCCCCGGCCCCGCCGGGCGGGCGGCCGATCACCTCCATGGTCGGCGGCATCAACCTCGCGGTCTTCAAGAACACCGGCAACCGCGACGGCGCGCTGAAGTTCGTGAAGTTCATGACCGGCGACGACGAGCAGAAGATCCTCAACAAGGCGTACGGATCGCTGCCGCCGGTCACCGCCGCGCAGAGCGACCCCGCCTTCGACACCCCCGACACCCGGGTGTTCAAGGACATCCTCGCCTCGCACGCCGCGCCGCTGCCGCAGGTACCGGCCGAGAGCCAGTTCGAGACCGCCGTCGGCACCGCGATGAAGGAGCTGTTCGCCGACGCGGCGGCCGGCCGCCCCGTCACCGACGACAAGATCAAGTCCAAGCTCGAGGCCGCCCAGCAGCAGATGGGCAATTGACATCCTCCCCCTCGTGGACAAGAGGGATTCCAACACGGACCACTACCTGGTGAGGAGGAGGTCGTGCCGAGGTTCACGGTTCGCCGGCCCGCCCAGCGGAGAGCCTCCCCGTGCAGCGACCGCATGTCCTGCGGCCGTGTCGCGTATGTTGCAGGCCGCGTTCACATCGGCATTGGCCCGATGCCCGCAGGCGGTGCACAGGAAGAGCGCTTGGCTCTTACGACTCTCCCTGTCGACGTGCTTGCAGGCGTTGCAGGTCCGCGAGGTGTTGCGCGGGTTGATCTTGACGACGCGTCCGGGAGCCTTGTGCGCCAGCCGCTGGGCCAGAAGTCCCCAGCAGGCCGCACGGATCGAACGGTTCAGACCGGTCTTCTGACTGACATTGCGCCCCGGCGTCTCGGCTGTGCCGCGCGCCGAGCGGGTCATGGCGACGACGTCGAGGTCTTCGATGGCGACCACGTCGAAGCGGCGAGCCAGTTCGGTAGAGGTCTTCTCGACCCAGTCCTTGCGCCGGTCGCGCGCACGGGTGCTCAGCCTCGCGATCGCGGCCTTGATCCTGGCGCGCCGCTTGGAACCCGGACGGGCACGGGAAAGTCGGCGCAGCAGCCTGCCGAGCCGGGACCGCTCGCCGTCGCGCAGATCCGGGACGGTCAGCAGAGCGCCGGTGGACAACGCCGCCGTGACCGCCACGCCGCGGTCCACGCCGACGACCTCGCCCGTGCCGGGGGCCTCGACGATTGCCGGAACGACGGCGAAGGCGACATGCCAGCGCCCGGCTCGATCCCGAGTGACACGGAACGATCTGGCGCTGTCAGGCACGGGCCGGGACCACCGAAAACGCACCCACCCCACCTTGGGCACCCTCACTTCGCCCACTCGGCGCGACAGCCGGCGCACGTCATCGGGCTTGATGGCCACGATCCGGAATCCTTCGTGCCGTCCGGCCTTGCGCCAGGTCGGGCGGCGGTGAGTGCCGGCGAAGAGGTTGCTCATCGCCTGAGTGAAGTCCTTGAGCGCCTGCTGTTGGACGATGACCGAGCCGGCGCGCAGCCAGACGAACTCCATCCGCGCCCGGGTCAATTGACGGCATTGCTCGGCGAACCCGGGTGCCGGCTGACGACCCGGCCTCCAATGCGCGTGCTGCTCACATGCCAGATTCCACACAAACCGGGCGTGCTCGCAATGCTTCAGCAACGTCCGCTCCTGAGCGGGCGTCGGCTGGAGGCGGTAACGCGTCATGAGCGGAACGTTACCGACGGCTACCGACAAAGACCGGAGATGAGAGTGCGGCACTGCGAAATGACCGGGCCATGACGCCTGCGAATGTCTCGCATGGTGGGACGCGGGTAAGTGGGGCCCGAGGGCTCCCCGGCGGGCCGGGGGTCGACGGTGAGCCGCCGGCGGGCCGGACTCGGAACCGGTCGGGTGGGCGGTTCCGGGTTCCGCCTCGGCTGCTGCCCTATCTGCTGCTCGCGCCCGCGGTGGTCGCCGAGCTGATCGTGCATGTGGTACCGATCGCGGTCGGTGTGTGGATGAGCTTCCGCGAGCTCACGCTCTTCTACATCCGCGACTGGGCGAAGGCGCCCGGCACGGGCCTCGGCAACTACCGGGTCGCCGTCGACTTCGACGCCGCCATCGGCAAGGACCTGCTGACCTCGTTCCTGGTCACGGTCGGCGTCACCGTGCTGGCGGTCGGGCTGTCGTGGCTGCTCGGGACGGCCGCCGCGATCCTGATGCAGGACCGGTTCCGGGGGCGCGGGCTGCTGCGCGCGGCGTTCCTCGTCCCGTACGCGCTGCCCGTCTACGCGGCCGTCATGACGTGGGGATTCCTGTTCCAGCGCGACACCGGCATGGTGAACCACGTGCTGGCCGACCAGCTGCACGTCACCGGTGGCGACCGGCCGTTCTGGCTGATCGGCGACAACAGCTTCTGGGCGCTGGTCACCGTCATCGTGTGGCGGTCGTGGCCGTTCGCGTTCCTGGTGCTGATGGCCGGGCTGCAGAACGTCCCGCGCGACCTGTACGAGGCGTCCGCGCTGGACGGCGCCGGGATCTGGCGGCAGATCCGGCACATCACGCTGCCCGCCCTGCGCCCCATCAACCAGGTGCTCGTCCTCGTGCTGTTCCTGTGGACGTTCAACGACTTCAACACGCCGTTCGTGCTGTTCGGCAAGGCGCCGCCCACCGGCGGCGACCTGATCTCGCTGCACATCTACCGGGCGTCGTTCCTCACCTGGAACTTCGGCACCGGGTCGGCGATGTCGGTCCTGCTCCTGCTGTTCCTGCTGCTGGTCACGGCGGTGTACCTGATCGCCACGTCGCGACGGAGGAGCGCCCGTGCATGACACCGCGACCGCCCGCCCCGGACGGCGCCGCGCGCCGACCGATCCGCCGGCCTCGTTCCGCTGGACGCGCCGGATCGTCCTGACGCTGCTGGCGGTGTTCACCCTCGTCCCGGTCTACGCGATGATCAGCTCGTCGCTGAAGCCGCTGAAGGACGTGCGGGGCGCCTTCCACTGGGTCCCCACCGAGCCGACCTTCCGTCCCTATGTCGACATGTGGTCGACGGTGCCGCTGGCCCGCTACTTCACCAACAGCGTCATCGTCGCGGGCGGCGCCACCGCGGCGTCGGTCGTCATCGCGGTCGGCGCCGCGTACGCGGTGAGCCGGTACCGGTTCGCCGGCCGCCGGGTGTTCACCGTGACGGTCCTGTCGACGCAGATGTTCCCGGGGATCCTGTTCCTGCTGCCGCTGTTCCTCATCTTCGTGAACGTCGGGAACGCGACCGGGCTCGCTCTGTACGGCAGCCGCGGCGCGCTGATCCTCACCTACCTGACGTTCTCGCTGCCGTTCTCGATCTGGATGCTCGTCGGCTACTTCGAGTCGATCCCGCGCGAGCTGGACGAGGCGGCGCGGGTGGACGGCTGCGGCCCGGTCGGCGCGCTGCTGCGCGTGATCGTCCCGGCGTCGCTGCCCGGCATCGTCGCCGTCACCGTCTACGCGTTCATGACCGCGTGGGGCGAGGTGCTGTTCGCCTCGGTGATGACCAACGACCAGACGCGGACGCTGTCGATCGGCCTGCAGGGCTACTCGACGCAGCACGAGGTCTACTGGAACCAGGTGATGGCCGCCTCCCTCGTGGTGAGCGTCCCCGTCGTCGCCGGGTTCCTGCTGCTGCAGCGCTTCCTGGTGACCGGCCTGACCGCCGGCGCCGTCAAGTGACCGCCCCCACCGCCCCGCTTCTCACCCCTGAGGGAGACCCGTGCCCATCGACGACCTGACCGCGTTCGGCCCCGACTTCGCGTGGGGCGCGGCGACCTCCGCCTACCAGGTCGAGGGCGCCGCCCGCGAGGACGGCCGCGCCCCGTCCATCTGGGACGCGTTCTGCCGCGTGCCGGGCGCGGTCGCCGGCGGCGACACCGGCGACGTCGCCTGCGACCACTACCATCGCTGGCGCGAGGACGTCGCGCTCATGGCGGCGCTCGGGCTCGGCGCCTACCGGTTCTCGATCGCCTGGCCGCGCGTCCTGCCGGACGGGGGCGGTGCCGTGAACGCGGCCGGGCTCGCCTTCTACGACCGGCTCGTGGACGCGTTGCTGGAGGCGGGGATCGAGCCGCATCCGACGCTGTACCACTGGGACCTCCCGCAGGCGTTGCAGGACCGCGGCGGCTGGCCGTCCCGGGACACCGCCGAGCGCTTCGCCGAGTACGCCTCGGTCGTCGCGGGCGCGCTCGGCGACCGGGTGGCGTCCTGGGCGACGCTGAACGAGCCGGTCTGCGCGGCCTGGCTCGGGCATCTGCGCGGCGTGATGGCGCCGGGCGTCGCCGACGTCGGGCAGGCGGTGCCCGCGTCGTACCACCTGATGCTCGCGCACGGCCTCGGCGTGCAGGCGATCCGCGCCGCGGCGCCCGGTGCCCGCGTCGGCGTGGTCCACCTGCTCACCGACTGCGAACCCGGCAGCGACCGGGACGAGGACGTGGCGGCGGCGCGCCGCGAGGACGGCCATCACAACCGCTGGTGGCTCGACCCGGTCCACGGGCGCGGCCTGCCCGCCGACATGATCGAGGAGTACGGGGTCGAGCCGCCGGTGCGGCCCGG
Source organism: Actinomadura montaniterrae (assembly GCF_008923365.1). Lineage (GTDB taxonomy): Bacteria > Actinomycetota > Actinomycetes > Streptosporangiales > Streptosporangiaceae > Spirillospora > Spirillospora montaniterrae. Next base: position 11,227 of record NZ_WBMR01000044.1, read on the forward strand.
CGACCTGGAGGCGATCGCGGCGCCGCTGGACTGGCTGGGCGTCAACTACTACCGCCGGTCGGTCAACGTCGCCGACCCGGACGGCCCGCCGCCGCACGCCCGGCAGATCACCCCGGACGGCACGCCGCGCACCGGCATGGACTGGGAGATCCACCCGGACCGGCTGGAGAGGATCCTCGTCCGGGTCACCGAGGAGTACGCGCCGCGCAGCGTCATGGTCACCGAGAACGGGTCGGCCTACACCGACACCGTGACCGGCGACGGCGCCGTCCACGACCCGGAGCGGACCGCGTACCTGGAGGCGCACCTGGCGGCGTGCGCGTCCGCGATCCGCAAGGGCGTCCCGCTGGACGGCTACTTCGCCTGGTCGCTGCTGGACAACTTCGAGTGGGCGTACGGGTACGCGCAGCGGTTCGGGCTCGTCCACGTCGACTTCGGGACCCAGGAGCGGACCGTCAAGGACAGCGGGCACCGCTACGCCGAGATCATCCGGGCGCACCGCGGCCTGTCCGCCGGGACGGTCGCGACCGGCCGCTGACCGCCCGCGCCGGGGACCGGGCGGCCCGGGGCCGTGTCCGGGCGTCGCGCGCGTCCCGCCTACAGTGAGGCTCCACCAGGCCCGTGACGGGCGGGCGCCGGGGTGAGGAGGACCGGGGTGGGCGGGATCCTTGTGGCCAACCGGGGCGAGATCGCGCTGCGGATCGTCCGGGCGGCGGCGGAGCTGGGGCTGCGGACGGCCGCCGTGCACACCCGCGACGACGCCGGCTCCCCGCACACCCGCCGCGCGGACGAGGTGCGGGCGCTGCCCGGCGAGGGCGTCGCCGGCTACCTCGACGCGGACGCGGTGATCGCCGCCGCCAAGGACGCCGGCGCCACCGCCGTCCACCCCGGCTACGGGTTCCTGAGCGAGAACGCCGCGTTCGCCGCTCGGTGCGCCGCCGCCGGGCTGACGTTCATCGGCCCGAGTCCTGAGCTGCTGGAGCTGTTCGGCGACAAGACGAGGTCCCGGGACCTGGCCCGGCAGGCGGGCGTGCCGGTGACGCCGGGCACGCCCGGGCCGGTGACGCTCGCCGATGCGGAGGCGTTCGCGCGCGAGCACGGGCCGGTGATGCTCAAGGCGGTCGCGGGCGGCGGCGGTCGCGGCATGCGCGTCGTCGCCGAACCCGGCGGCATGGCGGAGGCGTACGAGCGGTGCCGTTCCGAGGCGCTCGCCGCCTTCGGCAACGGCGACCTGTACGCCGAGAAGCACGTGCCCCGCGCCCGCCACATCGAGGTGCAGATCGCGGGCGACGGCTCCGGCGCCGTCACCCACCTGTGGGAACGCGACTGCAGCGTCCAGCGCCGCAACCAGAAGCTGATCGAGATCGCCCCGGCGCCCGCGCTGCCGCCCGGCCTGCGGGACGCGCTGCTCGACGCCGCGATCCGCATGGCCGCGCGCGTCCGCTACGCGAGCCTCGGCACGTTCGAGTTCCTCGTGTCCGGCGAGGAGTTCTGGTTCCTGGAGGCCAACCCGAGGCTGCAGGTCGAGCACACCGTCACCGAGGAGATCACCGGCGTCGACCTGGTGAAGGCGCAGATCCGGCTGGCGCTCGGCGAGGACCTGGCCGCCGTCGGCCTGGCCGCGCCGCCGGCCGCGCACGGCTGCGCCGTCCAGGTGCGCGTCAACACCGAGACGATCGGGCCTGACGGCGCGCCGCACCCGCACGCCGGGACGCTCACCGCGTTCGCGCCGCCGACCGGTCCCGGCGTCCGCGTCGACACCTACGGGCACCCCGGCTACCGCACGAGCCCCCGCTACGATCCGCTGCTGGCGAAGGTCATCGCCCGCGCGGAGGACCTGCCTACCGCCGCCGCCCGCGCCCACGGCGCGCTCGGCGAGTTCGAGATCGCCGGGGTCGCGACGAGCATCCCGCTGTTGCAGGGCGTCCTGCGGCATCCCGCGTTCACGGCGGGCGGCGTCCCGACGTCGTTCATCGCCGACCACCTCCCGGAGCTGCTGCGCAGCGAGCACCAGCGGTTCTACGTCCCGTCCGCGGAGGAGACCGCCGCGTCCGTCCGAGTCGCGCCGGACGCGCCGCCCGGCACGGTCGCGGTGGCCGCGCCGATGCAGGGCACGGTGGTGAGCGTCGAGGCCGCCGAGGGGGACCTCGTCCGCGCGGGGGCACCGGTGCTGATCCTCGAGGCGATGAAGATGGAGCACGTCGTCCGGGCGGGGGAGGCGGGCGTCGTCCGCGCCCTCGCCGCGGCGCCCGGCACCACCGTCGCGGAGGGCGCGCCGCTGCTGTTCCTCGAACCCGCCGAGGCCGGCGGCGACCACGCCGACGACGAGGCGGAGGCCGACCTCGACGCGATCCGCGCCGACCTCGCGGAGACGATCCGGCGGCACGAGATCGGGCTGGACGCGGCCCGCCCGGAGGCCGTCGCCAAGCGGCACGCGCGCGGCCACCGCACCGCCCGCGAGAACATCGAGGACCTCTGCGACCCCGGGACGTTCGTGGAGTACGGCGCGCTCGCCATCGCCGCGCAGCGGCAGCGCCGGTCTCTGGACGACCTCATCGAGCGCACCCCCGCCGACGGCATGGTCTGCGGCCTCGGCGACGTCAACGGCGGCCAGGCCGTCGTGATGTCCTACGACTACATGGTGCTGGCCGGGACGCAGGGGCACCAGAACCACCGCAAGACCGACCGGATGCTCGACCTCGCGCGGCGCCGGAGCCTGCCGGTCGTGCTGTTCGCCGAGGGCGGCGGCGGGCGTCCCGGCGACACCGACACCTCGATGGTGTCCGGCCTGGACGTGACGACCTTCCACGCCATGGGCCGCCTCAGCGGCGCGGTCCCGTCCGTCGGGATCGCGTCCGGGCGCTGCTTCGCCGGTAACGCGGCGCTGCTCGGCTGCTGCGACGTCATCATCGCCACCCGCGACGCCAACATCGGCATGGGCGGGCCCGCGATGATCGAGGGCGGCGGGCTGGGCGTGTTCGCCCCGGAGGAGATCGGCCCGATCGCCGACCAGGAGCCCAACGGCGTCGTCGACATCGTCGTCGAGGACGAGGCCGAGGCCGTCGGCGTCGCCCGCCGCTACCTGTCCTACTTCCAGGGCCCGGCCGGCGAGTGGACGTGCGACGACCAGCGGATCCTCCGGCACGTGATCCCCGAGAACCGGCTGCGCGCCTACGACGTCCGCAAGGTGATCGGGCACCTGGCCGACACCGGGTCGGTGCTGGAGCTGCGCCGCGCGTTCGGCATCGGGGTCGTCACCGCGCTCGTGCGGATCGAAGGCCGCCCCATGGGCCTGATCGCCAACAACCCGGCGCACCTCGGCGGTGCCATCGACCGCGACGCCGCCGACAAGGCCGCCCGCTTCCTGCAGCTCTGCGACGCGCACGACCTGCCCGTCGTGTCGCTGTGCGACACCCCCGGGTTCATGGTCGGTCCGGACGCCGAGCGCACCGCGACCGTCCGGCACTTCAGCCGGATGTTCGTCACCGGCGCGAACCTGAGCGTCCCGCTCGTCACGGTGGTCCTGCGCAAGGGCTACGGGCTCGGCGCGCAGGCGATGGCGGGCGGCGGGTTCAAGGCCCCGCTCGCGACCGTCGCGTGGCCGACCGGCGAGATCGGCGGCATGGGCCTGGAGGGCGCCGTCCGGCTCGGGTTCCGCAAGGAGCTCGCGGCGGCCGAGGACCCGAAGGCGCTGTTCGAGACGATGGTCGCCGCCGCCTACGAGCACGGCAAGGCGCTCAACGCCGCCACCGTGTTCGAGCTGGACGACGTCATCGACCCGGCCGGCACCCGGCGGCTCGTCACCACGGCGTTCGCGTCCGCACCGCCCACCGCGGACCGGCCGCGGCGCTGGGTGGACACCTGGTGACCGGCGCCGCCCCGGCCAGGTAGGCGGCCCGGACGCACGGATCGGCGCGGACCTCGGCGGGCGGGCCGGCCGCGATCATCCGGCCGCCGTCCAGGACGTGCAGGACGTCGCACACCCCGAGCACCGGCTCCAGGTCGCGCTCGGCGACCAGCACCGCGACGCCCTCGGCGGCGAGATCGCGCAGCAGCACCTCCAGCGCCCTGGCCCGGCGCTCCGGCAGGTCCGTCCACGGGTCGTCCAGCAACAGGACGGAGGGTTCGGCGGCCAGCGCGCGCGCCAGCCCGGTGAGGCATGCCACGCCTGGCGGCACGTCGCGCGCCGCCAGGTCGGCGAACTCGGCGATCCCTACGCGGGCCAGCAGTTCGTCGGCGCGGTCGCCTGCTTCGGCGCGCGCGCGGCGACGGCGTGCCCACCGGTCCCGGGCCGTGCGGCCGCCGTGGTCCCGCAGGGCCGCGTGCTTGCGCGCCGCTGCCCGGACGCTCTCGCCGACGGTCCGCGACCGCCACCGCTCCGGCTCCCGGGACGTCCGGGCGATCCCGCGCCGCGCGCGCTCCCGTGCCGCGCTCGCCGTCAGGTCGGCGTCGTCCAGGTGGACGGTGCCCTCGGCGGGACGGCGCAGCCCGGCGATGACGTCGCACAGGGTCGCCCTGCCCGCGCCGTCCGGTCCGACGAGCCCGGCGACCGTGCCCGGCGGGACCGTCAGCGCGGCGCCCCGGACGGCGGTCACCCCGCCGACCCGCACCGTGACGTCCGCGACCCGCAGTCCCTGAGCGGTTGACATCGGCGCCTCCCGGCCGGTCCGGTGCCCGGCGGCCCGCCTCGCGGGCCTTGTGTGATGTGGATCACTGACGGATCATCACCCTACTGAGGCGTGCGCGCGCGGGCAACGGGCGTGCGCGCGGCGGCGACAGGCGTGCCGGTGTGCGCGCGGGGCGGCGGTCGGAGGGGCGTCATGGCGGACTGGAGGACGCGGAGCCTGTGGCTGTCCCGCAGGCCCTACGAGCCCGCGCCGCCGCTCGACGGCGGCCTGGACGTGGACGTGGTCATCGTCGGCGGGGGCTTCACCGGCCTGTGGACCGCGATCCACCTCAAGGACGCCGACCCGTCCGTGGACGTCGCCGTCCTGGAGCAGCGGGTCGCGGGCTACGGCGCGTCCGGCCGCAACGGCGGCTTCGCGATGACGATGATCGGCCGCAACCTGCACGACCTGGTCCGCAAGGCCGGCCCGGCGCGTGCCCGCGCCACCCGGCTGGCGATGCGCAGCACCCTGCGCGACATCGCGGCGTTCGTCCGCGACGAGGGCATCGACGCCGACCTGACCCGCCCCGGCCTGCTGACGGTCTCGAACGGGCCGGAGCAGGACGAGCGGATCCGCCAGGACCTGGAGGCGTCCCAGCGGCTCGGCCTGGACGACCTGCGCTACCTCAGCGGCCCCGAGTGCCGCTCCCTGGTGGCCACCGACCGGATCCGGTGCGGCCACTTCGAGGAGGACGCGCTGCTGGTCGACCCCGCCGCGCTCACCCGCGGCCTGCGCGACGCCGCCGTGCGCCGCGGCGTGCGGGTCTTCGAGTCGACGCCCGTGCGCGGCCTCGCGCTGCCCGGCACGCACGTCGTGGCCCGCACCCCGGGCGGCGACGTCCGGGCGGACCGGGCGCTGCTGGCGACCAACGCCTACGCGCACGCGGTGCCCGCGCTGCGCCGCTGGCTGTTCACCATCGTCGCCTCGATCGTCGTGACCGAGCCGCTCACCGGCGAGCAGTGGAAGCGGGTCGGCTGGGACGGCGGCGCCGGCGTCGAGGACAAGCGGATCATGCCGCACTTCCACCGGCCGACCCCCGACGGCCGGATCCTGTGGGGCGGGCGCGACGCGCCGTTCGCGCCCGCCGGCCCCGACCCGCGCCAGGACCGGTCGCCGCGGGTGTTCCGGCGCCTGGAGGAGACGTTCCGCTGGACGTTCCCGCAGCTGGACGACGTGCGGATCGACCGCGGCTGGTGCGGTCCCGTCGCCGGCACCGTCAACTGCTTCGCGCACGCCGGGCGGCTCGGCCGCGGCCGCCGCGTCGTCTACGCGCTCGGCTACGCCGGCCACGGCGTCGGCCCCAGCCACCTCACCGCGAAGATCGCCCGCGACCTGCTGCTCGACCGCGGCAGCGAGCTGCTCGACCTGCCGATGGCCGCCAAGCGGCCCGTGCCGCTGCCGCCGGGCCCGCTGCGAGGGCTCGTCCTCAACGGCTCGCAGCGCGTCCTGCAGCGCGCCGACGACGGCGACGGCGGCCCGCTGACCGGGCTCGCCCTCCGCTTCCTGCAGTGACGCCCGTCAGGCCGGCTCGGCGCCGAGCGCCTGGATCCGGTCGTGCGTCCACTCCTTCACACCCGCGATGAACCCCTCGACGTCCGCCGCCTTGCCCGACGCCATCTCGGCGAACCAGTCCGGCACGTACCGCTCGAACCGCCCGTTCCCGATGAGCTCCAGCACCGCGTCGGCGACCTCCCGCGGCGGAAGTGCGTCGGACAGGTCGCTGAGCGGCGGCTCGTTGCCCGGCAGCGAGAACAGGTCGGTGTCGACCAGCGCCGGCTGGACGATGTGCGCCTGCACGCCCGTCCCGTCCAGGTCGACGGCCATGCTCTCCCAGAACGCGGTCAGCGCCGCCTTCGACGCGCCGTACGCGGCCTCGTGCGGCGGGCCGAGCCGCGCCGCGACCGACCCGATCGCGACCAGGTGCCCGCGCCCCCGCTCGATCATCCCGGGCAGCAGCGCGAGCGTCAGCCGCACCGGCGACAGGTAGTTCAGCTGCAGCACGTCGTCGTTCTCGGCGGGCGCCATGTCCTGGACGCGGCGCCGCTTCGGCATCGCGGCGTTGTTGACCAGGACGTCCACGCCGCCGAACTCGGCCTCCACGGCGGCGGCGAGCCCGGCGACCGCGTCCAGGTCCGCCAGGTCGGCCACCCACATCGCCGAGCCGGGGGCGTGCTCGCGGCACCGGGCGAGCGTCTTCTCCAGCAGTTCCCCGCGCCGCGCGACCAGCCCGACCCGCGCGCCCGCCTCCGCCAGCGCCTCCGCCACGACCGCGCCGATGCCGGACGACGCGCCCGTGACCAACGCCGACTTTCCCGTCAGACTCACCATGCCGCCAACGTCACACACGGCCGCGCCGCGCGGCAAGGCGCACCGCCGCCGCCGCGCGAAGGGAGCGTCGCGGCGGCGGCGATGGGTCCGGGCCCGCGTCCTAGATCCAGCCCTCCAGCGACGCCATGAAGCCGTCGAGGTCGTCGCGGTGCACGCAGTGGCCGGTGCCCTCGACCTGCGTCACCGCGAACCCCTTCGCGCGCAGGTCGGCGGCGAGGTCGTCGGGGACCAGCCGCCGGTCGCCCGCGCCCTGCACCAGCGACGGGACGACCGGGCGGTCCGGGATCATGTCCTCCGCCTCGCGCAGCCACCGCGCGGCGCCGACGTCCCACCGCGCGTACCCGTCCAGCTCGGCGGCGATGTCCTCGTCCGCCCACTTCGGGGCCATCTTCCGGATCTGCTCCGCCGTCGCCCGCTTGGTGAAGGCGGCGAACCCCTCGATGTCCGGGTTGGCGTCGCCGCCGATCTTCCATGCGGGGTCGCTGTAGACGGCCTTGGCGGGACGCAGGTCCGCCGCGGCGAGGGAGAGCGACAGCGCGCCGAGCGAGTGGCCGATGGCGACGTCCGCACCCGTGGGCAGGGATTCCACCAGGTCGGCGGCGAACAGCTCGGGGGAGTACTCGGCGGCGTGCGGGCTCTCGCCGTGCCCGCGCAGGTCCGGCATCAGGACCCGGTAGCCGCGGGCGGCGAGCAGCGGCGCCACCCGGCACCAGGTGCCGGCGGACGCCATGATGCCGTGGATCAGCACGGCGGTCCTGTCGCCGCCGCCGGTCTCGTGGACCTTCAGTTTCACGGGGGACTTCCTTTCCGAGGGGGTCAGCGGACGCTCCTGACCGGCAGGATCGAGAGCGCCGCCGCGACGGCGAGCACCGCCGCGACGAGGTAGAGCGCGGGGTAGCCGCCGGGGGTACTGATGATCGCGGACGCGACGAACGGCGCGATGATCTGGGGCCCGGCGTTGGCGATGTTGAGCACGCCCATGTCGCGGGCGGCGTCCTCGCCGCGCGGCAGCACGAGCGTGACCATCGCGGTGTCGACGGCCATGTACACGCCGAAGAACAGGCCGTCGACCGCCATGAAGACGACCATGGTCGTCCAGTGCGGCGACAGCAGCGGCAGCAGCAGCGCCGCGGCCATGCCGGCGCTGGCGGCGAAGACGAACGCCTTGCGCCGGTCCAGCCGGTCCGACAGCGGCCCGCCGACGACGGTGGTCGCCACCGACGTCACCGCGCCGATGAGGGTGAGCAGCGCGACGCCGTCCGCGCCCTTCATCCCGTGCGGCAGCCCGATGTGGTCCTCGAGCATGTACAGCAGGTAGCCGGTCACGCAGAAGTAGGAGAGGATCATCAGGGCGCGTCCGGCGAACACCCAGCGGAAGTCGTGGACGCGCAGCGCCGACAGGAACGAGGCCAGGTCCCGGCGCAGCGAGGAGCCGTCCGCCGCGCGCGGGGGAAGCTCGTCCGGGCGCGGGTCGTGGGTCAGCGTCACCAGCAGCACCGCCGCCAGGACGAGCAGGCCCGCCAGGGTCGTGTACCCCCACGCGACGGCGTGCGTGAACCGGCCGGCGACGACGATGCCGACGAGCAGGCCGAGCGTGGTGCCCGCGCCCGCCATCGCCGACGCGGTGCCGCGCCGCTCCGCCGGCACGCGGTCGGGGACGATCGCGGTGAGCGCCGCCTGGTAGACGTTGCCCATCCCCTGCAGCAGGCACCAGCCGACGACCAGCAGCGCGATCGTGCCCATGTTCCCGAGCAGGACCGCGAACGCCAGCGCGAGCAGCGCGCCGCCGAGCAGGAACGGGTTCCGGCGGCCGAACCGGGAGCGGCTGCGGTCCGACAGCGCGCCGCCGATCGGGTTGAGCAGCGTTGCGAAGGCCGCCCCGATGCCGGTCACGAGGCCGAGCATCGCGACCTTGTGCGCCTTGTCGATGTGCTCGACCTGGGTCGGCAGCAGGATGCTCGCCACGCCGCCGTAGAGGGAGAACAGCATGAGGTTGCCGGTCAGCAGCAGCGGCATCAGCCCGCGCCGGCTCCGTGCCGCGCCGGCCTGCGCGCCCGCCTGAGCGCGGGGAGCGGCGCCGGTGCCGGCGCTCACCGGAGGGTCCCGTTCACGGCCGCGGCGCGGCGGTCGGTGGGGCTCATGGGGGGCTCCTCGGGGGTCGGTGACGCGAGTCACTTATACGTATAAATTCTGTATAGCACCCCTTGGCGGGCACTGGTCAAGATGGGGCGCGATCCCGCCGGGCGGGGTCGGACCTCCAGGTCTCCGTCTCTCCGGGGCCCGGTCGAAAAGGTGTCGCCCTAGTGCTCATGAGGCCGGTAAGGTCGTGGGTTTCGCCGTCCCGCGCCCACCCTCGCCTCTGGAGGTCCTCCGGCATGCCCGCCGAACCGTCGATCCTCGCCGCCGAGCGCGCCCACCTCGCCGAGTCCCGCGCCGCGCTGCGCCGGATGCGCGAGCACGCGGAGTCCTTGTCAGCGGACGTCGCGGCGGACTGGGTGTCCAAGCAGTTCCTGGAGTCGCTGCTCGACCAGCGGGTCGCGGCGCTCGCCGACCATCCCGACACCCCGCTGTTCTTCGGGCGGATGGACCGCGACGGCGACGACGGGCCCGACCTGCCCGCCGTCATGTACGTGGGACGGCGGCACGTCCACGACGGCGACGAGGGCCGCCCCCTGGTGCTGGACTGGCGCGCCCCGGTGTCGCGGGCGTTCTACCAGGCGGGCCCGGCCGAGCCGATGGGCTGGCGGCTGCGGCGCCGCTTCGGCTTCCAGGGCGGCGACCTGACCGCGTTCGAGGACGAGCCCCTCGACGGCGGCGCCGAGCTCGGCCCGTCCCGCATCCTGACCGAGGAGATCGAGCGGCCCCGCACCGGGCCGATGCGCGACATCGTCGCGACCATCCAGCCGGAGCAGGACGTGATCGTCCGCGCCGACCTGCCCCGCACCGTCTGCGTGCAGGGCGCCCCGGGCACCGGGAAGACGGCGGTCGGCCTGCACCGCGCCGCCTACCTGCTGTTCACCCACCGGGAGCGGCTGTCGCGGTCCGGGGTGCTGATCGTCGGCCCGAACCGCGCGTTCCTCGCCTACATCTCGGCGGTGCTGCCCGCGCTCGGCGAGGTCCGCGTCGAGCAGGCCACCATCGACGACCTGCTCGGCGAGCCGCTGGGGGAGGAGCCCGCGGCGGTGTCGGCGGCCAAGGGCGAGGCACGGATGGCGGACGTGCTGCGCAGGGCGCTGTGGCTGCACGTCCGCAAGCCGGAGGAGGGCCTCGTCGTCACCCGCGGCGTCGCCCGCTACCGGCTCGCCGACCACGAGGTGCGGGAGATCGCGGCCGGGCTGCGCGGCACCACCCGCTACGGCAGCGGCCGCGCCGCGTTCGCGCAGCGGCTCGCCCACCAGATCCTCGTCCGGATGGAGCAGCGCGGCGAGGCCCCCGACGACCGCGTCCAGGACCAGGTGGCGCGCAGCAGGTCCGTCAAGCAGCTGCTCGACCAGGTGTGGCCCAAGGTCACCCCCGAGCAGGTCCTCTTCCGGCTGCTGTCGGACGCGGACTTCCTGCGCTCCGCCGCCAAGGGCGTCCTCGGAGAGGACGAGCAGGCCGCGCTGCTCTGGGAGAAGCCCGCCCGGTCGCACCGCTCGGTGAAGTGGACCGCCGCCGACCGCGCCCTTCTGGACGAGCTGGCCGACCTCATCGAGCGGACCGCATCGCTCGGGCACCTGGTCGTGGACGAGGCGCAGGACCTGTCGGCGATGCAGCTGCGCGCCCTCGGCCGCCGCTGCGGCACCGGGTCCGCGACCGTCCTCGGCGATCTCGCCCAGGGGACGACGGCCTGGTCGGCGCGGTCCTGGAAGGAGGTCCTGAGCCATCTCGGGCAGGACGGCGAGGTCACCGAGCTGACCCTCGGGTTCCGCGTCCCCGGGACCGTCCTCGACTACGCCGCCCGGCTGCTCCCGCACGTCGCGCCGGAGCTGGAGAGGCCGCGGTCGCTGCGCGCCGGCGCCGGGGCGCTGGACGTGCGGCGCGTGCCCGACGTGGTGGCCGGGGCGGTCGAGGCCGCGCGGGAGGCCCTGGCCCGGGCGGGCTCGATCGGGTTGATCGTGCCGGACGCGCTGGCGGCGGCGCATGCGGCGGCACTCGCGGAGGCCGGGCTGGACGCCGCGCTGCTCGGACCGGAGTCCGACGGCACCGCGCGGCTGCTCGTCGTCCCGGCGACGCTGGCGAAGGGCCTGGAGTACGACCACGTGATCGTGGCCGAGCCCGCCGCGATCGCCGCCGCGGAGGCGCGCGGCCTGGCCCGGCTGTACGTGGTGCTGACCCGCGCGGTGACCTCGCTGACCGTCCTGCACCGGGACGACCTGCCCGCCGAGCTGGCCCCCTGAGGCCCCGGGCGGTGAAGATGGACCATGACCGTCCCGCATCCGTTCACCGAGACCGTGCACCTGCCCGCGACGCCGCCGTTCGACCTCGGCGCCGCGCTCCGCTTCATGGGCGGTTTCGCGCCCACCGCCGGCGAGCAGTCGATCGACGGCGGGACCCTCACCAAGGCGCTGCGCGCCGCCGGCCGGACGGTCGCCGCGCAGGTCGTCCAGGAGGGTGACGGGGTGCGCGCGACCCTGCACGCCGCCGAGCCGCTCACCGAGGACGTCGTCCGCGCCGCCGCCGACCGCGTCGCGTTCCACCTCAGCCTCGCCGACGACCTCACCGGCTTCTACGCGATCGGCCGCGCGGATCCCGCCTTCGCGCCCGTCCTCGACCGGCTGTACGGCTACCACCAGGTGAAGTTCCCGACGCCGCTGGAGAACCTCGTGTGGGCGATCCTGTCGCAGCGCGCGCCGCAGGCCGCCGCCGCGCGCGGCAAGCACGCCCTGCGCGACGCGTTCGGCGACCGGATCACCGTGGACGGCACCGAGTACGCCGCCTTCCCGGACATCGACCAGCTCGTCACCCTCTCGGAGGGCCGGATCGCCGAGCTCGTCGGCAACGAGCGCAAGGCACGCTACCTGCACGGCGCCCTGCACGCCTGGCACGGCGCCGACGAGGACTTCCTCCGCACCGGCCCGTTCGGCGAGGTCAAGGACTTCCTGCTGTCACTGCCGGGCGTCGGCGCGTGGTCGGCGAACTTCATCCTCATCCGGGGCCTCGGCCGGATGGACGAGACGCCGCTGGAGAAGGCGCTGCGCGGCGCGGCGTCCCGCGCCTACGGGCGCCCGCTGTCGGACGCCGACCTGCAGCGCATCGCCGACGGCTACGCCCCCTGGCAGGGCTACTGGGCGCACTACCTGCGCGCGGCTTCCTGATCCGGCTCGCCGTCCCGCGGCCGCAGGCCGTCGAAGGCGATCCGGAGGACGTCGTCGCTGCCGCCGGCGCGCCCGGCGGCGTAGGAGATCCCGGCCAGCAGCGCGGTGACCTCGGCCGGGCCGATGTCGGCGCGGACGGCCCCGGCCCGCTGCGCCCGCTCCAGCAGGGTGCCGATCGCGTCCTTCACGTCCGGTCCGGTGCGTCCGGTAGCCTCGCGGGCGTCGACGCCCGCCTCGGCCAGCGCCTCGGTGACGGCCTGCTTGGTCGCCGCCTGGGACACGACGCGGGCGAAGAAGCCGAAGAACGCCGCGCCGGGATCGGTGGCCGACGCCAGCTCCCGGGCCTCGCGGGCCAGCCGGTCCAGCAGCGCGACGAGCACGGCCTCCAGCAGCGACTCCTTGGTGGGGAAGTGCCGGAAGACCGTGCCGATCCCGACTCCGGCGCGGCGCGCGACCTCCTCGGTCGAGGCGGAGGTGCCCCGCGCGGCGAACACGTCCTCGGCCGCGGCCAGGACCTTGGCGCGGTTGCGCTGGGCGTCGGCGCGCAGCGGTTTGCCGGACGAGGTCGTCGTCATCACGGCCTTCCCGTTGACAAGTGGAGTGCAGACTCCATATTTTCGGATACGGAGCAGAAACTCCGATTGTACGGGAGAGAGTCATGTCCGAGTTCGCCACCCCCCGCGCCGTCTTCCAGCGGCTGATCGACGGGGTGACCGCGCGGCGGCCCGACGGGCTGCCGCAGCTGTACGCCGAGGACGCGGTGGTCGTGCACCCGTTCGCCCATCCCGCGTCCCGGCTGGAGGGCCGCGAGGCCCTGGCCGCGCATTTCGCACGGTTGGAGACCCTCCCGGTGGAGATGAAGGCCCGCAACGTGGTCGTCCACCAGACCGCCGACCCCGAGGTGATCGTGGCCGAGTTCGAGTACGCGGGCCGCAACACCGAGACGGGCCGGGACTTCGTCGTGCCGAACGTCTTCGTCATGCGGGTCCGCGGCGGCCGCATCGTCGAGTCCCGCGACTACGCCCACCACCAGGCGTTCGAGGAGGCGATGGCGTGAGCGCCCCGACGCCGCGCGAGGTGTTCGCGCGGCTGAGCGCCGGGATCTCCGCCGGCCGCTGGCACGAGCTGGCGGACCTGTACGCCGAGGACGCGGTGGTCGACCAGCCGTTCGCGCTCCCGCCCGCGCCGCCGCACCTGGAGGGCCGGGCGATCATCGGCGAGCACTTCCGCCGGGCCGCCGATGGACCGCTCCAGCTGCGCGCGGTGAACGTCGTGGTGCACGAGACCGCCGATCCGGAGGTGATCGTCGCCGAGTTCGACTACGACGGCCGTATCGCGACGACGGGGCACGAGTTCCGCGTCCCGAACATCCAGGTCCTGCGCGTCCGGGACGGCCTGATCGTGGAGACGCGCGACTACCACGACCACCGCGGCCTCGCGCGCGCCTTCGCCGCCGCTCATTAGGGGACGAGCCGGGCGCGGGCGGTTGACCGACCCCCGTGCCGGTTCTTAGGGTGGACGGGCCATACCGACCGGTTGGTATGTTCGTTCGCGGTGGCCCGTTCGCCACCCCTGTGACCCCGCGCGGAGGTTCGCCCTGTGAGCACTGCACCGCCCGACGCCGACGAGCTGAGCAGGCGCGTCGACGAGTTCCTCGCCGCCCACGACCCGTCGGCCGCCGAACCGCTGGAGTTCCTGCGCGCCCGGTTCGACGCCGGCCTCGCCTGGGTCCACTACCCCGAGGGACTGGGCGGCCTCGGCGCCCCCCGCTCCCTGCAGCCCGCCGTCGACCGGCGGTTCGCCAAGGCCGGCGCGCCGACCAACCACCCCGAGCGCAACGGCATCGGGCTCGGCATGGCCGCGCCGACGATCCTCGCCTTCGGCACCGAGGAGCAGAAGCGCCGCTTCCTGCGCCCGCTGTGGACCGGCGAGGAGCTGTGGTGCCAGCTGTTCAGCGAGCCCGGCGCCGGCTCCGACCTCGCCGCGCTCGCCACCCGCGCCGTCCGCGACGGCGACCGGTGGATCGTCAACGGCCAGAAGGTCTGGACGTCCATGGCGCACGAGGCGCGCTGGGCGATCCTCGTCACCCGCACCGACCCGGACGTGCCGAAGCATCGCGGCATGACCTACTTCGTCTGCGACATGACCGCCCCCGGCGTCGAGGTCCGGCCGCTGCGGCAGATCACCGGCGAGGCCGAGTTCAACGAGGTCTTCCTCACCGACGTCGCGATCCCCGACGAGCACCGGCTCGGCGAGGTCGGCCAGGGCTGGCAGGTCTCCACCACCACGCTGATGAACGAGCGGGTCGCGATCGGCGGCGCCGCCGCGCCGCGCGAGAGCGGGATGATCGGCGTCGTCGCGTCCCTGTGGCGCGACCGGCCCGAGCTGCGCACCCCCGGCCTGCACGACGCCGTCCTGCGCGCCTGGGTGGAGACCGAGGCGGCCCGGCTCACCGGCGAGCGGCTCCGCCAGCAGCTCACCGCCGGGCAGCCCGGCCCCGAGGGGTCCGGCGCCAAGCTCGCGTTCGCCAAGCTCAACCAGGAGGTCTCCGGCCTGGAGCTGGAGCTGCTCGGCGACGAGGGGCTGCGCTACGACGACTGGACGATGCGCCGCCCCACCGAGGTCGACTTCACCCGCCGCTCGCCCGGCTACCGCTACCTGCGCGCCAAGGGCAACTCCATCGAGGGCGGCACCTCGGAGATCCTGCGCAACATCATCGCCGAGCGCGTCCTCGGCCTGCCCGGTGAGATCCGCGTCGACAAGGACGTGGCGTGGAAGGACCTGCCCAAGTGAGCGACCTCCTCTACTCCGAGATCGAGAACGACCTGCGCGCCGGCGTCCGCGAGCTGCTCGACGACAAGGCGCCCTGGACCGGCGTCCTCGCCGGCACCGAGAAGGACGAGCCCTACGACGCGGCGCTGTGGAAGGCCGCCGCCGGTCAGCTCGGCTGCGCCGGGCTGCCCGTCCCCGAGGACCTCGGCGGCGCCGGCGCCACCTGGCGCGAGACCGCCGTGGTGATGGAGGAGCTCGGGCGCGCCGTCGCGCCCGTCCCGTTCCTCGGCAGCTCCGTCATCGCGACGGCCGCGCTGCTCGCGGCGGGGGAGCGGGAGCTGCTCGGCGCCCTGGCGTCCGGGGAGAAGATCGCCGTGCTGGCGGTGCCGTTCGCGACGCCGCCCGGCGACGTCGCCGCGACCGTCCGGGTCGCGGACGGCGCGCTGACCGGCGAGGTCGCCGGGGTCGCCGACGGGCTCGCCGCCGACGTGCTGCTCGTCCCGGCCGGGGACGGCCTGTACGCGGTCGACGCCGCCGACGCCGCCCGCACCGCCGTGACCTCGCTCGACATGACCCGGCGCCTGGCCGACATCGCCTTCTCCGGCGCGCCCGCCCGGCGCGTCGCGGAGGGCGGCGACGCGGTCCGCGCGGCGCTGCTGACCGGCGCGGCGATGCTGGCGTCCGAGCAGCTCGGGCTCGCCCAGCGCTGCCTCGACGACACCGTCGCCTACGTCAAGAACCGGTACCAGTTCGGCCGTCCGGTCGGCTCCTACCAGGGCCTCAAGCACCGGCTCGCCGACCTCTGGACGTCGATCACGCAGGCCCGCGCCGTCGCCCGGTACGCCGCGTCCTGCGCCGCCTCCGGCGACGCGGACCTGCCGGTCGCCGTCGCGGTCGCGCAGGCGCACTGCTCCGCGGTCGCGCTCAAGGCCGCCGAGGAGTGCGTGCAGATGCACGGTGGCATCGGCTTCACCTGGGAGAACTCCTCGCACCTGTTCCTCAAGCGCGCCAAGGCCGACGCGATCGCGCTCGGCACCGCCGACCGCCACCGCGCGTCCCTGGCGGCGCTGGTCGATCTGCCCTCGGCCTGAGACGCCGCCCCGCTCCGCCCCGGCGAGCTCGTCGCCGGGGCGGTCAGCCGGTGACGACCGCCAGGATCCGCACCCCCTCCGGGAAGGCGCCTCGCTCGGCGAGCGCGACGATCCCGAACATCATCTTGGCCGTGTAGACCCGGTCGAGGACGAGCCCGTGCCGGGCGGCGAAATCGCCGATGAAGCCGTCCAGCTCCGGGGTCGTCCGGGCGTAGCCGCCGAAGTGGAAGCCGTGCTCGACGCTCCACGAACCGCGCCGCTCCCCGTACGTCTCGCGCTGGAGCCGCTCCACCTCGGCGTCCATGAACCCGCCCTTGAGCACCGAGAACCCGAGCGCGCGTGCGTCCGGCGGCAGCCCGGCCGCCAGGCCCGCGAGCGTCCCGCCCGTCCCGCACGGGCAGCACACGACGTCGAATCCCGCAGACTCGGCGCCCAGCTCCGCGCAGCCCCGGACGGCCAGGGCGTTGCTGCCGCCCTCGGGCAGCAGGTAGAAGTCGCCCCACCCCTCCCGCAGCGCGGCGATCACGTCCGGTTCGTGCTTGCGGCGGTACGTCGTGCGGTCCATGTGCGTGAGGCGCATGCCTCGGCGCTCGGCGTATGCCAGGGACGCGTTGAGCGGCAGGTGCTCCTCGCCCCGCACCACCCCGATCGTCGCGAACCCGAAGAGGTCCCCGGCCGCAGCCGTCGCCCGCAGATGGTTGGAGTACGCGCCGCCGAACGTCAGCAGCGTCCCGTGCTCGCGGGCGGGCCCGATGTTGTGCCGCAGCTTGCGCCACTTGTTGCCCGGAAGGTCGGGGTGGACGAGGTCGTCGCGCTTCAGGAACAGCCGGAGGCCGCGCCGGGCGAACCGCGCGTCGTCCAGTTCCACGACCGGGGAGGGCGCGGCTTCGGGCAGGATCATCGCGGCGCGGGCAGGCCGAGCTTCTCCCGCAGCGTCCGCTGGACGGCGTCGATGCCGGGCCGCGCGTCCACCGTCACCACGTACTCCTTGCGGCCGAACAGCTCCAGGATCGGGGCGGTCTTCTCCCGGTAGTTCCGCAGCCGCTCCGTCACCGCCTCCTCGGTGTCGTCCTCGCGCGCCACGAGCTCGCCGCCGCACACGTCGCAGCGGCCCTCCTGCGTGGGCCGGTCCGCGATCAGGTTGTAGTCCATCCCGCACTCCGAGCACAGCCGGCGCGCCAGCACCCGGCGCCGGACCTCGTCGTCCGGCAGATCCAGATGGATCACCCCGTCGATGTCGTAGCTCTCCAGGAAGAACTCCGCCTGCCGCCGGCTGCGCGGGAACCCGTCGATGATGAACCCGTAGTTCCAGTCGTGCTGCTCGAGCCGGTCCCGCACGACGCCCTCCACCAGGTCGTCGCCGACCAGCTCGCCCGCCGCCATCGCGCGCCGCACCTGCGCGCCCAGCTTGGTGTGGTTCTGCACGTGCCAGCGGAACACGTCGCCCACGCTGATGTGCACCAGGTCGAGATCGCGCGCCAGCAGCAGCGACTGCGTCCCCTTCCCACTGCCCTGCGCCCCGATGATCACGTACTTGCGCATGCCCGCAGCCTATGCGGCGCGGCCCGGGCGGGCGCGACCGCGGGTCAGCGCGCGAGCCGCAGCGCCCGGCCCAGCCACCGGAACCGCGAGCGGTCGGGCACGTGCTCGGGCTCGTCGCGCAGCGTCAGGCAGTCCGGCAGCGTCCCGATCGCCGGCGGCCGCACGCACACCAGCGTCGCCCGCGCCCGGCGCGCGCAGTGCAGCCGCACCGACGGCCGCAGCAGCCGCGAGAACGGCCCCCGTGTCCCGTGCCCGACGACCAGGATGTCGTCCTCGCCCGCCAGCCGGACCAGGGTCGCCCCCGGCTCCCCGACCAGGGCCAGCGCCGTCATCTCCACGCCGTCGGGCGGACCGCCGCTCACCTCGTCCAGCAGCCGGGCGACGAGCTCGGCGCCCGATCCGCGCAGCGCGTCGGTGATCCCGCAGCCGAGCTGGCCCGCCGCCGAGACGTGCGGCGGCAGCGGCGCGGAATGGGCGACCAGCAGCGGCAGCCGGCGCAGCCGCGCCTCGCCGATCGCCCAGGAGAGCGCGCATCGTGCCCCCGCGGAGTCATCGACCCCGACGACGACGCGCGGGCCGCCCTCCGGTCTCGCGATCACGGTCCCTCCTGAAGGCAACGGACTGATGTGCACTCTAGGGTGCAGGCATACCCGTTCCGACGGAAGTGTTTCCGCTTCAGGAAAGCCGAGTTTCCGCAATCGTCACCGGCGTGTCGCCCGCGGGCCGCTCGCCCGGGGCCGCCGCCGGACGCCCGGCACGGGCGCCCGCCGGCCTCGCGCCGAAGCCGGACAGGACCGACTCCAGCAGCGGCAGCGCCGCCCCCGCCCGCTTCGCGCGGATCACCACGTCCCACGCCGGCTCGAACTTCTTCCACCCGCCCGCGTAGGCCGCGTGCCGGGCCTTGCCGCGCAGCGTGGGCTTCGACGCGGCGCCCCGCGCGATGTTCCGCCACCGGTAGAAGTTCCGGTAGGCGCGCCAGTAGCCGTCCTCCAGCTGCGTGGCGGTCATCCGGGCGGGCTTGAACACGACGGTACGGGTGTCGTAGCGGTCCCAGTCGCGGTGCAGGATCCGCCCGGCCTTCTCCATCCGGGCGTACAGCCGCGTACCGGGATACGGCGTCATGATGTGGAACGTCGCGGTCTCGATGCCCTGGCCGACCGCCCACTCCACCGTCCGCTCGAACACGCTCGGATCGTCCTGGTCCATGCCGAACACGAAGCTGCCGTTCACCATGACGCCGTGATCGTGCAGGCGCCTGATCACCTGCCCGTAGTCCCGGTCGATGTTCTGCCACTTGCGCTGCTCTTTGAGGTTGCCGGCATTGACGGTCTCGAACCCCACGAACAGGCTGCGCAGCCCCGACTCCACCGCCTTCTCCAGCAGCCCGGGCCGCAGCACCGACTGGACCGTCCCCGCGGCCTGCCACAGCCGCCCCATGCCGCGCATCCCGTCGAACAGGGCCCCCGCGAACCGGGCGTTGCCGAACAGGTGATCGTCCAGGAAGTACAGGTGCCGTCCCGGCAGCCGGTCGATCTCGCCGAGCGCGGCGTCCACGGTCTGCGTGTAGAACGACTTGCCGCCCTCGAAGAACGCCTCCTTGTAGCAGAAGTCGCAGACGTGCGGGCACCCGCGGGACACGACGATCGAGTTCGGCACGAGGTACCGGCGCCGGTCGATCAGGTCCCGCCGCACCGGCGGCAGCCCCGCCAGCGTCCGCTCGGACGAGTCGTAGCGCGGCGCCGGCCGCCCCGCCCGCAGGTCCGCGAGGAAGCGCGGCCAGGTGTCCTCACCGGGCCCGCAGAAGATCGTGTCGGCGTGCGCCGCCGCCTCGTCCGGCAGCGACGTCACGTGCAGCCCGCCGAGGCACACGTGCGCGCCCTTGGCGCGGTAGTGGTCCGCCAGCTCGTAGGCGCGCCGCGCGGACGTGATGTACACCTGGATCACCACCAGGTCCGGCTCGTCGGACACGTCGACCTTCTGGACGTGCTCGTCGGTGAGCGTCACCTCGTCGCCGGGGTCGAGGTACCCGGCGAGGGTCGCGAGCCCGAGAGGCGGGAACAGCGAGTACTTGATCGGCCTGAAGAACGGCGAGGACGCCTCCGTCAGGGCGGGCAGGATCATCTTCACGCGCATGCCCCAACGCTCCCGCCCGAAAGAGCAGGCCCTGTGCCGCCGATGTGGAGATCCCGTGGAGGCCCGGCCGGGAGGCTACGCCGCCACGGCGCCGCTCCGCGACAGCCACAGCCAGCCGACGGCCTTGGTCTCCTTGCACGCCACCTGGACGGCCCGGTACCGCTCCTGCTCGACGTAGGGACCGCTGCAGACCACGTCCTCGAACAACCGCTCGCCGGCGAGCAGGCCGAGATCGGAGCCGGACAGGTCGATGGCCTCCTTGAACGAGGGCGCCTCCAGGAGCCGGAAGAGCTCGATCACCACGCGGCCGGACACGCCGTACTCGTCCCATCGGACCGAGCCGGCGGTCACCGCGACCCGCATCCGCAGCCTCGCGACATCGCTCCGGTACAGGTTCCACTGCCGGAGCATCGCGCTGAGATGGTTCGCGAGCGGGTCGAGGAGAAGGTGACCCGGAATCTCCGGCGGCAGGACCACCAGGATCCCGTCGCCGCGATCCTCGGCATGGCAGGCCTGCCACGGAATGCAGGTCATCGCGAGCGCCCGCTGGACGGTCGCGTACATGGCGTGACGCAGTTCGAGCTGGACGATCTCGTCCCGGTCCAGGGCGCTGAACGCCACCACGTCCACCGCGAGAAGGCACGTGTGAAGCCGGGCGGCGGCCGGATGCGGCGCAGTGTGCGGCCGGCGGCCCATGAAATGCGCCGGTGTGACGGAAGCGTCCCGTGACCCTGGAATCCGGTCGCGTGCAAGACGTATCCTCATAGAGGATCGAGGCCTTTCTGGGAATGGCCGGCAGGTCTGCCGCGGGGCTCCTGTAGCAGCAGGGGTCCCGCCACCTTCGGTACGGGTGACCGGCTTGTGCCGCCCTGCCGCCGCGAGGTGGTGGTTCCGCGGTCATCCACTATTATGCAGCCGCCCGCCGAAGTGCCCGTGCCGTCGGCTGATTGCCTGGCGCAGATCTGCGCGCCGCAGATCGCAAGAAACTTTTTCTCCACCTGTCGCCGCGAGAAGTGGCAAACCGGTGCCACGCGTCCTGCGGGAGGGCGCCCGGGCGAGTGGCGTGGTGGAAGTAGGCGGAGCGACCGCTGTCAAACCGCCACATGGTGGTTGCCCGCCTATGGGCGGTGCCGGTGTGACTCGAGTGGCGGCACCGTACCGGCGGGGCGGGGCCGCTCGGCCATCGGCGAGGTACCGGATCGCGTCCCGCCGTTGTCCGACTGCATTCTGCGACCTGGTGCAAATGGGTCTGGCAAACTGCTACGTCGCTGATTTAATGGAGGCACCCTGGAGGGCGGCGAACAGCGACGTTCCGGTCTGCCGGGAAGAGTCAAGGGTGATCTTCACTCGGTGAGTAAGAGGTCGCGATGAGCATGCCCTCGAGATTTGGGCCGGTGGTCCAGCGCGCGATCCTGACCAGCGAGCTCCAGCGTCTCCGGCAGGCGAAGGGGGTGACGCAGGAGCAGGTCGCCGCCGCTCTCGACTGGTCGACCTCGAAACTCATCCGAATCGAGGGCGGCACCGTCGGCGTCTCCACCACCGATCTGCACGCCCTGCTGCGGCACTACGGGATTCAGGACGGAGACCCGGAAGTCGGGAAGCTGACCGAAATCGCCCGCGAGGCCCGGCAGCGGGGCTGGTGGGCGCCCTACCGGCACGAGCTGGCCGCCGATTTCCTTCGCTACCTCGGATATGAGACCGGGGCGTCGGTCATTCGCAGTTTCCAGCCGTTGCTCGTTCCCGGGCTCCTGCAGACCGAGGAGTACGCGAATGCGGTGACCATCGAACTCGTGTCGTCGCCGGCCGAGCGCGACGTCGTGGTGGAGGTGCGGATGCAGCGTCAGGAGGAGGTGTTCAGCCGGGCTGATCCACCGCAACTCATGATGGTGATGGACGAGGCGGTGCTGCGCCGCAGGGTGGGCGGGCAGGTCGACTCCGGTGTGATGCCGCGGCAGCTCCGGCACATCCTCGATGTCCTGGAAAGGCCCAACGTCTCGGTCGAGGTGATCCCCTTCTCGAAGGGGGCGCACTTCGGGATGAAGGGCGAGTTCACCATCCTCGAATTCACTGATCCGCGGGTCAACGACGTCCTCTTCCTCGAGCTGACCGGAGTGTGGGACGTGACCGTCGTGGACCGGGACCCGCGGATCACCGAATACCGGGCGGCGTACGAGAACCTGCGGCAGCTGGCCATGCCGCCCGAGGAGACGGGCCCCTTCATCGAGGAGATCATCGCTTCGATGACGTGACGCCCGGCGGGGCGTGACCGGGTGGTTTCCGTCCGTGGCGCGGGCGTCGGCGAGGTGGCTCCACCCTGCACCCCCAGCCCATCCCAAAAACTCCGCAATTGCTCATCAATGCGCCGAATGTAGGTTTATGGGTGGTGCGTGTCTGAAAATCCTCTTCTATCGGCCCGCGAAGCAGGGATGGCGGCTTCGTCGAAGATGCTGGAACGGGGTTGTTCGTAAGGGTGCAGCGTCTTGGGGGAAGTGCTAAAACTTTGCTGTCGTATGAGCGGCCGCCGTAGGTGGCGGTCGCTCACACGGGTAGTCATCGCGTGACACTGCGGTCAAGAACTACGGGTCCCTTGCAGGGCCTGGCCTGGAAGGATTTGGTGGCTATGGCCCTGCGGTCCGGCTTCGCATCCGGTGGTGCGGTGTTCCCCGGCCTTGCTCGGCGTCCCGAGCGCGGCCCTCGCTGGCGCAAAGCGTCCGCCAGCGGGAGTTCCGGGTGCGTGGAGGTGGCCGGGAGCGGGGCGGCGGTGCTCGTGCGGGACTCGAAGGATGTCGAGGGGCCGGTCGTGGTGATGACGCGGGCGGCGTTCGCGGGGTTGGTGGCGGGGATTCGAGGGCGGGTGGGGTGACGCGGGGCTCTGCGGAGGGGTGAATCCGCAGGTCGGGGCGTAGGATCGTCGGATTGCACGTGTTCTGTCGGTGGGGTCGCCTACGGTCGGGGTGTGAGGCGGCCGTGTGAGCGCCGCCACAGTGACGCCGCCCCAGCGAAGGTGATGACCACCATGGCGAACAGCACCAAAGAGACGGACCACGACTTCCAGGAGCTGGCCGACCCGTACCGTCGGGAGCTGCTCGCGCACTGCTACCGGATGCTGGGGTCCATCCACGACGCCGAGGACCTCGTCCAGGAGACGTACCTGCGCGCCTGGCGCTCGTACGACAACTTCGAGGGGCGGTCGTCCCTGCGCACCTGGCTCTACCGGATCGCGACGAACGTGTGCCTGACCGCGATCGACCAGCGCGGCCACCGCCCGATGCCGTCCGGCCTGGGCGCCCCCAGCGACGAGCCGGAGCGCCCCGTCGTCGCCTCGCCGGAGGTGCCGTGGCTCGAGCCGGCGCCCGACGCGGTGCTCGGCGCGGACGCCGCCGACCCCGCCACGATCGTCGCGGCCCGCGAGAGCACCCGGCTCGCCTTCGTCGCCGCGCTCCAGCACCTGCCCGCCAAGCAGCGGGTCGTGCTGATCCTGCGGGACGTCCTGAAGTGGAAGGCGGCCGAGGCCGCCGAGCTGCTCGGCACCTCCACCGCGTCCGTCAACAGCGCGCTGCAGCGGGCCCGGGCGCAGCTGGAGGAGGCGGCGCCGCTGCGCGACGAGCTGGTCGAGCCCACCGACCCGGGCCAGCGGGATCTGCTCGAGCGGTACGCGAAGGCGTTCGACGACGCGGACGTGGACGCACTGCTGGACCTGTTCCGGAAGGACGCGGTCTGGGAGATGCCGCCGTTCCCGCAGTGGTTCGTCGGCGCCGGCTCGATCGTCCGGCTCATCAAGGCCCAGTGCGCGCCCGAGCCGGGGGAGCTGCGGATGGTGCCGGCCGCCGCCAACGGGCAGCCCGCCTTCGGCATGTACCGGCGGGACGCGGACGGCGTGCACCGGCCGTTCCAGCTCCAGGTGCTCAGCATCGCCGCCGGCGAGGTGGTGCAGGTGTCGGCGTTCTTCGACACGTCGCTGTTCCCGGTCTTCGGCCTGCCCGAGACCCTCTGACCGCCGCCTGGAGGGGGGCAGGGCGGCGGTTAACGCCGCCTGACGTGCCGCAGACTGCGGCCCTGATTTTCCGTTGAGCGGAAACCCGGGTGCGCCGTCGCCGCCGCCGGCTGCCAGGGTGGAGGGCAGTGCGTCGCGCCTGGGGAGATCCGCGCCGCGAACGGGGCGCCACTGGCGGGGCACGTCGAGGAAGGAACGAGCGCATGACGCATCCCCCGTACCTGTATCCGGGCTACAAGAGCACCGTGCTCCGCGCCCCGGCGCAGGAGCTGATCATGCCGAAGCTCGGCCCGGACAGCGTCGAGCTGTCCTCGCCGGTCTTCGGCCACCAGGAGCTCGGACGGCTGGACAACGACCTCACCGTGCAGCACTCCGGGGAGCCGCTCGGCCAGCGGATCATCGTGACCGGCCGGGTGCTGGACGGCGCGGGCCGCCCGGTGCGGAACGCGCTCGTGGAGGTCTGGCAGGCGAACTCCGCGGGCCGCTACAACCACCTGGGCGACATCCACCCCGCCCCGCTGGACCCGAACTTCACCGGCGCGGGACGCTGCCTCACCGACGACGAGGGCCGCTACCGGTTCATCACGATCAAGCCGGGCGCCTACCCGTGGGGCAACCACCACAACGCGTGGCGGCCCGCCCACATCCACTTCTCGGTGTTCGGCACCGCGTTCACCCAGCGGCTCGTCACGCAGATGTACTTCCCGGACGACCCGCTGTTCCCGTTCGACCCGATCTTCCAGTCGATCCCCGAGGAGCGCGACCGCGAGAAGCTGATCTCCCGGTTCGACATGGATCTCACCAAGCCGGAGTGGGCATTGGGGTTCCAGTGGGACATCGTGCTCGGCGACACCCCGATGGAGGCCTGATGACGACGCCGGCGAAGACCACGCAGGCCGAGACGACGCCGTCGCAGACCGTCGGCCCCTTCTACGGCTACGCGCTGCCGTACGAGGCCGGCCCGCGGGTCGCGCCCGCCTGGCGGCCGGACGCGATCACCATCCGGGGCCGGGTGCTCGACGGCGCCGGCGAGCCGGTGCCGGACGCGCTGCTGGAGATCTGGCAGGCCGACGAGAACGGCGAGATCCCGCGGCGGCCGGGCGGCATCGTCCGGGAGGGTCACGACTTCTCCGGGTTCGGGCGGTGCGGCACGGACGCGGCGGGCGGGTTCTGGTTCACCACCGTCAAGCCGGGCGCGGTCGGGGCGGGCGCGCCGTACATCGCGCTGCTGGTGTTCGCGCGCGGCCTGCTGAAGCCGGTCGCGACCCGGATCTACTTCCCGGAGGACGAGGCCGCGCACGCCGCCGACCCGCTGCTCGCCGAGGTCCCCGCGGACCGCCGCGGGACGCTGGTCGCCGAGCGGGAGGGCGACCGGGCGTACCGGTTCGACGTGCGGCTGCAGGGCGAGGGGGAGACGGTCTTCCTTGCCTTCTGAGACGCCGCCGCCCGCCGCGGCCGGGCCGTCCGGCGGCGCGGGGCCGTCCGCCGACGCGGGGCTGCTGTCGCCGGTGCGCGCCGGGACGGAGGCCGAGGCCGCCACGGGCGACGCCGCGTACCTGGCGGCGATGCTCGACGCCGAGGCGGCGCTCGCCCGCGCGCAGGCGCGGCTGGGGATCATCCCCGCCGCGGCGGCGGAGGCGATCACCGCGGCCGCCTCGGCCGGCGGGATCGACGTCGCGGACGTGGCGCGCCGTGCCCGCGGTTCCGGGAACCCCGTCGTCCCGCTGGTCGCCGATCTGCGCGGCCTCGCCGGGGCCGCCGGCGAGCACGTCCACAAGGGCGCCACCAGCCAGGACATCGCCGACACCGGCGCGATGCTCGTCGCGGCCCGGACGCGGCGGGTCCTGCTGGCCCACCTCGACCGGGCCCTGGACGGGCTGGCCGGCACCGTGGCGCGGTACCGCGACACCCCGATGGCGGCGCGCACGCTCGGCCGGCAGGCGCTGCCCACCACGTTCGGCGCGAAGGCGGCGAACTGGCTGCTCGGCTGCCTGGAGGCGCGCGAGCGGCTGGCGGCGGTCGCGCTGCCCGTCCAGCTCGGCGGCGCCGCCGGGACGCTGGACGCCTACGGCGACCGGGCGTTCGACCTGGTCGCCGCGTTCGCCGAGGAGACCGGCCTGGACGTGCCGGTCCTGCCGTGGCACACCCGCCGGACCCCGGTCGCCGACCTGGCCGCGGCGCTCGCGGTGACCGCCGGCGCCCTCGGCAAGATCGCCACCGACGTGTGGCTGCTCGCGCAGAGCGAGGTCGACGAGGTGGCGGAGGCCGCCGGGCCCGGGCGGGGCGGCTCGTCGTCGATGCCGCACAAGCGCAACCCGGCGCTGTCGGCTCTCGTCCGGTCGGCGGCGCTGCAGGTGCCGGCGTACGCGCAGGTCGTCCTCGCGGCGCAGGCCGCGCCGCTGGAACGCCCGGCGGGGGAGTGGCACGCCGAGTGGCAGCCGCTGCGCGAGTGCCTCAGGCTGGCCGGCGGCGCCGCCGAGACCGCCGCCGACCTGGTCTGCGGCCTGGAGGTGTCGGCGGACCGGATGCGCGCCAACCTCGACGGACTGCTGGACGTTCTCGGAGACGATCCCGGCACCGGCGCGGCCTCCGCCCTGGCGGACCGTGCCCTCGACGCGTACCGGAGGAGCCGCGCGTGACCCCGCCCCCACCCCTGAACACCCCGCCCCCGCGCATCCCGCAGTACCGGCTCGACGGGCCGCCGGACGCGCCCGTCGTCGTCCTCGGCCCGTCCCTCGGCACCTCGATGGACCTGTGGCTGCCGCAGCTGCCGGCGCTGACGCGCGCGTGGCGGGTGCTGCGCTACGACCTGCCGGGGCACGGCGGCGCGCCGTCCCCGGACGGCCCGTTCACCGTCGAGGACCTCGCCGGCGGGGTCGCCGCGCTGCTCGACCGCCTCGGGATCGCCGAGGCGGCGTACGCGGGCGTCTCGCTGGGCGGCGCCATCGGCACCGCTCTCGCGCTCCGGGCCCCGGAACGCGTCGCGAGCCTCGTCCTGTGCTGCACCTCGCCCCGCTTCGGCGACCCGGGGCCGTGGCGGGACCGCGCGGCGCTCGTCCGCCGCGAGGGCGTGGGGCCTGTCGCCGACACGGCCGCGAGCCGCTGGTTCACCCCCGGGTTCGCGGGCGCGGAGCCGTACGTCGCGATGCTCCGCGAGACCGACCCGGAGGGCTACGCGGCGTGCTGCGACGCGCTCGCCGCGTTCGACGCCACCGCGCGGCTCGGCGGCGTCTCGGCGCCGACCCTGGTGATCGCCGGGGCCGAGGACGGCCCGACCCCGCCGCACGGCCACGCCGACCGGCTTGCCGAGGGCATCTCCGGCGCCGAACTGGTCGTGATCGACGGAGCCGGGCATCTGGCGAGCGCCGAGCGGCCGGAACCGGTCACCGAGGCGATCACCGCGCACCTGAACCGCACCTGGAAGGGACGGGCATGAGCATCGACGGGGAACGGCACGCCGAGGGCATGCGGACGCGCCGCGAGGTGCTCGGGGACGCGCACGTCGACCGCGCCGAGGCCCGCAAGGACGCCTTCACCGAGGACTTCCAGGATCTGATCACCCGGTACGCGTGGGGCGAGATCTGGACCCGTCCCGGGCTGGACCGCAGGACGCGCAGCTGCATCACGCTGACCGCCATGGTCGCGGGCGGCCACCTGGACGAGCTGGCCATGCACGTGCGCGCCGCGCTCCGCAACGGGCTGACCCGCGAGGAGATCAAGGAGGTCCTGCTCCAGACGGCGATCTATTGTGGAGTGCCCGCCGCGAACTCGGCGTTCGCCGTCGCCCAGCGGGTACTGGCCGAACAGGAGTGACCGTCGGGAGGGCCATGGCTGAGCGCGCGCGCCCGGTGAGCGTGGCGGGCAAGGTGATGGCCATCCTGAACGCCTTCGCCCAGGACGACGTGCGCCTGAACCTGAGCGAGATCTGCCGCCGCGCCGGGCTGCCGCTCGCCACCGGGCACCGGCTGGTCGGGGAGCTGGCCGCCGGCGGGTTCCTGGAGCGGGTGCCGGACGGGACGTACCGCATCGGCACCCGGCTGTGGCGGATCGGCAGCCAGGCCCCCGCCGTCACCGGGCTGCGGGAGCTGGCGCTGCCGCACATGGAGGACCTGTACGAGGCGACGCACGACAACGTGCAGCTCGCCGTGCTGCGCGACGACCGCGTCCTGGTCGTGGAGCGGCTGCGCGGGACGCGTTCGGTGCCGGTCGTGACGCAGGTCGGCGCGACGCTGCCGCTGCACACCACCGGGGTCGGGAAGGTGCTGCTGGCGTTCGCGCCGCCGGAGTACCGGGAGCGGGTCCTCGCCGCCGGGCTGGAGCGGCACGCCGCCCGGACGATCACCGACGCGGACGAGATGCGGCGCTGCCTGGAGCAGGTGCGCCGCTCGGGGTACGCGCTGACCCGCGACGAGATGACGCTGGGCGCCTCGTCGGTCGGCGCGCCCGTCCGGGACGGGACGGGCGAGGTGGTGGCGGCGCTGTCGCTGGTCGCCCGCACCCGCAGCGCGGACCTGCGGCGGCTGCTGCCGCCGCTGACGACGGCGGCGCGGGCGCTGTCGCGGGACGTGGCCCAGCACTGGCGCGGACACCCGGAGACGTTTTCCACCGAGCGGAAGGCCGGCGCCTGAACCAGCGGGTACGCGCGCCAGCATCGCAAGGGGGAACCCCCAGAACGGATGACGAGGAGGCTCGATGCGTACCCAGGTGGCGATCATCGGCGGCGGCCCGGCCGGGCTGCTGCTGTCGCATCTGCTGCATCTGCAGGGGATCGATTCGGTGGTCCTGGAGAGCCGCGACCGCGGCTACGTGGAGCGGCGGCAGCGGGCCGGGATGCTCGAGCAGGGCACCACGGACGTGCTCCGCGAGAGCGGCGCGGGGGAGCGGCTCGACCGCGAAGGGCTCGTCCATCACGGGCTGGAGCTGCGGTTCGGCGGCGCGGGCCACCGGATCCCGCTGACCGACCTCACGGGCCGGACCGTCACGGTCTACGCGCAGACCGAGATCGTCAAGGACCTGGTCGCCAAGCGGCTCGCGGACGGCGGCGACGTGCGGTTCGAGACCGAGGTGATCGGCCTCGACGCCTCGGCGCCGAGCGTGACGTTCCGCGACACCGCCGGCGAGGTGCACACCCTGGAGTGCGACTACATCGCGGGCTGCGACGGGTTCCACGGCGTCAGCCGCCCGGCGGTGCCGGGGCTGCGGACGTTCTCCCGCGAGTACCCGTTCGCCTGGCTCGGCATCCTCGCCGATGTCCCGCCGTCCACCGAGGAGCTGATCTACGCCAACCACGACCGCGGGTTCGCGCTGCACAGCCTGCGCTCCCCGCAGGTCAGCCGGCTCTACCTGCAGGTGCCGCCGGACGAGGACATCGCGGCGTGGCCGGACGCGCGGATCTGGGAGGAGCTCGCGGCCCGGTTCGCCACCGACGACGGCTGGAAGCTGCACGAGGGCCCGATCACCGACAAGTCGATCACGCCGATGCGCAGCTTCGTGGCCGAGCCGATGCGGCACGACCGGCTGTTCCTCGCCGGCGACGCGGCCCACATCGTCCCGCCGACGGGCGCCAAGGGCCTCAACCTGGCGGTGTCGGACGTGATCGTGCTGGCCAGGGCCCTGACGGAGCGGTACGCGTCGGGCTCGGACACTCTGCTCGACGCGTATTCTTCGACGTGCCTGCGGCGCGTGTGGCGGGCCGAGCACTTCTCCTACTGGATGACCACGCTGCTGCACGTGGATCCGGCCGCGGACGGCTTCGCGCTGCGGCTCCAGCGCTCCCACCTGGACTATGTGGCCTCCTCCGAGGCGGCTAAGACGATGCTGGCCGAGAACTACACGGGCCTGCCGATCGGCTAGCGGCGGGCGCCGGCATGCCGGGCGGCCGGGGTGGCGCGCGAAGCGGCGGGGCGGCCCGCGATGCGGTCGGCGCGTGAACGGTGCGCGGCGCGGATCTGTTCCCGCCCGGCGGTGAGATGCACATCACGCAAGCTGGCAGTGCCTGAAATTTTGCCGGACACGCAAGTTCGGTTTACCGTGAGGGCATGACCGAGACGAGCCTGCGCGAGCGCAAGAAGGTCGCGACGCGCCAGGCGCTCAGCCGCGCCGCCGCCCTCCTCGCCGTGGAGCGCGGCGTCGAGGGCGTCACGATCGAGGCGATCGCCGACGCGGCCGGGGTCTCCCCCCGCACGTTCCACAACTACTTCCCGGGCAAGGAAGAGGCGATCGTCGCGCCGCTCACCGACGGGGCGCAGGCCGTCATCGACGCCCTGCGCGACCGCCCGGCGGGCGAGCCGATCTGGGACGCGCTGCGCGAGGTCGTCCGGGAGGTGCTGCTGCCGACCGACACCCGCGACGAGACCATCGCGCTGCTGCGCGTGGTCAAGCGGAACCCGGCGCTGGTCGGCAAGCAGCTCTGCGGCCTCGGCGAGATGCAGCGGCAGATCGCCGAGGTCATCGCCGCGCGCACCGGCACCCACGCCGGCCGCGACCTGTACCCGCACCTGCTGGCGGGCGCCGCGGGCGTCGCCATGCGCACCGCCGTCGACCTGTGGGTGGACGGCCGGAGCGGCGCCGACCTGCCCGAACTGATCGACTCGGCGTTCGCCCAGCTGCGCGCCGGGCTGCCCGGCCCGTAACCGGGCCCTTCCGACCCCCGGCGCCGCGCCGCCGCCCAGCGGCGCCGGGTCCCCCCGCAGGGCGGCGAGCACCCCCCACCACCCCCCTGACCGAGTGACAGCCCGACGGCCGGCCGCCGTGGGGCCATGTCCGCACGCCCCGTTACCGATGGGACGCTCTCTTGGCCACCTTCCTCTACCGGCTCGGCCGGTTCTCGTTCCGGCGCCGCCGGCTCGTCACGCTGCTCTGGGTGGGGCTGCTCGTGCTCTTCGGCGTCGGCGCCGCGGTGCTCAAGGGGCCCACCTCCAACGACTTCTCGATGCCGGGCACCGAGTCCCAGCAGGCGATCGACCTGCTCAAGGACCGGATGCCGCAGGCGTCCGCGGACGGCGCCACCGCGCGGGTCGTGTTCGCCGCCCCCGATGGCAGGACCGTGACCGACCCCGCCGGCAAGGCGGGCGTCGAGAAGGTCGTCGCCAAGCTCAAGGCGGCGCCGCAGGTCGCCTCCGTCGTCGACCCCTACCAGGCGAAGGCCGTCTCGCAGGACGGCAAGATCGCCTACACGCAGGTCACCTACAAGGTGCCCGCGATCGACGTCACCGACGCGGCGCGCGACGCGCTGACCGCCGCCGCCCAGCCGGGCAAGGACGCCGGGCTCCGGGTGGAGATGGGCGGCGACGCGACCGAGGCGATGCCCGAGCAGAGCGCCACCGAGGTGATCGGCGTCGCCGTCGCGGCGGTCGTGCTGATCATCACGTTCGGTTCGCTGATCGCCGCCGGGCTGCCGCTGCTGAACGCCATCCTCGGCGTCGGCATCGCGATGGCCGGAATCACCGCCGCGACCGGGCTCATCGACATGAGCTCGATGACCTCGACGCTCGCGCTGATGCTCGGCCTCGCGGTCGCGATCGACTACGCGCTGTTCATCGTCTCCCGGTACCGGCACGAGCTGCGGGAGGGCCGCACCGGCGAGGAGGCCGCGGGACGCGCCGTCGGGACCGCCGGATCGGCGGTGGTGTTCGCCGGGCTGACCGTCGTCATCGCGCTGGCCGGCCTCGCCGTGGTGGACATCCCGATGCTCACCGAGATGGGATTCGCCGCCGCGTTCGCCGTGGTGATCGCGGTCCTCATCGCGCTCAGCCTGCTGCCCGCGCTGCTCGGCTTCGCCGGCCGCAAGGTCCTCGGCGGCGCGATCCCGTTCCTGCGCGGCGGCGTCTCGCGCCGCGGCCGCCCGCCGTTCGGCGAGCGGTGGGCCCGGTTCGTCGTCCGCCGGCCGCTGCCGGTCCTGCTGCTCGCCGTCGCCGGCCTCGGCGTGATCGCCGCCCCGGCGCTGGACCTGCGGCTCGGCATGCCCGGCGACGAGGCCGCCGCGCCCGCCACCACCCAGCGCCAGGCCTACGACCTGCTCGACAAGGGCTTCGGGCCCGGCTTCAACGGCCCGCTGATGGTCGTCGTCGACGGCGCGAACGCCCAGGCCGCCGGGCAGCGGTTCGCCGGGGAGATCCGGGCGCTGCCGGACGTGGTGACCGTGACGCCGCCGCAGGCGAGCCCGAAGGGCGACACCGCGGTGCTGACCGTCGTCCCGAAGAGCGGGCCGAGCTCGCAGCAGACCGAGGACCTCGTCTCGGCGATCCGCGACAAGGCCGACGGGCTGAAGGCGCAGACCGGCGCCGGCGCGATGGTCACCGGCCGGACGGCCATGATGATCGACGTGTCGGCCAAGCTCTCCAGCGCCCTCGCGCCCTACCTCGGGCTCGTCGTCGGGCTCGCGTTCATCCTGCTGATGCTGGTGTTCCGGTCGCTGCTCGTGCCGCTGAAGGCCACGCTCGGCTTCCTGCTCACCGTCGCGGCCACCTTCGGCGCCGTCGTCGCGGTGTTCCAGTGGGGCTGGCTGTCCGGGCTGTTCGGGGTCGACACCACGGGCCCGATCATGAGCATGATGCCGATCTTCATGATCGGCGTGGTGTTCGGGCTGGCGATGGACTACCAGGTCTTCCTCGTCACCCGGATGCGCGAGGAGCACGTGCACGGGGCGCCCCCGGGCGAGGCCGTCGTCACCGGCTTCCGGCACGGCGCCCGCGTCGTCACCGCCGCCGCGGTGATCATGATCGCGGTGTTCGCCGGGTTCCTGTCGTCGTCCGAGTCGATGATCAAGATGATGGGCTTCGCGCTGGCGGCCGGCGTCGCCTTCGACGCCTTCGTCGTCCGGATGACCATCGTCCCGGCGGTGATGGCGCTCGTCGGCCGGTCCGCCTGGTGGCTGCCGCGGTGGCTCGCCCGCATCCTGCCCAACGTGGACGTCGAAGGTGAGAGGCTTCGGCATCTGCTCCATGACGGGCACGGCGGCGCGGCCCCCGCGCCGCGCCCCGGCGAGGGCGAGCGCGAGCTCGACCCGGCCGTGACCTGATCCGGGGCCCGGGCCGTCCCTCCGCGCGGGGGACGGCCCGGGCCGTCCCAGCAGCCGCCGCCGCGGCCGAGCGCGGCGGACCCGCCCGTCGAAGGACCGCACATGAGCCTCCTCGAACAGCCGTCCCGGCCGGTCTCGTCGTTCGCGCGGCTGCGCAGACCGGGAGGCCAGGGCGGCGGACGGCCGGGCGGGCGGCCGCGGGCGGTCCGCGAGCTGCTGCTGATCGCGGTGCTGTTCACCGTCTACAAGCTCGGGCGGCTGCTGGCCAACGACCGGGTGAGCGAGGCGTTCGGCAACGCGCACCGGATCTGGGACATCGAGCGGGCCCTCGACCTGCCGAGCGAGCTGCACCTCCAGCACGGGCTGCTGCACAGCCAGTTCCTGATACACGTGGCCAACTGCTACTACGCCTACGTCCACTTCCCGGCGATGGCGCTGTTCCTGCTCTGGATCTACCTGCGCAGGCCCGCGCACTACCGGTGGATCCGCCGGGTGCTGGTCGCGCTGACCGCCGGGGCGCTCGCGCTGCACCTGCTCGTCCCGCTGGCGCCGCCCCGGATGCTCCCCGCCACCGGCCTGATCGACACCGCCGCCCGCTTCGGCCCCTCGGTGTACGGGTCGCCGCAGCACGACACGATGGCCAACCAGTACGCGGCGATGCCGTCCCTGCACATCGGCTGGGCCGCGATCATCGCGATCGGTCTCATCGTCACGTGCCGGACGCGCTGGCGCTGGCTGTGGCTGCTGCACCCGATCGCGACCGTCGCCGTCGTCGTCAGCACCGCCAACCACTACTGGATGGACGGGATCGTCGTGCTGGCGCTGCTGGCCGTCGCCGTCCTGCTGCTGCGGCCACCCGTCCCCGAGACGTCCTAGTCCCGGGACGTCCCGGTCAGGGCGCCGCGGGCTCGGCGCCGAGGGTCTCGAGCAGCTCGACGACCGGCTCCAGCTTCTCGTACAGCAGCAGCACCGGCTCGCCGGGCCCGGCCATGTCCAGGGCCGAGGTCAGCGCCCCCTTGAGGTCGCCCGCCGGGTGGTGCAGCACGTCCGGGCGGCCCTCCCGCAGCCCCTGGACGATCAGCCGCGTCATCTCGCCGGAGCGGCGGCCCCGCAGGTCCTCGTCCTCGTAGACGACGACGCGCCCGAACGCGCCCGCCACGGCCCGGGCCGTCTCGGCGACGAGCTCGTCGGACCGGTCGCCGGGCAGCGTCACAGCCGCGACGCCGCCCGCGCCCCAGCGCGCCCCGACGAACGCGCCGACCGCGGCGACCGCCGCCGGGTTGTGCGCGTAGTCCACCAGCACCGGGTTGTCGCCGACCTGGTACACGCAGCCGCGCCCCGGATTGCGGGTGTGCGGCTCGAACGTGCGCAGCGCCTCGGCGGTGACGTCCACCGGCACGCCCAGCGCGCGGGCGGCCGCCAGCGCGGCCAGCGCGTTCGCGACGACGTGCCCGGCGCGGCCGCCGAACGCGCCCGCGACCTCCTCCACCGGCAGCACCCGCGTGCGGCGCCCGCCGTGCGCCTCCGTCAGCCAGCCGTCCTCGACGCAGTACCCGGTGCCGCCGCCCTCCAGATGCCGGACCAGCACCGGCGCGTCCGCCGACATCGCGAAGTAGCACAGCTCCGGTTCGCGGCGCCGCACCGCGGGGCGCCCGGCCAGCCCCGCCGACGGCCCGTCCTCCGCGTTCAGCACCAGGCGGCCGCCGCGGCGGATCTCCTCGGCGACGAGGGCCTTGATGTCGGTCAGGTCGTCCAGCGACTCGGTGTCGTCCATGCCGAGGTGGTCGCGGGTGATGTTGGTGACGACCGCGACGTCGGCGCGGTCGTAGCCGAGGCCGCGCCGGACGATCCCGCCGCGCGCCGTCTCCAGCACCGCCGCCTCCACCGACCGGTCGCCCAGCACCATCTCCGCCGACCGCGGCCCGGACGCGTCCGACCGGTGCACGAGCCGGCCGCCCACGTACACGCCCTCGGTGCTCGTCATGCCGGTGCGGACGCCGTCCAGCTCCAGCATGTGCGCGATCATCCGGACCGTGGTGGTCTTGCCGTTGGTGCCGGTCACCGACACCACCGGGACCCGCGACGGCGTCCCCGGCGGGTACATCAGGTCGACGATGTCGCCCGCCACGTCGCGGGGCTCGCCCTCGTACGGGGCCAGGTGCATGCGCAGCCCCGGGGCGGCGTTCACCTCCAGGATCCCGGCGGCGCCGCGCTCGGCGGGCAGCGGGGAGCCGATGTCGGGCAGCCGCAGGTCGATGCCGCACACGTCCATCCCGACGGTCGCGGCGGCCCGCACGCACATCGCGGCGACCTCGGGATGCACGTCGCCGGTGACGTCCCGGCTCGTCCCGCCGGTGGACAGGTTCGCGTTGCGGCGCAGCCGGACCGTCTCGCCGTCCGCGGGCACCGAGTCCGGGCCGTGGCCCTGCCGGGCCAGCAGCGCCAGCTCGGTCGCGCCGAGCGCGAGCCGGGTCAGCGGGCGGTCGTGGCCCTCGCCGCGCGCCGGGTCGGCGTTGACCCGCTCCACCAGCTCCGCGACCGTGGACGTCCCGTCCCCGGTGATCCGCGCGGCGGTCAGCTCGGCCGCCGCCGCGACCCGCCCGCCGACCACCAGCACCCGGTAGTCGCGGCCCGGGATGTAGGACTCGACGAGCACCCCGCACGCGTCGGCGCGGCCCTCCTCGCCCGCCGCCGACGTGAACGCCGCCACCACCTCCGGCGGCTCCGACAGCTCGATGTGCACGCCCTCGCCCTGGTGCCCCGACAGCGGCTTGACCACCACCGGCGCGCCGATCTCCCGCAGCGCCCGGAGCGCCTCCGCCGGCGACTGCGCCACCCGGCCCTCCGGGACCGGGACGCCCGCGTCCGCCAGCACCTTGTGCGCCAGCCGCTTGTCCGCGGCGATCTCCATCCCGATCGCGGACGTGCCGTCGGTCATCGCCGCCCACACCATCCGGTGGTGCCGCCCGTACCCGAGCCGCAGCAGGTTCAGATCGCCGACGCGGCGGACCGGCACGTCCCGCTCCCGGGCGGCGCGCGCCAGCGCGGCGGTGCTCACCCCGAGCCGGCTCTCCTCGTACGCCGCCGCGATCGGGGCGAGGCCCGGCGCGGGATCCGGCACCGTCCCGGACAGCGCCGCGGTCACCGTCCGCACCGCCAGCTCGATCAGCCGCTCCACCACGTCCCCGCCGGACGGCTCGTCCCGCGGGCATTCGAGGATCAGCTCGTAGTCGCCGGGGCCGCCCGCGCGCACCGTCCGGCCGAAATAGACCTCCCGGCCGATCAGCCCGGACAGCTCCAGCGTCACGTGCTCGGTGACATGGCCGAAATAGGTGCCGCGGGCCATCGCCTCGAGCAGCCCGCCCGGCCGGCCCGCCGAGCAGTGGTGGGAGCGCAGCCCCGGCAGCGCCGCCACCAGCCGCTCGGCGAAACCGGGATGGTCGGTCGTCTCGTGCCCGGTCAGGCCCTGCAGGTCCAGCCACGCGACGGCGACGGGACGGTTCAGATAGACGTTCGGGCCGCCGAGGCGGCGCACATGGTCCAACCGCACGGCTACTCCTCCCCGGGCCCGCGCATCGTGCCGATCGCCGGCAGCCGATCGTGCATCTGGAAGCAGCAGCCGGCGGGCAGCAGGTGCAGGGACACGTCGAACATCGCCATCGGCTCGTCGTCGGACGCGGCGTAGGCGACCGTCGACTGGCCCGCGTCGACGACCGTCACCACCCCGGTCCCGACCACCTGGAACTGCCCGTCGCCCACCACGATCGCGGTGTCCTCGTCGATCCCGACGCCGAGCAGCCGGGTGTCCAGCGCGATGCCGCTGAGCAGCCTCGGCAGCCGCCCCCGCTCGTTGAAATGCATGTCGATCAGCACGTTGTCCAGCAATGCCAGCCCCGGTCCCACCTTCACGCTGGACGCCGCGACCTCGTGGCCGTGGCCGCCGAGGATCATCCAGTGGCCCATCGCGGTCGCGCCGGCGCTCGTCCCGGCGATCACCAGGCCCTCCTGCTTCAGCCGGCGTTTGAGCAGCTCGTTGGTCCGCGACCCGACCAGGGTCCGGATCCGCGACTGGTCGCCGCCGCTGAACAGCACCCCGGTCGCCGCGTCCAGCGCGCGCAGCGTCGCGGCGTCGTCGGCGGCGGCGCGGCCGAGCAGCCGCAGCTCCCGCACCGACGGCACCCCGAGCCGCCCGAACACCGCGGTGTACTCCTCGGCGACCTCCTCGGGGACCTCCGTCGCGGTCGTCACGACGACGATCCGCGCGTCCTCCGCGCCGGCCAGCTCGACGAACGTCTCCAGGGGCCCGGAGCCGCAGGTCCGGTTCTCCGCCCCGCCAATGATCAGCAGCCGGCCCTTGCGTCCGGCGTCCCCGCTTCTCTCTTTCACACCTACCGACTACCCTTGATCACTCCGGGTAGTCTCTCGTTCGCGAGGTGTCATGGGAACGGCCGCGATCGACGGGAACGCGTTGCTGGCGGCGGCCGGGACGGGCCGCGACCGCTACCTGGCGCGGCTGGCCGCGCTGGTCGCCGCGGACAGCGGCACCGCCGACGTCCCGGGCGTCAACCGGGTCGCCCGCCTCGTCGCCGGGCACGCCCGCGAGTCCGGGCTCGACCCCGAGGAGCACCCGCTGCCGGACGGCCGGATCGCCGTCGTCGCCCGCCGCCGCGGCACCGGCCGCGCCAGGATCGTCCTGGCCGGCCACCTCGACACCGTGTTCCCCGCCGGGACGGCCGCCGAGCGGCCCTTCCGGGTGGACGAGGCGCTCGGCCGCGCGCACGGCCCCGGCGTCTGCGACGACAAGGGCGGCCTCCTCGCCGGGATCGCCGCGGTCGAGACGCTGATCGCGCTCGGCGCCGAACGGTACGGGGAGATCGTCCTGGTCTGCTCGCCCGACGAGGAGACCGGCTCCCCGCTCGGCCGGGCCGTCCTCGAACGGGAGGCGCGCGGCGCCGCCGCGGCACTGTGCCTGGAGGGCGCCCGCGAGAACGGCGACCTGGTGTCCGCGCGCAGCGGCGTCACCGACCTGGAGATCGCGCTGCGGGGGCGGGCCGCGCACGCCGGCATCGAGCCGGAGCGCGGGGCGAACGCGGCGCTCGCCGCCGCGCGGCTGACCGTCGCGTGCCAGGCCCTGAACGGCACCCGTCCCGGCGTCACCGTCAACGTCGGCGTGCTGGCCGCCGGGTCCGCGCCGAACGTGGTGGCCGCCTCCGGGCGGCTGGTGGTGGACGTGCGGGGCGACAGGGCCGGGGCGTTCGACGCGGTGATCGCCGACATCCGCCGCCTCGCCCTCGACCACGGCGTGGAGGGCGTCACCGCCGAGGTCACCGAACACGCCCCGATGCCGCCGTGGGAGCGTGGCGAGGCCACCGCCCGCCTCGCCGCCGAGGCCGTCCTCGCGGGGCGGACGGTCGGCGTCCCGGTCCGGGACGCGGCCACCGGCGGCGGCGCCGACGCCAACCTGATCGCCGCGCTCGGCGTGCCCGTCCTGGACGGCCTCGGGCCCGTCGGCGGCTGCGACCACGCGCCGGGGGAGTGGCTCGACCTCGCGTCCGTCGTCCCGCGCACGGCGCTGCTCGCCGCGCTGATCGACCGCGTCGCGGGCGGCTGACCGGCGTCCCGATCCGGCTCCGCTCGCCCGCCGGCGCACCCCTCCCGCTGTGTCATGCTGGGCGGATGAGCGGCAGCTCTGTTCCCCCGAGCGGGCCTCCCGGCCCGTCCCCCGCCCCGGCGCCCGCGCGCCGCCCGGCCGGGCCCGAGGCCGCGCTCGCCGCGGCGTCCGCGCACTACCTGCGGGGCGAGCCGATCGACATGTCCGCGCTGGCCGCCGAGCTGGGCGTCGGCCGCGCCACCCTCTACCGGTGGGTCGGCAGCCGCGAGCAGCTGCTCGGCACCGTCCTGGCGGAGATGACCGAGCGCACCTACCGGGTCGCCGCGCGCGGCGTGCGCGGCACCGGCCCGGAGCGGATCCTCACGGTGCTGGACCGGTTCATGCGGGCGGTGGTGGACGCCGCTCCGCTCAAGGCGTTCACCGAGCGCGAGCCCCGGCTGTTCATCCGGCTCGCGACGATGCCGGGCACCATCGAGGACCGCGCGACCGAGCTGCTGACCCTCGAACTGCAGCGGGAGATCGATCGCGGCGCGCTGGCGGTGCCGCTGCCGACACGGACGCTCGCGCAGGCCGTGGTCCGCATCGCCGACTCGTTCATGTACGCGCACTACCTGGGCGGGAACCGGCCGGAGATCGAGCAGGCCCTCGAGGTGGTGGAGCTGCTGCTGCGGCCCTGCCGGCACGACGCGCCCGCCGGCGCGGGTCGCCGGCCGCGGGACGGCGAGGGAATCTCCGAGCCCGTGTGAGCGCTGAAGTTTTTAGCGGGAATGACTATTTCGTGGCATTCGTCCGCCGTGAGAGGCTGGAGATCATTGGACGCACTGTCGAACGAGGGACGGCCGGGCCGTGACTGACATCCCCCGCCGCGCGGTGACGCGCACCGCGAAACTGGCGACGCTCCCGCTCGGCTTCGCCGGGCGCACCGCTCTCGGTTTCGGCAAGCGGACCATCGGCCGGCCCGCCGAGGCCGTCGCGCTGGAGGTCCAGCGCCGCACCGCCGAGCAGCTGTTCTCCGTGCTCGGCGAGCTCAAGGGCGGCGCGATGAAGGTCGGGCAGCTCCTGTCGATCTTCGAGGCGGGGCTGCCCGAGGAGGTCGCCGCGCCGTTCCGCGCGAGCCTCACCCGGCTCCAGGAGGCCGCGCCGCCGATGCCCGCCGCCACCACGCACAAGGTCCTCGCCGAAGGGCTCGGCGCGGACTGGCGCGACCGGTTCGCCGAGTTCGACGACCGGCCCGCCGCCGCCGCGTCCATCGGCCAGGTGCACAAGGCCGTCTGGCACGACGGGCGGACCGTCGCGGTCAAGGTCCAGTACCCGGGCGCCGCCGACGCGCTGATG
This sequence comes from Actinomadura montaniterrae, assembly GCF_008923365.1. GTDB lineage: Bacteria > Actinomycetota > Actinomycetes > Streptosporangiales > Streptosporangiaceae > Spirillospora > Spirillospora montaniterrae. Next base: position 51,016 of record NZ_WBMR01000044.1, read on the forward strand.
AGCGACTTCAACCAGATCTCCCGGCTGAGCCGCGTGATCACGCCGCTGTTCCCCGGCGTCGAGGTCAAGCCGGTCGTCGCCGACCTGAAGCGGCGGCTGCAGAAGGAGCTCGACTACGTCGACGAGGCCCGCGCCCAGACCGCCTTCCACGACGCCTACGCCGGCGACCCCGACTTCGTCGTCCCGGCGGTCGTCGCGCAGTCCGGGAACGTGCTGGTCACCGAGTGGCTGGACGGCACCCCGCTGGCCAAGGTCATCGCCGACGGGAGCCGGGAGGAGCGCGACCGGGCGGGCCTGCTGCTGTTCCGCTTCCTGCTGTCCGGACCGTCCCGCTGCGAGATGATCCACATCGACCCGCACCCCGGCAACTTCCGGCTGCTGGACGACGGGCGCCTCGGCGTCATGGACTTCGGCGGCGCCGCCCACGTCCCGGACGAGCTGCAGTGGTCGATCGGCCGGCTGCTGCGCATCGGCACGCTCGGCGACCCCGACGCGATCGTCGACGCGCTGTGGGAGGAGGGCTTCCTCGCGCCCGACGCGGAGGTGGACCCCGACGAGGTCGCCGCGCTCGTCACCCCGCACGCCGCGCCGTTCGCCGTCGACCGGTTCCGCTACACCCGCGAATGGATGCGCGAGCAGACGTCCCGCGGCCTCGGCCTCGCGTCCGACATGCGGCCGGGCGCGCTCGCCCGCCAGTTCCGGCTGCCGCCGCAGTACCTGGCGGTGAGCCGTGCCCTGGCGGGCGGCGGCGGCGTGCTCTGCCAGCTGGAGGCGGAGGGCGACTACCGCGCGGAGGCCGAGCGCTGGCTCCCCGGCTTCGCCGACGACGACGGCCCCGACCTCGACGACCAGACCCAAGCCACCGCCTGACCCGCCCGCCGTCAGGAGAGGGCGCGGGCCTCTTCCTCCTCGACCTCGCGGTTCCAGTCGCGCTTGCTCGACTGCCAGCCGTCCTCGTCGCGGCCGCGGCGCCAGTAGCCGGAGATCGACAGCCGCTCCATCGGCAGGCCGCGGTCGACGCGCAGGTGGCGGCGGAGCGCCTTGACGAAGTTGGCCTCGCCGTGCACGAACGCGTGCACGTCCCCCTCGGGGAAGTCGAGCTTCTGGACGGCCTCGACGAGCAGGTCGCCGACCTGGCCGCCGTTGCGGTGCAGCCAGACGAGCTCGGTGCCGGCGGGGGCGCGCAGGTCCTGCTCCTCCTCGGGCCCCGCGACCTCGATGAACACGCGGGCGGGGGCGCCGGCGGGGATCCGCTCGAGGGACGCGGCGATCGCGGGGAGCGCGCTCTCGTCGCCGACGAGGAGGTGCCAGCCGGCGTCGGCGCTGGGCGCGTACGCGCCGCCGGGCCCGTTGAAGAAGATCTCCTCGCCCGGCCGGACGCTCGCCGCCCACGGCCCGGCGATGCCCTTGTCGCCGTGGTGGACGAAGTCGATCGTCAGCTCGACCGCGTCGGGGTCCCAGGCGCGGACGGTGTAGGTCCGCACGCTCGGCCACTGGTCGCGCGGCATCTCGGCGCGGACCTTCTCCATGTCGAACGGCTCGGGGTACTCCACGCCCGGCTGCGGGAACAGCAGCTTCACGTAGTGGTCGGTGAACGCGCCGGCGCCGAAGCCGGCGAGGCCCTCGCCGCCGAGCACCACGCGGATCATGTGCGGGGTGAGGCGCTCGGTGCGCAGCACCGTCCCCCGGTTGAGCCTGCGCCCCTTGCGTACCGGTTCCGTGGCCATGCGGACCTCCGCCGAAATGGATCAGTTGTAATTAGGTAACCCTAACCTCTGACGCGTCAGGATTGTTCCTCCGGACCCCGCGCGTTTCGCCACCTGTGCCTGCGGGACGCGTCCGGTGGGCTAACGGCGGGACGCCCGCCGGGGTACGGTCTGCGGGGCGGCTCCCTCTGCGCACGGGATGGGTGAGGCGGTTGGCGGTCAGCAGGCAGACGATGACGGACGAGCAGCGCAAGTCGGTCGCGCTGGAGTACCTCAAGGGGTTCGACAACGGCGGGGTGACGTCCGACGGCGCGCCGCTGCTGGACCTGTTCGCCGACGACGCGCAGGTCTACTTCCCGAAGTGGGGCCTCGCGACCGGCAAGGAGGCGATCGGGCGGCTGTTCGGCGACGTCGGTGCGACGATCAAGGCGATCGAGCACCACTACGCCACGTTCAACTGGGTGTTCTCGGGCGGGGACACGCTGGTGGTCGAGGGCACGAGCCACGGCGAGCACCGGGACGGGCCGTGGCGGGCGGGCGTGCCCGAGTGGGGCGCGGGCCGCTGGTGCGACGTGTTCGAGATCCGCGACTGGAAGATCCAGCGGGTGTTCATCTACCTGGATCCGGACTACGCGGGCGGCGACACGGCCCGTTATCCCTGGCTGAAGGACTAGCGGGGCGCGGCGGGACGTGGCGGGAAGCACACCCCGCCCATATATTTCACAAGTAAATTACTTGTTAAGCTTTAGGGGTGAGCGAGCAGAGCATCGGCGCCCCGGCCGTCCGGATCCGGCCGCTTCCGCTGCGCGGCGTCCTGAGGATCGGGAAGGCCGCCGACATCTGGCACAAGGCCGCGCTGAGCGCGCCCGTCGCGTTCGGCGTGCCGGCGCTGGTCCTGCTGGCGCTCGGCCGGCTCGACCTCGCGCTCTACACCTCCGCCGGGTCGCTGTGCGCGATCTACTCGCACGGCGAGCCGTACGCCTCCCGCGCCCGCTTCATGGCGGTGGTGGTGCTCGGCATGCTCGCCAGCGTCGGGATCGCGCTGGTCACGGCGGCCTCGACCGATTCGGCGGCGATCCGCGTCGCGGTCGCCGCGCTGCTCGCGGCCGCGCACAAGACGCTCTGCGACGCGGCGCGCACCGGGCCGCCCGGCGGCCTCATCCTCACCTTCGTCACGGCGAGCTGCCTGTTCGTCCCGGGCGAGCGGCTCGCGGACGTCCCGTTCCACCTGGCCCTCGGCCTCGCGGGCGGCGCGGTCGCCTGGCTCGTCGCCATGGCGCCCGGGCTCGTCCGGCCTGACGGCCCAGAGCGGACGGCGGTGGCCCGGGCCCTGGAAGCGGCGTCAAGGCTCGCCGCCGCGGACCCGGACGGCGCGGCCCGCGCCCGCCACGACGCGGCCGCCGCGATCAACGCCGCCTGGCACACGCTGCTGCGCGCCGGCGCCCGCACCCCGGCCAGGGCCGCGAACCGGCGGCGACTCGAACGCCTCCTCGTCCACGCCGGGACCGTCGTCGCCGGGACCCCGGACGACCCGGACCGGCTCGCCAGCTGGGCCGTCGACCTGCGGCGCAACCGGCCCGTCCCGCGCCCGCCCGCCCGTCCAGGCGAGGACGGCGAGCTCGCGGGCATC